>JAICNB010000044.1 GCA_025928935.1 Acidimicrobiia bacterium
GTCAAGGGAGGGATCAGTACCACGTCGTGCTCCAGGGACACGAGAGCAAGCTCCGTTTCCTGACCAGTGTCGGAGTGGCAGGTGCCAGGGGTGAGATAGCACGCTCGATGATCAGCGTGCTCCAAGCCCAGGAGGCGAATCCGAATGTCGACACGATCCCGGCCTCGGTGTGGTCCTACATCAGGAACAAGGCCATGCCCGCCGCCGGTGTGTCGGCCCGCGAGCTGGCCAATCGACTCGGCATGTCGTACTACGGCTCCACCCTCTACAGGTCGGGTATCTCCCGTGCCCGAATGCGCAGACTGGCGAGCGCCCTCGACGATGACTACCTAGATGCCCTCGCCGAGTCGGACGTGCTCTGGGACCGCGTCGTGTCCATCACCCCGGTCGGAGAGCGGGAGGTCTTCGACGCGACCGTCGAACTGACCCACAACTTCGTAGCCAACGGGATTTTCGTCCACAACTCCATCGAGCAAGACGCCGACGTCGTGATGTTCATCTACCGCCACGAGTACTACCACCCCGAGGACCAGGACCGAAAGGGGATCGCCGAGGTGATCGTGGCCAAGCACCGCGCCGGGTCCACCGGGCCGGTGGAGGTCACCTTTCAGCCCGAGTTCACCCGTTTCGCCAACCTGGGTCGGGACGTCACCTAACCATCGGCGGTCCGGGCCCGGCCCGCCTCCAAGGCGCGGTCGATGGTCTCGAAGGCCTCCGCCGCCCCCCGCCAGCCCAGGGTCGCCGTCTTCTTGTCCTCGAGCTCCTTGTACACCGCGAAGAAGTGCTCGAGCTCGGCGAGGAGATGCTCGGGGACATCATCGAGGTCCTCGGCACCACGCCACAGCGGGTCGCCGTCGGGCACGGCCAGCACCTTGTGATCGGCGTGGCCCTGGTCCTCCATCAGGAACAGGCCGATGGGGCGGACCCGGATCCGGCATCCCGGGAAGGTCGGCTCGGTCACCAAGGCCAGGATGTCGAGCGGGTCGCCGTCGTCGGCATGGGTCTCAGGGATGAACCCGTAGTCGGCCGGGTACCGGGTGGCAGTGAACAGCATCCGGTCGAGGAAGATCTCACCGGTCTCGTGGTCGGTCTCGTACTTGTTGCGGCTCCCTTTCGGAATCTCCACGATCATCGTCACCAGCACCGGTACGACTGTACAGATGGCTACTCTCGCCCAGTTGTGCCTCAGACAGGTGGCCACGCCACGACCCGGGCCCGGTCCTCCATGACCCCCAGACCAACCTCAATCCCGGGATAGACCGCCCGACGATGGCCAACGAGAAGCGCGGGAATCGCTACCTCCTGATGTTGTCGGTGGGCGCGCTCGGCGTCGTCTACGGGGACATCGGCACCAGCCCGCTGTACGCCTTCCGGGAGTCGTTCCACGTCGCCGAGAACCTTGCGGTGACGAGGGCCAGCGTATTGGGGATCCTGTCCCTGATGTTCTGGGCCCTGGTCCTGATCGTGTCGGTCAAATACCTGATCTTCGTGATGCGGGCCGACAACCACGGTGAGGGCGGGATTCTGGCCCTCACTGCGCTGATCGTGCCCCGTCGCAGGCAACCCACAGTGGGCGCCCGCTGGGCGTTGATCTTGCTCGGGCTGTTCGGCACCGCCCTCCTCTACGGCGACGGCATCATCACTCCGGCCATTTCGGTGCTCTCTGCGGTCGAAGGGGTCGAGATCGCGGCTCCGGCCCTGGAGCCCTACGTCGTGCCCATAGCGGTGGCGATCCTCATTGCCCTTTTCAGCATCCAGCGTGCCGGCACCGCCGTGGTGGGCGCCATCTTCGGACCGGTGATGATCGTTTGGTTTGCCGTCCTGGCTCTTCTCGGCGGGTACCACGTGCTACAGGACCCGGGCGTGGTCTCGGCGGTGAACCCGGCACATGGGCTACGACTCATCGGCGACGCGCCCAGTCAGGCCTTTCTCGCTCTCGGCTCCATCTTTCTCGTTGTGACAGGTGCCGAGGCCCTCTATGCCGACATGGGCCATTTCGGGAAGAGACCCATCCGACTCGGGTGGTACATCGTGGTGTTCCCTGCCCTCCTCCTCAATTACTTCGGGCAGGGGGCGATGCTCATGGCTGACCCGAGCGCCATCGACAATCCCTTCTTTCGGATGCCACCCGAGTGGGCGGTCCTGCCGTTGGTCATCTTGGCCACGATGGCAACGGTCATCGCCTCCCAGGCCCTCATCTCGGGCGTCTACTCGCTGACCATGCAGGCCGTGCAGTTGGGATATCTGCCCCGTTTCGACATCGATCACACCTCTCCCCGGGAGATCGGGCAGATCTACGTAGCAACGATCAACTGGGTTCTTGCCGTCGCCTGCGTCGGGCTGGTCATCGCCTTCAGGAGCTCGAGCAATCTGGCCGCTGCCTACGGCGTGGCGGTCACCACCACGATGGTGATAACCACGACGCTGCTCTATTTCGTGATGCGAACGCGGTGGAACTGGTCGAAGCTGGTGGCAGGTTCGCTTACCGCCCTGTTCCTGATCGTCGACCTCGCCTTCTTCTCGGCGAACATCGTCAAGGTTCCGGCCGGCGGTTGGTTCCCCCTGGCGGTCGGTTTGGTCCTATTCCTCATCATGACCACGTGGAAGACGGGCAGACGGCGTCTCACTGCGGCGTTGAAACGGGGAGAGCTGCCCATCGAACGCTTCATCGGGTCCATCACCACACATCCCCAGGTGCGGGTCCCCGGTACGGCGGTCTATCTCTTCCCCGACCCCGGCGTCACCCCGCCTGCGCTGCTGGCCAATCTCAGACACAACGAGGTCTTGCACGAGACCGTCGTCTTGGTCGCCGTCCAGACCTCGTCTGTGCCCCGCGTCCCCCAGGTCAAGAGGGCGACGGTGCACGATCTGGGTGAGGGATTCGTCCAGGTCGTGCTGCATTTCGGTTTCATGGACGAGCCGGACGTACCCAAGGCTCTGGCCAACATCGTGGACCCGGAGTTCGGGTTCGATCCGGACGATGCGACCTTCTTCGTGGGGCGGGAGACCATCATCAACAGGAGCGGTGGTCTCGGGCACGCCCGTGCCGGTCTTTTCGCGTTGATGCATCGCAACGCCTCCAGCCCGGTCCAATTCTTCAGCCTGCCTCCGGGGCGGGTCATCGAGATCGGGAAACAGATCGCGCTCTGACCTAGCGTTCGTTTCCATCCAATCGAGGAGCGCCCGTGAGGCCCATGCGTGTGCTGTCATTCCTCCTCGTCTCGACCCTGGTCGCCTGCTCGTCCGGAACAGAGACGACAACCACGGAAGTCCCGGCTGCGCTCGGCGAGATGCCCGTGGAGTGCATCGACGCCCTCGTCGAATACCTACGCGTCATCGAGCCCGTCGTCGAGGGCATCGACTTCGAGAACCTGAGCGGAACCGATCTCGAGACCCTGGGATCGGAGTTGGAAGGGGTCTCCGCCGACATGACGGGCGAGATCGAGAGCATGGGTTGCCCGGACCCGGTCGGCAGCGACGCGGAGGCCTTCAGCGCGGTGATTGCGATTGCCGAGCGTGAAGCTCCGGGAACGGCGGGCTATCTGGAGTGGGTGGCTGCTGCCGTCTCCGACCTCGAAGGGTCCGTCGACGTCTCAGGGGACTGCGAGACCGATATCGAGGCCCTGCAGGCGATCGTCGACCAGGGCGGGACGATGTCGGACCTGACCATGACCCAGGTGGTCGAAGTGGGGAGCCTGGTGGCGTCGATATCGACCGTCTGCAGCCCGGAGCGGGCTCAGAAGGTCTTCGAGCGGGAAGACGTCGCTGCGTTCCTCGAAGAGGGCTGACCGAGCAATGGAGCGTGGGACGAGCGGCAACCGTGAGGCTGCCGCTTGGAGGGGTTCCCGCATTGCCCTGTGAAGCCGGGGAAGCTTCTAGAGGGGGGACTCAATTAGGGCCATGGGGGACCTGAATCCGATTCTGTACGTCCCGAGCCCCCTTGGTCGGGCAGAGCCGGAGTCATAACGAAATATACGCAGTCGCGCTAGTTATCGAAGTCCTGGTGGGATCTGCTGGCGGTGGGCCCGGTCTGACCCTGGTACTTCGATCCAAGCTCGGGCGAACCATATGGGTGGTCGGCTGCCGTGGTCATCTGATAGAAGCTGATCTGGCCGATCTTCATCTCCGGGTAGATGGCGATGGGGAGGGTCGCCACGTTGGAGAGCTCCAGCGTGATGTGACCCTCGAACCCTGGGTCGATGAAGCCGGCGGTGCTGTGGATCAAGAGGCCGAGCCGTCCGAGGGACGACTTGCCCTCCAGCCGGGCTACCACATCGCCCCCGAGCTTGACCCGTTCCAGCGTGGAGCCGAGCACGAACTCACCAGGGTGAAGCATGAAGGGCCCGTTCTCGTCGACCTCGACCAACTGGGTCAGGTCCGATTGCGGGTCACGGGGATCGATCTGGCTGTAACGATGGTTGACGAAGACGCGGAAACCGTTGCCAACTCGAAGATCGACCGAGGAGGGCTGTACGTAGCTCGGCTCGAAGGGCTCGATCTGGATGAGCCCCGATTCGATGGCCTCGCGTATGGAGCGGTCGGAGAAGATCACCGGTTGGGATGGTAGATCCGGTCATGCCCGATTGGCCTCAGCTGCAGGCAGGTATAGCCCCCACCCACACATGGTCGACAGCGCCGGAGCCGTCGTCTGTGTGCTGCCCCACGACGGCGAGCATCGGAGTCTCCTGGAGGATGACCCCGTCCAATTCGAGCGAATCGTGGGTATATGCCCCGTCCGGGTACAGGGCGGCGGCGCCGCTGAATGGCGTGCCGAGCTCGATCCCTTCGGGCAGTTCGATTGGCTCGCCGGCCTGGCCCGTCTGATCCCAGCTATAGCCCATGAGATTCTCAGCTCCATCGGCTTCCTCGAAGTACGCAGCGAGGGAGCTCCAGATGACACTTCGGGTGGGCGGACCACCGATGCAGGGGTCGGGTCTCCATCCGCTGTCCTGCTCTGGCCGGCCGAACACCGCGGTGACAGCCCCGATGATCGGGTCTACCGGTCCCTGACCCACCTGGACGCCGGCCAACGTTCCTGCCAGCGGATTGATCAGGTCAACCGGGATCGTGGTGACCGTGGTTTGGACCGGCTCGGTTGTGCTCGGGGAGAGCGTTGTCGTGGAAGTCGCGGCGGTGCTCGTTGTGGTCATGACAATGGCCGTCGTCGGCGACACGTCGGAATCGGCGTTGGCACAGGCCACGGTGAGAAACAGGACGGCAGACAGGGCGTATCGAACGGCTCCCATCATGTCCTCACAGCGAATTCGGCGATCCGTTGGTTCCGGTTTCCTCGTGGCCAATGCAGGTGACAGTTGTGCCTGCCAGAGCGTCATGCACGCCCCGGCGCCGGTTCAGGATCGGAACGACGATGGCGGCCAGCAGTAGGAGCGAGGCCACCTCGAACGTGACCGCGGCGGCCGTGACTTCGTCCGAGGTGGCCAGCCGCATGGTCCCCATGTGCCCCAACTGCCAGGGCAGGACCTTCAACACGTTCCTTGCGGCGATGGCGCCACGGCCCGGTGAGGTCCCATCGACGCCGGCAACGGTGATACCTGCCCTTCTCTTTCCCCAAGTTGCGTGTCGGTCCGAGATCTCAGTGAGGAACAGATAGAGGAAGTAGGGGAGCACGGTGAGGAGGGTGATGCCCACGTCGGAGCTGTTCTGATCGGTCCACACCGGGGAGAGATCGATCCACCCCAGCAATTGGGGGAGGCCGGCCAGGACGAAGACGAGCAGGAGCCAGCCGAAGATCACGAGGTAGTCCCAGAGCCAGGAAGCGAGGCGAGGGCCGCGTGGCGCAGGTGAAGGGAAGCGAACCAGGAGCGGGTGAAGGGAATCGAACCCTCGCTCCGAGCTTGGGAAGCTCGTGTTCTACCATTGAACTACACCCGCGATCGTCGCCAGGTTACTTTCCCCCGCGGCAAAGGACCCATCCGGGCTTCCCATTCCTCGACCGAGACCGACCCACTACGGAAGGGCTGCCTCGATGGCCGAGACGATCTCGGGAGCGTCGGGGGCGGTCTGTGGGCGGAAGCGCTGTATCCGGTCGTCAGGCGTCACCAGGAACTTCTCGAAGTTCCATTGGATCCTTCCCGCCTTGCCGGCGCCGTCGGGGGCTCTCGTCAGCGCTTGATACAACGGATGTCGTGACTTCCCGTTCACCTTGACCCGGGCGAACATCGGGAACGTGACTCCCCAGGTCGTCGAGCAGTACTCCTTGATCTCGTCGTCGCTCCCCAACTCCTGGAAGAACTGGTTGCTGGGGAAGCCGAGCACGTTGAAGCCACGGTCGTGATAGGTCTTCTGCAGTTCCTCCAACTGCTGGTATTGCGGGCTCAGACCGCAGCGAGAGGCGACATTGACTATCAGCACCACCTGATCGGCGTAGTCGGCGAGTGTGGTGGAATCGCCGTCGATGGTGGTGAGCGCGATGCCGCGGATGCTCATCGGCCGATTGTCACACGTCGAGTCGACTACGGGTTCGGTAGGTGACGATCGGGAGGGCGGCGTGTCAGGTCACAGACCCAGGACCGAGTCCCTCACCTCGCGGCTCTTCGCCAGCTCTTCGGCGGTGCCGTCCATGACCACGCGTCCCTCGGCCAGTAGATAGGCCCGCGACGAGACGTCCAGTGCCATCTGTGCGTTCTGCTCGACCAACAAGACACTCACTCCCTCGTCACGCACGGTCTCGATGACGTCGAAGACCTCGTCGACCACCACCGGGGCGAGGCCGAGGGACGGCTCGTCCATCAACAAGAGGCGGGGACGCGCCATCAGGCCGCGCCCGATGGCGAGCATCTGCTGCTCACCGCCGCTGAGACTCCCTGCGAGCTGCGACCGCCGATCGGCGAGCCGGGGGAACAACGTGTGAACCCATTGCAGAGATTCTTCGTAGTGCGCTCTTGCCACCCGGTTGAAGGCACCGAGGTCGAGATTGTCCTCCACGCTCATAGAAGGGAACAACCGTCTGCCCTCGGGGACGATTGCCACACCCGCCCGGCACATCCGGTGCCCCGGTGTCTCGGTCACATCCTGATCGTCGAGCACGATTCGGCCCCGGCGCGGCCTGAGGATCCCCATGATCGCATTGACCAACGTCGACTTGCCGGCCCCATTCGACCCCACGATCGAGACCACCTCGCCGCTGCCCACTGTGACCGATGCCCCCCATAGGGCCTGGGCATCGCCATAGAACACGTCGAGATCAGTCACCTGCAGCATCGGCCTGCCTTCCCAGATATGCCTTTACCACCGCCGGGTCCCTCATCACGACGGCTGGCTCGCCCTCGGCGAGCTCGAGGCCCTGATCGAGGACCACGATCCTGGTCGCCAGCTGATTCACCACTCTTAGTAGGTGCTCCACGAGGACGATGCTCACCCCGGAAGCCCGGATACGCCTCACCACGTCGACCGCGTTGTCGATCTCGACCGGGTTGAGGCCGGCCAGGGCCTCGTCGAGCAGGAGCAGCGAGGGTCGGGTGGCGATCGCCCTCGCCATCTCGAGCAGCTGGCGCTGGTGGAGGTTTATCTCTCCAGGGAAGGCGTCGGCGCGGCCGCCCATGCCGACAAGATCCAGATACTCGGACGCCGCCCGTCTCGATGCGTCCAGACCGAGTGGCTCCCGGCCGAACATGATCGCCATGGCCACGTTGTCCCGGACGGTGAGAGACGTGAACGGCCTAGGGATTTGATAGGTCCGAGCGATGCCGAGATGGGCGACACGGTGCGGTCTCGCTCCGACGATCCCGGTCCCGTCGAGCGAAATGCTCCCTGACGTCGGCGGGAAAGCACCCGATATCAGGTTGACGAGGGTGGTCTTGCCCGACCCGTTGGGGCCGACCAGCCCGACCAGCTCACCCTCGTGGATCCTCATCGAGACCCCGCGCAAGGCCCGGACACCGCCGAACGTCATCACCACGTTTTCTGCCACCAGCAGGGGTCGCCCAACCTCCGCCCTCTCGTCTGTCGGCTCGTCGCCGACTGGAGCGTGGTGCTCCTGTGGCTCGCCAGAGTCGACGAGGCTCGATGTGCTTCTGTCCCCACCGCCGGGAATGAAGGCGATGACCGCCGTCACTCCGAGCGCCAGCGCCAGCGCGGTGACCGGATCGGACGTGATCCCGAGCAGCCAGAGCCCGAGGAAGATCACTATGAAGATGCCCGCCGAAAGCCACGGTCGCCGTCGAAAACCGGCCATTAGGCCCTCAGGGGCGAGCAGCATCACCAGTACGAGGAGCGCCCCGAGGACGATCAGACTCCACCCCTCGAAACCCCCGGACGCGAGACGGTTCTGCAGCGTGTACACATAGACGGCTCCCACCATCGGACCGGCCCAGTGGCCCCGGCCACCGAGCACGCTCATCACGATGACGAAGAGGGGGACATCGAGGTTGAACGTCCCTTCCACGCTGACGAAACCCAACTGAAGGGCGGCGACCGCGCCCGAGATCCCGGCGATCAAACCGGTTACGCCAATGGCGATCATCTTGTGGAAGAAGGTGGGCACACCGAGGCCTTCTGCCACGTCCTCGTCGTCGCGGATGGCGAACAGCGCCCAGCCGTAGCGGGTGTGCTGCATCACATAGGCGACCGTCAGGGCGAACAGCGCCACGACTCCGCTCACGACGAAGACGAACTCCTGGAACTGGCTGAGGAATGACGGCGCTTCGGGCACCGGGATGACGATTCCCTGCCCCCCGTCGATGGCTTTGGAGAGCCGCGCCAACGAGGCCAGGATGAAGGGGATAGCCAACGTGAGCAGAGCGAAGATCTCGCCGCGGAGCGACCTGAGCCGGAAGGCGATGGTCCCTATGGCCAGCCCGAGCAGCATGGCGGCGAGCCCGGCGGCCAGGGCAGCCACCCACCAGTTGATTCCTTGGCGGCCGAAGAGGACCGCCATCGTGTAGACCCCGACGCCGAAGAAGGCGCCCTGGCCGAAGCTGAAGTAGCCGCTGTATCCGGACAGGATGTTCCAGCTGGTGGATTGAGCCGTCCAGAACAGGATCCCGGAGAGGAAGATCAGGTAGAACATGGGGAAGTCGGTGCTGTGACGAATGGCGGGCAGGGCGACAACAGCCACCGCGATCCCGACCAGTGCCAGCCATCCCTTGTGACGCACTCAGCCCCCCTTCTGTGGGAACAGGCCCTTGGGGCGGAACACCAGGGCCAGGACCACGAGGGAGAAGACGACGAATGGGGAAGTGGATGGGGTCCAAATCACCGCCACCAGCCCCGATGTCGCACCGACGAGAAGCCCGGCGTACAGGGTCCCGGTGACATTCCCGATGCCACCGAGGATGACGATGGCGAACACCAGGCCTATCCACTCGAAGGGAAGATCGGGGGTGAGGGTGCCGCCAATCGGGAACAACATCCCGGCGACCGCCGCGCTGGCCCCTGCGGCACCGGCGAGCAGGACCCCCAACAGTCGATGGTCGATGCCGAAGGCCGAGGCGATCTCGCGGTCCTGGCCGAACGCCTGTAGCGCCCTTCCTGCGTACGTGCGCCCGAGCACCAGCGCCGCGGCCACCACCAGGACTACAGCGAACCCGGCCGCCAAGAGAGTCGGCATGGGGAATCTGAGTGATCCGACCGCCAGCGACTCCGCCGAAAAGGGGTTGATCTCGGACGGGAGGCGCTGGAAGTCGGCGGTCCAGATGTTGGTCACCACCTGCACCGTGATGATCAGGAGCCCGTAGCTGATCAGGAGTGAGTTGAGCTCGGACACGTCGAACCGCTCGTAACCCAGCTGGATCAGAGCTCCGACCAGGAACATGAGGGGTGCCGTGACCACGATCGTGGCGATCGGGCTCAGACCGGTCGAGGTCGCCAGCTCGAAGGTGAGATAGCCAGCCAGGAGGATCATGGCGAAGTGGGCCAGGTTGATGACCTTGAGGAATCCCCAGGCGAGGGAGAGCCCCAGGGCCATCAGGGCGTAGAGGCTGCCGTTGAGAGCGCCAGAGACGGCGGCCTGCAGCTCGATCAAGAATGACTCATCCGGGGCTTTCGACCGCGGACGGTAGCCCCGGGTCTCCCTCGAGAGGAGACCCGGGGCGCCGGTCCATCCGCTGACTCAGCCGGTGGGGCCGGCTAGCGCGCCGGCCGCGATGTCCTCGGGCCAGACCATCACCCATTCGGAGCCCTGGATCTGCTTCAGGCCTTCGGTGGTGTCCCAGAAGTTGTTCACCGCAGGGTCGAAGGTGACCGCTCCGCTGAAGGTCAGCTCGGCACCGGTCGAGTGCAATGAGTCACAGATTCCTTGCCCGTCGGTCGATCCAGCGCCTTCGACACCCTGGGCCAGGATCTCCCATGCGTTCCAGGACGCGGCGGCCTGGGTCTCGAAGACCGTATACGGGATCTCCTCGGCCGCGGCGCGCTCGGCGAACTCGTCGACGATCTCGCGCACCTCGGGATCCATCTGCTCGAGGATCGGCTCGTTTGGCTCGAAGATCGACACCGAGAGCGTCCCCTGGGCCGCGTCGCCCAGCCCGAGGAGGGGGCCGGGGGCCGGGAACAAGGCGAACATCATCGGTGGCGTGTAGTCGAGCTGCTGCATCGCGTCGATCAGCGAGTTGGCCTCGACCCCTAGCCCGTTCACCAAGACCAGGTCGGCGTTGGCGTCACGAACCTGGGCCGCGGTCGATCCCCAATCCTCGTATCCCGGCGGGTAGGGGATGTCGGCCACGATCTCGTAACCGCGCTCTGGCAGGATGTTGAGGGTCGATGGGTCGTCGGGGTCATCGGCGACGCCGTAGCTGATGAACGCCGTCGAGCCCGACTCGTTGGTGAGG
This sequence comes from Acidimicrobiia bacterium, assembly GCA_025928935.1. GTDB lineage: Bacteria > Actinomycetota > Acidimicrobiia > Spongiisociales > ZC4RG35 > JARDZU01. The sequence continues at coordinate 10,788 of JAICNB010000044.1, forward strand.
AGGGCGACGGTGCTCACCGCGCCGTCGAGGCTGTCGAGGGCATCGGCGATCTGATTGGGGATGAACGAGTTCGGCTCCGGGCCGATCGACCAGCCCGGGAACTGGCAGGCATAGGTCATCAGCGGCGCCAGCACTGCAGTGTGCTGGGGAAGTGTGTATCCGTACCGCTCGGCCACCGGCATGGCGGCAAGGATGTTCGGCGTGGCGTAGGGGCCCATGATCAGATCGACCTGATCCTGGCTGATCAGCTGCTCGTAGAGCGGGGCGATGTTGGCCGTGTCCGACTCGTCGTCGAGCAGATTCCACTGCACCTCGCGGCCGAGTAGGCCGCCGGCGGCGTTCAGCCGTTCGATGAACATCTCCCCGGCGACCTTGTGGATCGCTCCGGTCGCGGCGAATGCCCCGGTGAGCGAGAGGGTCCCGCCGACGACGATCGGATCACCCGACCCTTCGGCCGTGGTGCTCGGGGCGGCGGTGGTGTCGGGGGACGCCGTGGTTCCGGGCGCCGCAGTCGTCGTGCCCTCATCGCCGGCCGTTGTCGTGGTGCCGGTGTCGCCCCCACAGGCCGCGATGGTGAGGGCGATGGCAGTCACCAAAGCAAGGATGCTTGCTCGTCTGCTCACGTTCTCCTCCTCGTCAGTAGACGGTTTTGTCCGACCTCAGACTCGGCCGCAGTTGCAGATGCCCGAGGGATGCATGGCGACGGTACACGAATACTGAACACGACGGGGGCCGGCACCACGCGAATTCACCGATACTGCACAATCGGAGGGCTGATGCACAGCAACACTGGTCGCAGTGGGCTCAATGCGCCCCATCGGACGGATCTGGCATAGGAACATCGGGGGTCGGGATGTGGTCTGCCCTCCACACATCGGGCTCGAGATAGATGCGGGCGGCGAGCGGGACCGCTCCCCGGATCGACGTCTCGGTCGCGTCGATGGCCGCGGCCAGCTCACGAGTGCTCAGATGCGAGGCGAACTCGAGCTTCCCGGCTACGAGCAACTCCTCGGGACCGATGTGCTGGGTCTTCAGATCGATGACATGAACGACGTCGGGGCATGCCTCCACCGCCTTGCGTATCGCGTCGACGTCGTCCCCGGTGGCAGCCTCTCCGATGAGAAGTGATTTCATCTCGACGGTGAGAAAACCGGCGATGACGAGGAGCAGGGCGCCGATGCAGAGTGTGCCCACTGCGTCCCAGATCTCGTCGCCGGTGATCGCGGCCAACCCGACTCCGGTCAGGGCGAACATGAGCCCGAACAGGGCGCCCGCATCCTCGAGCAGGACCACGGGCAGCTCGGGGGAGCGAGAGGTGCGGATGTATTGCCACCAGCCCCGGGTGCCTTTCACCTTGCGCGCCTCGGTGATGGCAGTCCTGAAGCTGAACGTCTCCAGGACGATGGCGACCAAGAGCACCCCGATGGCCCACCCGATCGAGGTCAGCTCGTGTGGATCGCGGATCTTGGTGACCCCCTCATAGATCGAGTACAGGCCGCCCAGCGTGAACAAGACCATTGCGACCACGAACGACCAGAAATAGCGCTCCCGCCCGTACCCGAACTGGTGTTGGTCGTCGGCGATCCGTCGGGCACGATTGCTTCCCAGGAGCAGCAATCCCTGATTGGAGGTGTCGGCCACCGAGTGGATCGACTCGGCGAGCATCGATGCGGATCCGGTGACGAGGTAGGCGATGAACTTGGCCAACGCGATGCCTGCATTGGCCAGCATCGCCGCGATGATCGCCCTGGTGCTCCCGCCTGTTGCCATCCATCGATGCTAGGTGAGGAGCGACACCGTCCCCCAGGCGGTCATGACTGCACCGACCACCATCAGGAAAACGACCCGGCCGCCCCGGAACTGGGGATTTTCCACTCCCTCAGGGGCCCGGCCCTGACGGTGCCGCCACCAAGCGAGCCCATTGCCGACGAGAAGGGCCAGGCCGAGGCCGACGATCAGCTCGGGCAGGAGGTTCTCGAAGTCGAAGATGTCGCCCAACTTCCGGCACGCTAACCCCGAATATCCTGCGGACGTGAGCCAGGACCTCCACTCCGCAACAGCGTCTGCACCGGCGACTTCGGCCAATCTCGGGCCGGGGTTCGATTGCCTGGCACTGGCACTGGAGATCCGGTGTGCTGTCAAGGCGAGCCGCTCCGACGAATGGAGAGTCGAGCACATCGGCAGGTACCAACCGGGTCCCGGGGAGGGCGACCGTGTGATGAGTGCCGTCCGCCGGATCGTCGGTGAGGGGCTCCCGCTCAGCATCCAGGTCGACGCCGACATCCCGATCGGCAAAGGTCTCGGTTCGTCTGCAGCGGCGTCGGTGGCAGGCGTCGCGGCCGCCTTGCGGTTGACTGGAGAAGAAGCGAGTCCCGACCGCGTCTACCGCCAATCGGCCGAGTTGGAGGGCCACGCCGACAACGTCGCGGCGGCGGTATATGGCGGCCTCGCTCTCGTCCCGGCCGAGGGCCTGCCGCTGCGTCTGCCCATCCACCCTGCGCTGCAGGTCGTCATAGCCGTTCCCGGGCACCATCTCCCCACCGAGCATGCCCGCAGCGTCATCGAGTCCGCTCATCCCCACGACCGTGTCTTGCGCAGCTTGTCCCGCATGTCCGCACTGACCGCCGGTCTCATCACTGGCGATCCGGCCTTGCTCGGGGCGGCACACGGAGATGAGATCCATGAACAGGCGCGTGAGGGGATCTCACCGGAGGTGGCGGGGTTGATCGATGTGGCGAAGGGCTCCGGAGCGCTTCATGCGGCGAGGTCAGGTGCGGGGCCCTCGGTCATTGCAATCTGCACGGCTGACTCGAGGGAGAAGGTGGTCGACGCGTTCGGCGCCGAGGATGTCGACGTGCTGACGCCCCATCTCGCCAGCACAGGGCTGGTCTAGAAGCAGTGAACCAGGTGCGGGGTGGTGGCTCCGCACCTGGTTCTCAGGGAGGCTGGATCGGTGGGAGCCGACCCACTCTGGCATCTGGCCTTTGCTGGTGTCCATCGTCGTCCAGAAGCTCGCAAAACTGCATGGGCCTGCAGACTCATGACGGTCTGCGAGGGACATGTGCCCCCGCAAGCCCGAGAACTCCGCCGAACGTTGACAGAATCCCGTGCGTGTCGGACACAGGTATGTGGTGAGCTCCGAAGGCGAGCGGCGGAACCGCTTCGAATCGGTCGTCGCCGAGGTGTACGACCCGTTGCAGCGCTATTTGCGTCGTCGGACGTCGGGCGAGGATGCTTCTGACGCCCTGGCCGATGTGCTGCTGACTGTGTGGCGTCGGCTCGATGAGGTGCCCGAGGAGGCAGTTCTTCCCTGGTCCTACGGCGTGGCCCGGCGCACCTTGGCAAATCAACGACGGTCGGCGGCACGTCACCTGCGACTGGTTTCGCGGCTGGAGACCGAGCGGCCGGTTGTTGTCGACGATCCGGCCGACAGCCTGGAAGATCCGGAACTGGCCACCGCCCTTGCCACACTTCCGGCCCCCGACCAGGAGGTCCTACGCCTCTGGGCATGGGAGCAACTCGAGCCACGGGAGATCGCCCTGGCACTGGGCAGCACGGCCAATGCGGTCAGCCTCCGTCTCAGCCGGGCCAGGAACAAGCTCGCTGATGCCTTGACCCGACAGGATCCCTCCGGAACCGGACACATAGGGGATGGGAACGCCGAGGAGAATCAACGATGACAGACCAGCTACGCGAACGGCTAGCCCGTCTCGATCCGATGCACCCCGGAGTGGACACCGAACCCTTGACGACCAAATCGTCACGAGACCTCTTGGAGGGAATCATGAGCTCACCAGTCACCGAACAGCCCCCGGCTGCTCCGGAGCCCAAGTCCAACCGCTGGCTGGTGGGGGTGGCGGCAGCCGTCGTCCTCGTAGTAGCCGTAGGCGGGGCGATCGCATTGACAGGAGACGGCGAGGACCCTGTCGCCTCGGGCCCGCCGCTCGAATTGAACGCCGCCGGTGAGGATCCGATGGCGATGTGCATCATGTTCAGCGTCGAGGAATTGGCCAAGATGGAGGTCGCCTTCGAGGGAACCGCGACCTCGGTGGAGGGCGAGACGGTCACACTCGATGTCGACGAGTGGTTCAAGGGCGGCGACGCCGGTCAGGTTGTGCTACACGCACCGGCCGGGATGGGGGCCCTGATCGCCGGCTTCCCGTTCGAGGTTGGGGGTCAGTATCTGATCACCGCCTTCGACGGGAACGTCAACTACTGCGGCTTCAGTGGTCCCTCCACCCCCGAGTTCCGCACCGCCTTCGAGCAGGCCTTCGGAGCCTGACCCTGCTCGAGGGGACGAAGAGGGAGGGGCCGGTGAGGGCCCCTCCCTCTTCATGTCGATCCTCTATGGCCCCAGGTGCTGAGGGCGGTCTCGATCAACGCCGTGTGCCGCTGGCGTGCGGCGTCTTCGCTCATGTCGAAACCCATGGCCCTCCAGCCCGGCACCCAAATCGCTATATCGGGCAGAGGCCGACTCACCGCGAACAGGCGCCAATAGGCCAGATTGGGGAGACGACGACCGGAGAGCTCCCGATAGACATCGATGAAATGTGTGGCAGCCTCCGGTAAGCCCAACATCGAGATGTCAAAGGCGCAACAGGCGACATCGATGGCCGGGTCCCCCCTCCCACCTCCCTCCCAGTCGACGACTGCAACCAGACGCTCGTCATCCCACAGGGTGTTCCCGGGCCAGTAGTCGGAATGGATATAGACGGCGGCCTCCGGCTGGAGGGTGGTCATGGCCTCGCGTCGCGTTGACTGGACACGCTCGGTCAAAGGGTGCTGCCGCCCTTTGGCGTCCGGCTTCTCATCCTCATGAGGACCCTCACCGTGGGGGTGGGCCGGGAAGAGTTCCTGGTCGTCCTGGGAGGGCTCGATCTGATGGATCGAAATCAGGGCCGAGGCGAGCTGCGAGGCCCAATCGAGGGGGTCAGAAGGCTCGAGGAGCACTGAGCCGGAGATGAACTCCATCACCACGGCCCGCTCCGGGAAGAGCCCGATCCAATCGATCCAGAAAGGAGCCGGACAGGGGACACCGTGCTCACGTGCGAGGATCAGGGCTCGGTACTCGGTCTGGGCCGGGCTCGGCTCATCGTCTTCGGGCAGCCAGTACCGCTTGAGGACCACCAGGACGCCGTCCTCCCGCCGCAACACGTCCATGGTCCCGCCCAAACCTCCGTTGATCCGGTGATCGTGTGCCACGGCAATGCCCAGCTCCCGGCCGAGGATCTCGAGTTGATCAGGGGTGGGGACCGGCGCGTAGTCGATCATGACAGCGATACTCGCTTCGTCGCGGCGCGGCTGGCAATTCGACACCCGGCATGAGGGGCCACTGGTCGCGGCCCCCGATTGATATCAGCTCAGTTGTTCTCCCGATGCCAGGCCGCCCAAGCGTCGAGGTTGTCCACGATGAGCTCGGCACAGCCCTCGATACGATTGGTCGCGCAACACCGATCACCCGTGATGTGTGACTCCTCAAATGCCATCACCGCAAACGGCGCGATCGCACGAGCCTCGTCTTGACTAAAGCCGGCCCCATTCCCATACTGAGCCACCGAATGAGAGGAATGAGCGAGCCGAGCCAGCACATCATCATTCCCTAGGGGCCCGCGCCTCTCCTGAGGCGTCGCCCCGGCTCCAGACCTCCGCAAAGCGCGGGGGTCTTTTCATTGCCAGGACGCACCATGAACAAGACAGCAGAGATCTACGACACGACACTCCGCGATGGCACGCAGGCCGAAGGCCTCTCCCCGACGGTTGGGGAGAAGCTGCGCGTCGTCCACCTCCTCGACGAACTGGGGGTCCATTTCATCGAAGGCGGCTGGCCGGGAGCGAACCCAAAGGACGACGAGTTCTTCGCCAGGGCGCGACAGGAGCTGAAGCTCGGGAGGTCGAAGCTGGTTGCGTTTGGCTCCACCCGCCGGCCCCGAGGATCGGTGGGGGGTGACGCCCAGCTCCAGGCCCTTCTCGCCGCCGAGACCGATTTCATCTGCATCGTGGGCAAGTCGTGGGACCGGCACGTGACCGAGGCCCTCAAGACCTCGCTGGAGGAAGGGCTCGACATGGTCGGGGAGTCGATCACATTCCTCAGCGACCGCGGGAAGCGAGTGTTCTTCGACGCCGAGCACTTCTTCGATGGCTTCGGAAGGAACCCGGAGTACGCCCTGTCGGTGATCGAGACCGCGGCACGGGCCGGCGCCGAGCGAGTCGTCCTGTGCGACACCAACGGTGGCGCGCTGCCCCATGACATCGCGCCCGCCGTCGAATCGGTCAAGGCGCGGATCGATGCCGCCCTCGGGGTCCATTTCCACAACGACTCCGATTGCGCAGTGGCCAACTCCCTCACCGCCCTCTCCCTCGGGGTGCATCAGGTGCAGGGTTGCATCAACGGATACGGGGAGCGGACCGGGAACGCCGACCTGTGCTCGGTCATCCCCAACCTGAGCCTCAAGTCAGGGGTCGAGACGATTCCCTCCGACTCTCTCAGCCGGCTCTACCCGATCGCACAGCAGATCGCCGAGATCCTCGGTGCCCCGATCGATGCCCGCCGACCCTATGTCGGCGCCTCCGCATTCGCTCACAAGGGCGGGCTGCATACATCAGGGCTGGCACGGCTGGAGGGCGCCTACGAGCACATCAGCCCGGGGGCGGTGGGGAACTCGGCCCGGATGCTGTTCAGCGAGCTGATGGGCCGGACCACAGTGCTCACCGTGGCCCGTGAGAAAGGGTGGGATCTCGACCCGGCCCGGGCTCAGGCTCTCGTCGATCAGGTCAAACAACTCGAGCACGCCGGGTACCAGTTCGAGGCGGCCGACGGGTCTTTCGAGATGCTGGTCCGCAGGGCGGCGGCGGGCCACGAAGACCTGTTCCGACTCGAAGGGCTGTCGGTGAATATCCAGGCCAACGGCGAAGTCACGGCCAAGGCGCACCTGTCCCTCACGGTCGGCGACGAAACGGTGGAAGTGTCAGCCGAGGGTGACGGCCCGGTCAACGCCATGGACCAGGCACTTCGCAGCGCTCTACAGGAGACCTACCCGGAGGTGAAGCGTCTCCGACTCACCGACTACAAGGTGCGCGACCTCGACTCGTCGGACGGGACCGCAGCCAGGGTCCGCGTCCTGATCGAGACCACCAACGGGGAGTCGAGCTGGGGCACGGTCGGGGTTCACCAGAACATCATCGAGGCCTCCTGGCAGGCCCTGAGCGAGGGGATCATGCTCGGCCTGCTCCGGGCCGGCGTCTGATCGGACACTCAGCGCTCCACGGTCACCGTGCCTCTCATGCCCGAATGCAGGGTGCAGACGTACGGGAAGTCGCCGGGATCGTCGAAGGTGTGAGAGAAGGACCCGTCGCTCTGGGTTTCGCTCTCGAACCCGTCGCCCGACACGTTGTGGGGCATGACCCCGTCGTTCCAGACCCAGGAAAGGGTGTCTCCAGCCTCGATGGTGACCTGGCTGGGGGTGAACTGCATGTCCTCGATGGTGACGGTGAGGCTGTCGGTCACCGGCGGCGGGGTCGTTGGCACGTCATCGACACAGGCGGCGAGTAACGCGCCCAGGGCCAGCGCCGCCACCAGTTTCCCCGTGATGTTGTTGTGGCGTTGTTCCATTGACTCATTGGAAGGCCAAGGTGCCCGATCATCAATCGGGGACAGCCCTGAACGTGCCCGGGTCGCTTCAGGGATGTCCCTGATGCCGACTCGTGAGGCCCGCCATCACCGCTGGGTCAGGAGGAATTCCACCAACGCATCGAGCTCGGCGGTGTCCAGAGGCAGCGTGGGCATGAACTCTCCGTACCCGTCGACGATGTAGGCCTGCGGCTCCAGCACGGATTGCCGCACGTACTCCCCGGCCGTCAGACCCTCGACCCTCGTGCCGGCACGATCGGCGAGATACGTCAGATTCGGTCCGATCTGGCCGGTCTCGGATACCCCGTCGACGCTGTGGCAGCTGGTACAGCCGCTGGTGAGGAAGACGACCTGCCCATCGACCGGCGCAACGCCGGCTGTGTCTGGCTCGATGGGGTGGTAGGCATAGACCGCCACGGTGGCCCCGGCGAGCAGGACCACCATGACGGCGGTGAGGACAATGCCGACTCGATCAGGCCACATCGGCCACGGGAGCGGGCTGCCGCTCTTCTCGGGATCGTGATCGGATCTCGGTCACGAGGAGCAGCAGTGCCAGCAGAGTGGCGATTGGCAGACCCACACGGAGGGAATCCAACAGACCGGCCGGAACTGCATCCTGTGCGGGAAGCACTGTCATCGCGCCCAGCGATTGCAGCACGTCGGAGCCGCCAAGGACCTCCCATTGCCACTCACCTGCGGTGGGGAGGATCACCTCGGCTGTCCACTGGCCCGTGGCCGTCGACTCGCCCGGGAAGGTCATAGTCTCACCACCGGGCCCGTGAAACCGCAGCGTCGATTGGCCGACCTCCCTCGGCTCGACACCATGACCAAGGATCGAGTACTCGAGCCGGTAGGGCGTGCCTGCGTCGAAGTCGGATGGGACTTCGGTGAAGCTGACCACGGTCACTCCGCCCCCCATTGCAGGTGCCGCGAGCGTCAATACGATCAGGGTGGTCGGGATGGCCAGTCGGAAGAGACGTTTCATGAACCCTCCTCGGTTCGTCGTGTTCCATACACCAGGGGGTCCCTGAAGGTTCCAAACGGGAACCGATCTGGCCGCCCTGGTGTATCAATGGGCGGATGTCGGTGGAGGGCCGCCCACTGGACGAACAAGAACAGATCCTGAGAGCAAAGAATGGCGATGTCGCCGCGTTCGAGATGTTGGTCAGATCCCACCAGCAGATCGCCCTGCGGGTGGCCTACCTGGTGGTAGGGGACGCCAACGTCGCAGAGGACGTGACCCAGGAGGCATTCGTGAAGGCCTATCGGGCGCTGCCCAGATTTCGAGCCGAAGGCTCTTTCCGGCCCTGGTTGCTCCGGATCGTCAGGAACGAAGCCCTGAACAATCGTCGGGCCTGGGGTCGCCAGGAGCGCCTCGCCCTGCGTCTGGCCCATGACCCCGTCTCGGGAGGTGCGGCCCCATCTCCCGAGACGACGGTCATGACCGGAATCGAGCGTGAGACCGTGCTCGCCGCGGTTGGCGAGCTCCCAGACCGATACCGCGACATCGTGAGCCTCCGGTACTTGCTGGGGCTGAGTGAGGCCGAGACCGCGGCGACGCTCGGCGTGCCATTGGGGACAGTCAAGTCACGTACCGCCCGCGCCCTCGATCGGCTCGAATCGGCTCTGTCGGCCTTGAAGGAGGTCGGCGATGACTAGCCGCCCACGACGGATCGAGTCGTTGCTCTTCGAGCTTGGTGGGCAAATCGACTGGCCGGCTCACTCCGACCAGGTGCCATCGGTCCTGAGTCGCCTGAGCACCACGACCCGAGGAAGGCTGCATCCACGGTGGCTGCCGGTGGCTGTCGCGGTGATCCTGGTCCTTGCCTCGATCCTGCTTCTGTCTCCGGGAGCTCGGGAAGCGGTTGCCGATCTGCTCGGTGTGGCCGGGATTGAGATCCGTTTCGAGCCAGAGACCGATCCCCCCGTCGGCGTCGAGCTCGATCTGGGAGAGGCCGTCACCTTGGAGGAGGCGACGGCAGCCGTCGACTTCGACGTGTCGACTCTCGGCGCCCTCGAGGCGCCTGATGCGGTGTACCTGTCCTCGCGCCCGTCAGGTGGCCGTGTCTCGATGTTGTGGGAGGGTGGTGAGTCCCTACCCGCGGCAGGTGAGTCGAACGTCGGACTGATCTACAGCCAGTTCGACCTCGACCTTGCCGAGAACGAGCTGTTCGTCAAGAGCGTTCGGCCGGACAATGGGGTGAGGGCGGTGGAAATCTCAGGGGTCATCGGTCTCTGGATAGACGGAGCACCGCATGTCATCACCTATGAGGACGCCGCCGGGAACGTCTTGGAGGAAGAGACGAGGCTTGCCGGCAACGTCTTGATGTGGGAGCGAGCCGGCGTCACCCACCGGATCGAGACCACGGTGTCACTCGGGGAAGCCCAGCGCCTGGCGGAATCGCTCACCCCGGTGGGGTGACGGAGGCGGATCCGGGCCCGACCGGTTTGAATAAGGGGCGGATCGGTGCGACCATGTGTCGTCTCCCCTTTTCGGAACCGAGGTTTTTTCATGGGTTCGTTGGTCAAGAAGCGTCGCAAGAAGATGTCTAAGCACAAGTACCGCAAGCGTCTCAAGGCGAATCGCCACAAGCGGAAGTGATTTCGAGAATGGGCCGGGATCCGCGGGCCCATTTTCCTTCTTCCCCGTAGTGGGGAGTATCGGCGAAGCCCGGGAAGGGGGATTCCAGCTACTGGCCCCGGAGGTACTTTTCGATCTCTTCGACCAGACGATCGCCGCGGTCGTCGTCGGCCTCTTGCTCCAGACGCTCGACGTACTCCTCCAACTCGGCGTTTCCCTCGATGGCGGCCTCCACGGTGGAGAGGAACTGTTGTGACGCGGTCGCCAGGTCCCCGATGTCCACGCTGATGCCACACAACTCGGACGCCTTGACCGCTAGCGCCTCGGCGGCCGGCGGGTACTCCTGATTGGACAGGTAATGGGGCACCGCGGCCCACACCGAGATCACATCGATTCCGACGTTGCCCAGAGCGTGGTTGAGGACCCCCAGGATGCCGGTCGGGCCCTCGTAACCGGAGGGCAGGAGACCGTGGATGGCGAGGTCGTCGGGCCGATTGGCCGAGCCGACCAGAGGGACGGGCAAGGTGTGGGCCACCTGTCCGATGAAAGCTCCCATCGTCACTGCCCGGGTCACCCCCATCACCCTCATCACCTCGATCACGTCGTTGGTGAACGCCTTCCAGCGGTAGTGCGGCTCCTCTCCGAGCAGCACTACCAGATCACGTTCGGCGCCCTTGGCGACGTATAGCTCGTTGCGAGGCCAGGAGATCGAGCGGATCCCTGTCGAATCGAGCTCGACGATCGGCCTTCTCACCTGGAAGTCGAAATGGTCGTCCGGGTCGATGATGGCGAACAGCTCGGCGTCGAGCTTGTCGAGGAAGGCTGTAGCTGCCTGGCTCGCCGACTCACCTGCGTCACCCCATCCCTCGAAGGCGACCAGCGCCACGGGGTCGTCGAGGAGCGGGCGGTCCAACCATTGCAGCGAGCCCATGGCTCCAAACTACTCCCCGGCTGGGGTTAGAGGTTCAATGAAGCGTCGGGTCGATAACGGCGCAGGCGCAAGGCATTGAGCACCACCGAGACGGATGACAATGCCATGGCCGCCGCCGCGACCATCGGGTCGAGGAGTCCGACTGCGGCGATCGGGATCGCCGCCATGTTGTAGCCGAAGGCCCAGAAGAGGTTCTGTCGGATGTTGCCGAGAGTGGTGTGGGCCAGGTCGATCGCCACCGGGGCGAGTCGAGGGTCCGGGTTGAGGAGGACGACGTCACCTGCCTCCACCGCCACGGCCGTGCCCGTTCCCATAGCCAACCCGAGATCAGAGCGGATCAGTGCGGGAGCGTCATTCATGCCGTCGCCCACGAACCCCACCTTGCGGCCGGCCGCCTGGAGCAGGGCCACCTGGTCCGCCTTCTCACCGGGGAGGACCTCGGCGTGAATCGTGGCGATGCCGATCTTCGCCCCTATCCGCTCGGCGGTTCGGCGGTTGTCGCCGGTGATCATGACAGTCTCGATTCCACCGGCTTGCAGGCCGGCGACCGCGGCCACCGCCCCAACCCGGACGGAGTCCGAAACGGCTATCACCCCCATTGCCTCTCCGTCCCATCCGGCCAGGAAGGCAGTCTTGCCCTCGTCTTCGAGCCGCGTCATCAGGGCTGACCACTTCTGTGGAATGGCGAGGCCGCGGTCGGCCAGAAGCTTCTCCTTGCCGACGATGACCTCCCGTCCGTCCACTTTCCCGATCACACCGAGCCCGGCAAGACTCTCGACACGCTCGGCCTGGAGCAGGTCCACCTCCGCTTCGTCGGCGCCGAGCGCAACAGCCATGCCGATCGGGTGCCCCGAAGCTGCTTCGACCGGCGCGACCAGCCGAAGGAACTCCTCTATCGGCACGTCGCTGTAGAGGTCGGTGAGGAGCATGGCCCCGGTCGTGAGTGTCCCGGTCTTGTCGAAGACCACCGTGTCCAAACGGCCCGCCGTCTCGAAGACCTCCGCTCGCTTGAACAGGATGCCGAGCTCGGCGCCGCGTCCACTCCCGACCATGATGGCGGTGGGTGTGGCGAGTCCCAGGGCACAGGGACAGGCGATGATGAGGACGGCTACGCCGGCCTGGACTGCCTGGTCAGCGGGATTCCCCAGGAGCAGCCAGACCCCGGTGGTGAGGAGGGCGATGAGGATCACGACAGGGACGAAGATCGAAGAGACCCGGTCGGCGAGACGCTGAATCGGCGCCTTGGATCCTTGCGCCTGCTCCACCATTCGCACGATTCCCGCCAGGACGGTGTCGGATCCCACTGCCGTGGCACGGACGTCGAGATGCCCTGCCTGGTTGACTGTGGCTCCGAACACGGTGTCTCCCGGTCTCTTGTCGATCGGGAGCGACTCGCCGGTCAGCATCGCCTCGTCGACCGACGATCCACCCGCCATCACCACCCCGTCGGTGGGGATCTTCTCCCCGGGGAGGACCACCATCAGGTCTCCGGGGATGATCTTCCCGATCGGGACCATGTGGTCACCTTCTGCCGACCTGACCCTGGCTTCGGTGGCTCCCAGTTCGAGGAGCCGGTGCACTGCAGCGGAGGCGCTCCCCTTCGCCCTCGCCTCCAGGGAACGTCCCAGGACGATCAGGGTGATGATGACCCCGGCGGTCTCGAAGAAGAGATGCTCCCCGTTCGACAACGCCCAGAGGGAGTAGAGGTACGCAGCCAGCGAGCCCAACGAGATGAGCGTGTCCATGTTGGCGCTGCCGTGGCGAGCCTGACGCACGGCAACGCGGTGAAACTGCAGGCCGCACCAGAGGACCACCGGTGTGACCAGGAGGCCCTGGGCCAGACGACTCCAGGTGTCCTGGGGCCCGAACATGGAGAGCAAGATGGCCGGGAGCGTGAGCGTGGCACTGATCCAGAAGAGCCTCCACTGTCCCCTGGCGTCGTCCTGGTACTGCTCGACCATGTCTCTCGGCTGCTCGCCGGTGTGCGGCGAGATGGAATAACCGAGTTTGCCCACCGCGGTCTGAAGGCCATCTATGTCGGCTCCGTCGTCGACCCGGACCAGGGCCGTTGCGGCCGCCAGGTTGACGTTGACGGCCTCGACGCCCTCCTGGCGACCCAGGATTCGTTCGATGCGCACGGCGCAGGTGGCGCACGTCATGCCCTCGACGTCGAAGAGCATGGTGTCGGTCCGGGAACCGTCACCCCTGGAGGGGGACTCCCGGGCCCCCGCCCGGTCAGCATCAGCCGAATACGGCGTAGCCCTGCTCCTCGATCGTCTTCTTGATCGAGCCGAGGTCGACCCGGTCGTCGTCGAAGGTGACTCTCACCGTGGCGTCGGCTATGGCCACATCTACCGTTTCGACCCCGTCGAGCGCTCCCACCGCGCCTTCGATGCTCATCTTGCAATGGTCACAGTGGATCTCTGGGGCCTGAAGCACTATCTCGCTCACGCCTCCGAGGCTAACCGGAGCCCGGGCTCACTCGCCATACAAGAGAGCCCCGGTCCAGAGGGCCCGGGGCTCTTTGGTCTGATCGGGACGGGGGGAGGAGGGAGGCCCGTCCGCGCCAGAGTTCTAGGCGTCTTGCCCGTCCATGATCTTGCCGCGCACCCGAGGGAAGCGGACCGGGGCATGGGCGTGGCAGTACTCCGACTTGTTGTATTGGGAGAGCTTGGTGGTGCAGCCCTTCTTGGAACAGACCCTGCCTTCGTTGAATCTCTTCGAAGGTCGAGTCATGCCTTTGATGGCGGCCCCTCTCACGATGTCGGTCATTGTCTGTGGCCCTCCTTGACCTGGGCCGTGATGTTGAAACGGTTTGGTTCTGATGAGATTTGGTTGGACGGGAGCCGTGTCGACCCCCACGAGGGTCAGTGTGCGTCCCAGCCCCTAAAGCGACGGTAAACAAACCCCCGCTCACATGAGTAGAGACGTTGGGAAGCCCGATCTGGTTCCCTCGATGCCAAATGGTACCCGCTGGTCTCCCCACATCGCCAAACCAAAATGGCCGGCGACTCATATATATCGGCGCCCGACAAGGGAACCTGAGTATCACTCGATGCCGAGTTTCCTCAGGAAGGCGGTGTTGTCCGGGTCTCTACCCAGGAAGGCGGTGAGCATGTCGTCTGCGTCCACCGATCCACCTCTCTCCAACACCTCACGGCGGTAGGCCATTCCCACAGCCGGGTTGGTGACGCCCTCCTCCTCGAAGCGGGAGAACATGTCGTCGCCAAACACCTCGGACCACATATACCCGTAGTAGGCGGCGTCGTAACCACCCATGAGGTGGCCGAAGGAGGCCAAGGCGAATGTGCCCTCGTGAAATGGCATCAGACCGAGCCTCGCCCCCTCCCTCAGGATGTGATCGAAGTCCAGCGCGACATCGGTCCCGTGCATGGTTTGGTCCCACCAGCCGTACTGGAGCTGGCGAAGCTGATGGATGGCGACGTTGAGCTGGCGGGCTGCGACCAGCTGCTCGACGAGCTGGTCGGGGATGGGCTCGCCGGTCTCGTGGTGACGGGCGAACCGGCGGAGGACGTCTGCCCGCCATACCCAGTGCTGCATGATCTGGCTGGGTGCCTCGACGAAGTCGCGCTCCACGCTGGTGCCGGCGAAGCGGGCCAGTTCGGTCCTCCCCAGGTTCTGATGGAGGACATGCCCGAACTCGTGGAACAACGTCTCTACCTCGCCGTGCTGCAGCAACGAGGGGGCCGAAGCGGTCGGCTTGGTGAAGTTCGCCACCATCGCGCACACCGGGTTCTGATAGGACCCGTCCTCCATCCGACGACTCATGACCAGCGGGAATTCGGCGGCGTGGCCGTACTTGCCCTCCCGGGGAAAGAGATCGAGGTAGAAATGGGCGAGCAGCTCCTTGCTCCCTGCGTCGTGGATGGCGAACAGCCTGACGTCGGGATGCCACACGTCAGGGTCGGCGACCTCCTGGAACTCGAGGCCGAATGTCTCCTGGACGAGATCGAACATGCCATCGAGGACACCGTCGAGCGGGAAGTAGTTCGCCACCTCGAAGGGGTCGACGCCGTAGTCGGTGCGACGTTGCTGGGTGTCGTAGAACCGCCAATCCCAGCTCTGAACCTGGTCCTCGCCTGCATCCTCGGCGAGGAGCTCTCCCATGACCGATAGGTCGGCTTCCCCCTGCTTGGTCAGAGGCGAGATGAGGCCGTCGTAGAACGATGCAACCCGCTCGGGGTCTTTGGCCATCCGCTCCTCGAGCCGATGGTGTGCCCAGCTCGGCACGCCAAACTCCTCTGCGATCTCGTGGCGGAGCCGCCGAGCCTCTTCGAGGATCTCACGGTTCGCCTCCACCGCCTGGGTGTTGAACTTGAAGGACAGCTGCTCACGGAGATCACGCCGCTTTGCGTTCTCCACGAAAGGGATCAGATGGGGGTAGGCAAGAGTCACCTTCAGCTTCCCGGTGTCCTCATCGGTCTCCAGCGATTCGGCGAAGCTGGGGGGAAGACCCTCCAGGTCATCGGTGGTGACCAGGATGTGGTCCTCCCATTCGTCGATGTTCTCCTGAAAGCGCACCCCGAGCTCGACCAGCCGCTGTGTCCTCTCTTTGACCCTGGCCCTGGCTTCGGGTGACAGCTCATGGCCCGCATGACGGAGGTCTCGGAGAGTGAACTCGACGAATCGAGCACGCTCGGCGCCCAGTTCCGTTGCCTCGTCGGTGACGGCGTACTCCTGAACCGCGGCGTTCAGGTCGTCCCTGAACACCATCTCGACGCCGAAGGACTCCAACTTCTCTTCGGCCGTCTTCGCCGCGGATCGGATCTCTTTGTCCGGATGCACGTAGCCCATGAAGGCGTACCTGGCATTGGCCTTGGAGAGGACATCGGCGATGCGGTCGAGGGGGAGCATCGTGTTCTCGAAAGTGCGATCGTCCCTGGGCGCCACCATGGCCTCGAGGATGCCCTGGGCCTCTTCGATGGCGTCATCGATGCCCTGGGCCACCTTGTCCGCGGTCACCGAGGAGTACCCGAAGTCCGGCTTGGTCATGCGGGCACGGTAGCGAGAGGCCTGCGGCATCGAACTTGCCGCTCTACGTTTCAGCCATGACGGGAGACGATTCGGGCGCAGGCATCGAGGGTTGGGCTCTGGAGTCGGGACGTCGCCACCTCAACCACGGCTCTTTCGGTGCGGTATTGGAGGAGGTACTCCGGGCGCAGGATGTTTGGCGACACAGGTTCGAGTCGGACCCGACCAGGTTCGTGTTCGAGGACCTCCAGCCGGCGGTAGACGCCGCCCGCCAGGTCCTGGGTGAGTTCGTCGGCGCCGATCCATCTGGACTGGCTCCGGTGCGTAACGCAACCACCGGGATCGCCTCGGTCCTGGGGTCGTTGGAGCCCGCCCTCGA
>JAICNB010000066.1 GCA_025928935.1 Acidimicrobiia bacterium
CCCGGCCTCTCCCTACGACATGCCGGGCGACTGGTACGTGATCCACTCCTACTCGGGCTACGAGAACAAGGTCAAGGCCAACCTCGAGACCCGAATCCAGTCGATGCACATGGAGGACCGGATCTTCGAGGTCCACATCCCTATGGAGGACGTGGTCGAGTTCAAGGGCGGCAAGAAGGTGACCGTCCCCAAGAAGGTGTTCCCGGGCTACATCCTGGTCCGGATGACCCTCGACGACGACTCCTGGTATGCGGTCCGCAACACCCCGGGTGTGACCGGTTTCGTCGCCGGCAACGCCCAGAAGCCGACTCCTCTCTCCCGACGTGAGGTCGAGCGATTCCTCGGCGTCCAGGAGGAAGAGGAGAAGGCCAAGCCCCGCTTCAGGCCGGAGTGGGAGGTGGGCGAGCAGGTCCGGGTCGTCACCGGCCCGTTCGCCGACTTCAACGGCGTCATCGAGGACATGAACGTCGATCAGCAGAAGATCGTCGTCCTCGTCAACATCTTCGGCCGGGACACTCCGGTCGAGCTCGGATTCGAGGACATTCAGAAGAGTTAGGGACCGGGTACCTGGTACCTGGCGCTTGGACAGGAAGAACCAATGGGTAGAAGAAGACTCGTAACCACGCTCAAACTGCAGTTGCCCGCCGGCCAGGCGACCCCGGCTCCCCCGGTCGGCACCGCGCTCGGCCCACATGGCGTCAACCTGATGGACTTCGTCAAGGCCTACAACGACGCCACCTCCAGCCAGCGGGGCCAGATCATCCCGGTCGAGATCTCGATCTACGAAGACCGGTCCTTCGACTTCGTGATGAAGACACCCCCGGCCGCCGCCCTGCTCAGACAGGCTGCCCGGGTGGACAAGGGCTCCGGCGAGCCCAACAAGGAGAAGGTGGGGAGCGTCACCCGGGCTCAGGTCAAGGAGATCGCAGAGACGAAGATGCCTGATCTCAACGCCGTCGACATCGAGGGCGCCATGAAGATCGTCGAGGGGACCGCCCGATCGATGGGCATAACGGTCACCGGCTGACACCGGAGACCGAAACATGAGACGGCACCCCAAGGGTGCCAGTGGGAGGCCGTGAGGCCGCCTGGACCACAAGGAGAGAAAATGGCCAGACATGGCAAGAAGTACCGCGAAGCCAGCATGCGGTATGACAAACAGACCCCCTACGGCCCGCAGGAGGCACTGGAGCTGGTCAAGACGCTGGCTCCAGCCAAGTTCGACGAGACCGTCGAGGCCGTCTTCAAGCTCGGGATCGATCCCAAGAAGGCGGATCAGCTGGTGCGCGGCACCGTTTCACTGCCACACGGAACCGGCAAGGACGTCAAGGTGGCGGTGTTCGCTCCGGCCGACAGGGAGAAAGAGGCCACCGAGGCGGGCGCCGATGTGGTCGGCGGGAAGGAGTTGGTCGAGAAACTGCAGGCCGGTGGCGAGCTCGACTTCGACGTCGCCATCGCCACCCCTGACATGATGGCCGAGGTGGGCAAGCTGGGGAAGATCCTTGGGCCGCGCGGCCTCATGCCGAACCCGAAGGCTGGGACGGTGACCCCTGATGTGGCCAAGGCCGTGTCCGAATTCAAGGCAGGGCGCATCGAATACCGGAATGACCGCTACGGGAACGTACATGTCCCGTTGGGGAAGGTGTCCTTCGGTTTGGATCAGCTGTCCTCGAATCTGGCCGCCCTCGCCTCGGAGCTGATCAGAGCCAAGCCGGCAGCCTCACGGGGTCGCTACCTTCGTCACATGTCGGTGTCCTCGACCATGGGTCCCGGGGTCAAGGTCGACGTCGGCGCCATCGAGGACTTCGCCAAGAACGCGAGCTGAGGGCCAGGTTCACATCAGGAATGCAGAAGAGCCCCCTTTAGGGGGCTCTTCGACTGGAAACAGGGGGGATCTCCGCGCTCCGGGATCCCGTGGGCTTAGAGGGCTTCGGCTGCCAGGTCCACCGTCCGCACGCTTCCGACAATTCGTCTGTGGACCAGGGTAGGGGCTGGTCTCATCCGTCGGTCACGTGACCCTCGAATATTTGGGGCCCGAAGAGCGGGTGGGGGCGGTCAGGGAACCCACCCGAGGTCACGGAGACCCCCTGTTCTCAATAGTCCGTAGTGTCGCGCGACCGCTGAGGGGTGTCCAGGGAGAATCTGGAAATTTGCCACCCACCTGAGGATTCAGCGCCAGATAGCGCGCTATTCAGACGAAACACGCCGTAGAAACCCGAGCAGGGCCTGGTTGAAGACGTCGGGCTGTTCCAGGCTGGGGAGATGGGCGGCGTTGGGGATCACCACGGCGGGCCCTTCCCCCAACGTGGCCGCCAGATGGTCCGCCGACTGGCGCACATTGGGAAGGTCGTTCTCACCGACCACGATGAGGGCGGGGATCGAGAGCTCGCCCATGCGATCCGCCCGGGGCGGGTCGAGAGCAACGACCAGCTCGTCCCGTCGTTCCTCAGTGGTGAGGATGGCGCGGTCCATCTCTATCAACTCGGCGATCACCGACGGGTCGACCGAGTCTTTTTCACGTCCGTACCCGACGATCCAGACCTCGGCGTCCAGCTCGGCGACCCGATCGAAATCCCCGCTCTCGTAAGAGGCGACGATCTCGGGCCACTGTGGGGATTCGTATTCCTCGATGTCGGCACCCGGAGCGCCGGAGCCGACGAGGACCAGCGCGGTCACCCGCGATGGTGCGGCGAGGCCGAGGTCGATCGCGGTCCCGCCGCCCATGGAGCAACCGACGATCACCGCGTCGGGGATGCCGAGATGGTCCATCACGGCGAGGACGTCGTCATGGTTGGTGAAGGTCTCATCGGGTAGCTCGCTGGCGCCGTGCCCGCGCAAATCGAGGCTGACGAAGCGAAATCCGTCCGGCACGGCCGAGAGCTGGTGACGCCACATCCGGCGATCGGCCACCCCGGCGTGGATGAACAACACGCCTGCGCCCTCACCAGCCGTTTCGTAAGCGATGCGCGCTCCGCCAGAGGGAGCAAAGCCGGCGGTCGTCGACATTGGGGCACCCTACGTGGGTGGGGTAACTGGCACAATCTGCGAGATGAGTGACAATCCTCTCATCGACCTGCGGGCGGTCTGCCTTTCGTTCCCGGAGACGACCGAGCGGCTCAGCCACGGAGAGCCGACCTGGTTCGTGCGGGAGAAGAAAGTCTTCGTCACCTATGCCGACCATCATCACGATGACCGTCTCGCCTTCTGGTGCGCCGCCCCGCCAGGGGCCCAGGAGGAGAGGATCGCCATGTCACCGGATCATTTCTTCAGGCCGCCCTATGTTGGGCACCGCGGCTGGCTCGGTGTGTATCTGGACGTCCCGGTCGATTGGGACCAGGTGGCGATTCTCGTCGAAGACTCCTACCGGATGATCGCGCCCCGGTCCCTGGTGGCATTGCTCGACTAGGCCGATGCCTCGGAGTTGCCCAGCATCGCGCACCCGGTACAATTCGCCTGCAACTCCATACCTCGGCCCCAGACCGTCGGTGCCCCCGGGCTCAAAAGGGTTTACACCCGCCAACGCAGGTCGCTCCTCGTGAGCCCCTTGTCATGATGCCGAGGGGTTCTGTTGTCTATCGACGGAGGAGCGAATGCCGAGACCAGAAAAGGTCCAGGCGGTTGCCGACATCAAAGAGAGCCTCGAGGGATCCGAAGCGGTTTTCCTGACCGAGTACCGCGGCCTGACCGTGAAGGCGGTCCAGGAGCTGCGGGCGAGTCTTCGTGCCAGCGGCGCCGAGTACAAGGTCGTCAAGATGACCCTGGCCCGGCTGGCGGCCGGCGACGCGGGTATCACCGGGCTCGACGAGCACCTGCTCGGCCCGACCGCGCTGGCTTTTGCCAAGAGCGACCCGGTGGCCACCGCCAAGGCGCTCAAGGATTTCGCCAAGACACATGAGGTCTTCGTGATGAAGGCAGCTGTGCTCTCGGGGAACATCCTGAGCCCCGAGGAGGTCTCCCGGCTGGCCGAGATCGAGCCGCGGGAGATCCTGCTGGCCAGGATCGCAGGCGCTGCCAAGGCCCCGCTCGCGCAAGCGGCCGGGTTGTTCGCCTCGTTCAATCGGAACGCGGCATCGATGTTCCAGCAGCTTCTGGACAAGAAAGAGTCGGGCGATTTCGCCTCGGCAGGAGGCGACCAAGACGCCACCCTGCCTGCGGAGGAGCCCGTTGAAACCGACACGGCCGCCAAGGCCGAGGAGGAGTGATCAATGGCCGCGAAGACCAAGCTCAGCACCGATGAGCTCATCGCGACGTTCGAGGGCATGACCGTCCTCGAGCTCAAGGAGTTCCTCGATGCCTTCGAGGAGAAGTTCGAAGTGACCGCCGCGGCCCCGGTGGCCGTCACTGCCGCCCCCGCCGCTGGTGGCGATGGTGGTGGGGCTGCCGCCGTCGAGGAACAGGACGAGTTCGATGTGGTCCTCACGGGGGCCGGTGCCCAGAAGATCCAGGTCATCAAGGAAGTGCGCGGGCTCACCAGCCTCGGGTTGAAGGAGGCCAAGGATCTCGTCGACGGCGCCCCGGCCAACGTGCTGGAGGGTGTCGACAAGGAGACGGCCGACAAGGCAAAGGAGGTCCTCGAGGCCGCCGGTGCCAGTGTCGAGCTGAAGTAGATATGTCATGCGTTCTACGTCGTACGTAGAAGGTGGGACTCAGAACCAGAACGGCCCCGACAGGGGCCGTTCTCTATTGGAAGTACTCCGTCACCACCGGGGTCTCCCGTTCCCGGAGCAGGACGTTGGTGTCGAGTAGCTCCAGGTTCTGGGTCAGATAGCGGGACGCTTCGGGGATGGGGTGTTCGGCGAAGAACGCCTTTACGTCCGCGGCCACCTCGGGCTGGGACAGGGAGGGCACACCCTCGACAACGCGTCGCCTCGTCATGCCGGGCATGACTTCGAGGATGTCGTCCCACCGCTCCCGTGCGTTCTGCCATACGGCGGGCCCGGCGTCGCCGGCGAGGAGACGGGCGAACACCCAGAACCCGTCTTGGGTGCGGATGTCGCCGTCGACGACCTTGTCCATGGTGGACAGGGCCAAGTCCTCGACCTCCACCCCCGCAACGGAGCGCAGGAAGCGCACCTTCTCGGTTGGCGCGGTCCTCTTCTGGTAGGCCTGCCATAGGGCCTCGTACTCGTCGCTGCCCCCGTGCCGGGAGTAGACAGACAGCGCGGCGGTGCACACTTCCGGGTCGAACTCTTGGCCGTCCAGGACGGCTGCGGCAATCTCACGTGCCTTTCCGATCGTCACCTCATCGTGGCCCAGGTTGCCCTGGGCTGCGATGAGATCGCCTCGGAGCTTGCGTGTCAGATCAGTCTCTCCGGTCCTGGCCTCCCAACCGAGACGGTCGAGAGCGGGGCGCACCAGGTCCCGAACGAACGTCTCGAAGGCGGGCCGTGTCTCAGGAGCCAGAGCATGGTGCTCGATCGAGCGAAGTCCGCCCAGGATCACAGACCAGATGGCGTGCTCTGACTCCTCTCCGAACTTCCCGACCAGGTCGAGGAAATCCGAAGCCGGCACCTGGGCCGAGCGGACCATTGCCCAGGTATCGGAGACGAGGCTGTATCGCTCGATGTCACCGAGGGCAGCCAGGTTGCCCATGAGCCCGAGGAACAGCTCATCGGAGTACCTGGTGCGATAGAACCCGTGGCCACCGGCGTTGGCCACGAGATAATCGACGGCACCGTTGACCGGGACCACCATCTCGTCACTGTCGAGCAGAGCCTTCTTCTCGAAGACGGCCCCGTCCACGACACCTCGCAGTTGGACCGGCACTTTCCAGATCGTGGTGTCGGTCTCGTTCGGGATGGCCAGGAACCGGCGCTGGGTCAGGCTCACTCCACCGGGCACCACCTCGACATCGATCTGCGGGAAGCCTCTTTGGTTCACCCAACTATCCATGATCTCGCCCACTGGCCAGTCCGATGCGCCGTCGAGGCCTTCCCAGAGGTCGCCCGTGACGGTGTTGGCGTACTCGTGCTTCCGCAGGTAGTTGCCGACGCCGGTGCGGAACTCCTCCTCGCCGATGAACTGCTCGAGCATTCGCAGCACGGCTGAGCCCTTGCCGTAGGTGATCGAGTCGAACATCTCCTCGACTTCGGCCGGCGAGTTGACCTCGAACTCGATCGGCCTGGTGCTCGCCAACTGGTCGGTGCCCATGGCCCAGGGCACCTCGAGGTTGGCGAAGGCCAGCCACCGCTTCCAGTCGGGCTTCCTGGCATCTGTCGCCTTCAGCTCCATGAAACTGGCGAACGCCTCGTTGAGCCAGGCCCCCTCCCACCAACGCATGGTGACCAGGTTTCCGAACCACTGGTGGGCTATCTCGTGTCCGATCACGTCGAGACAGGCCTGCAGCTCGCTCTGGCTCGCCTTTGCCTCGTCGAGGAGGAGGTACGCATCCCGATAGGTGATCAACCCGACGTTCTCCATCGCCCCGGCGGCGAAGTCGGGGATGGCGACGTGGTCCAGCTTTCGCTCCGGGTACGGGATCCCGTAGTAGTCGGAGAGATACTCGAAGCAGAAGACAGCGTTCTCCAGAGCCAGGGCGGTCAGCCCGAGGTTGCCCTGGGGGACGATGATCCGGACAGGGGTGTCGTGGGCCGGCACCGGATCGGTTGCATCGAAGGGACCGACGATGAAGGCGAGGAGGTAGGTCGACATCTTCATCGTCTCGGAGAACTCGAATCGGACCCGACCGTCCTCGAGCCTGGTCCTCCCGATCTCCTCCCCGTTGGAGAACGCCTCGAGACCGTCGGCGACCACCATCGTCGTCTTGAAGGTCGCCTTCAGGTCGGGCTCGTCCCAGCAGGGAAGGACCCGGCGGGCATCGGTCGCCTGACACTGTGAAGTGGCGATTACGTGCTCGTTGCCCTCTCCGTCCCGATAGACCGACCGGTACAGGCCGCGCAGCTGGTCGTTGATCAGCCCGGTGTAGGCGATATCGAGCGTGTAGCCGCCGGGTTTCGCCGTGGTCTCCAATTTCAGAGTCGCCCGGGCGAACTCATTGTCGTAGCTGATGTCGGTCACGGCGATCTCGCCGTCGGCGCCGCGAAGCGTGGCATCTCCCAGTTCGATCTCGGCGGCGTTGAGGACGATCTCGTCGAGGCTCTCCGACACTCCGACCTCGATCGATACCCTGCCGTCGAAGGTGAAGCTGTCGAGGTCGGGCTCCAGATGGAGGTCATACCGGGTCGGGAGCGCGGCCCGGGGCAGTCGGAACGGGTTCTCAGGCAATTGGGGAGCCTCTCGATCGACGGTGGACCGGTGGATGGTACCGGCCTGACATTGCTCAGGCCATGTGTCCCTTTACCCTGAACACCGTGAGCGAACACTCGACGATCCTCGTTGCCGTCCACGGCCCCGACGGGCCGGGAATCTCGGCCGGCTTGATGTCGGTGTTGGCCGACGCCGGGGTCGAGGTCTACGACGTCGAGCAGATCGTCGTGCGCGGCCGTCTCACGTTGAACGTCCTTGTCGGGGTGTCCGGGGAGCGGGCCACGATCAGGGATCTGCTCTTCTTCGGTTGGGAGCGCGGTCTGAACGTCGAGTTCGAGAAGGTCGACGACACCCCCACGCCGACGCGGCCGATGTCGGTGGTGACCGTGATCGGCATGGCCGTCGGTCCGGATGACTTCGGGGCGGTCGCCGCTGCCATCGCCGATGCCGGCGGCAACATCGATCGGATCTTCCGACTCTCCCGGTACCCGGTGGTGAGCTACGAGCTGCTGGTCAGCAATGGGAACCTCGACCAGATGAGAGAGAACCTGGTGCGGGCCGCGGCGGAGCGACCGATCGACATCGCCATCCAGCGAGACGGGCTGGAGCGACGGGGGAAGCGAATGGTGATCATGGACGTCGACTCGACCTTGATCCAGGAGGAGGTGATCAACCTCCTGGCGAGGGAGGCCGGTGCGGAGGAGCACTGCTCCGAGCTGACCAACCTCGCCCTCAATGGCGAGATGGACTTCGAAGAGGCTCTCAGGGAGCGGGTGGCCCTGCTCAAGGGCCTGGACCAGACTGCCATCACCCGGGTCCACGAGAACATCACACTGACCAGCGGGGCCCGGACCTTCATCCGCACCCTCAAGCGCCTGGGCATGGTGACGGCGATCGTGTCGGCCGGGTTCACTCGGTTCACCGATGTTCTCGCCGCCGACCTGGGTATCGACTACTCGCTCTCCAACACCCTCGAGATGAAGGACGGCCTCCTCACCGGCCAGCTCGCCGGCGAGCTCGTCGACGGGGCGCGCAAGGCCGCGTTCCTCAGGTCGATAGCGGAAGCCGAGGGGATCCCTCTCTCGCAGGTGGTCGCCGTCGGCGACGGAGCCAATGACCTCGACATGCTCGCCACCGCCGGGCTCGGCATCGCATTCAACGCGAAGCCGGTGGTCAAGGAGCGGGCCGACACCGCCATCTCCGTGCCCTACCTCGACGCGATCCTCTTCACGATGGGGATCCGCCGGCAGCACGTGGAAGAGGCGGACGCCGAGGATCCCGCCTTCGAGGTGGGCCAGCGGATCGAGGTCCCGGGGACCCCGCCGCTCTGACCGTTCTGCGAACCCGTTCCGCGAGGATTCGCGCGGGTTGAACCGCGATAGATCCGCAGAAAATGGTGTTTCAACTGCTCCAATCGTGGTGGAAGAAGTCGCCGCGTGGTCGGTCGACTCGCTCGAAGGTGTGGGCGCCGAAGAAGTCCCGCTGGGCCTGGATGAGGTTGGCGGGGAGTCTCTCCGAGCGCATCCCGTCGAAGTAGGACAGGGCGCTCGAATAGGCGGGCACCGGGAGCCCGGCACGGGCCGCGCCGGCCACCACCTCACGCCACGACGTCCCGGCCTCCTTCAACGCCTCGGCGAAGAAGTCGTCCTCGATCATGTCGGGCAGCCCCGGATCACGCTGGAAGGCGGCGGTGATGTCCTCGAGGAACACGGCCCGGATGATGCAGCCTGCCCTCCAGATCGATGCGATCGTGCCCAGGTCGAGATCCCACCCGAACTCATCCGACGCGGCACGCATCAACCGGAACCCCTGGGCATAGGAGATGATCTTCGAGGCATACAGCGCGCTCTCGACGTCGTCCGGGCCGACCTCACCCATCGAGCCCACGGGGCCGTCGTATATCTGCGCCGCCCGCTTCCGGGCGTCGGGGTCGGAGCTGACGATGCGCGCGTACACGGCCTCGCCCACCAGGGTCGTCGGCTGACCCAGGTCCATCGAGGAGACCACGGTCCACTTCCCGGTGCCCTTCTGGCCGGCCGCGTCGAGGACGAGGTCCACGATGGGCCCGCCGTCGACCTGGGTGGACAGGATCTCGCTGGTGATCTCGATCAGATAGGACCGCAGCCTTCCCTCGTCCCAGCGGGCGAACACCTTCGACATCTCGCCGGCTGTCATGCCCATGCCCCGGCGCATCAGGTCGTAGGCTTCGGCAATCACCTGCATGTCGCCGTACTCGATACCGTTGTGGACCATCTTCACGAAGTGACCGGCTCCCCCCGGGCCCATCCACTCACAGCACGGTTTGCCGTCGGGCGCCCTGGCCGCAATCGATTTGAGCATCGGCTCGACCTGCTCCCAGGCCGCCCGGCTCCCTCCGGGCATGATCGAAGGGCCGTGACGCGCGCCCTCTTCGCCACCTGACACTCCCATGCCGAGGTAGGACAGCCCGCGTGACTCGACGAGGGCCTGACGGCGGTCGGTGTCTGCATAGAGCGAGTTGCCCCCATCGATGATTATGTCGCCCTCTTCGAGGTGGCCCAGCAGTGACTCGATCACTGCATCCACGGGCTTGCCGGCGGTGACCATCACGAGGACGACGCGGGGGCGCTCGAGTAATCGCACCATCTCATCGATTGTTGCGGCCGGGATGATCCCCAGATCACCCGCTTCGCCGGTCATGAACTCGTCGGTGACCGAAGTGGTCCGGTTGTAGGCGGCGACGCGGTGACCCCGATCGGCCAGGTTCAGGGCCAGGTTCGCCCCCATCACCCCGAGGCCGGCGACAGCGATATCTGCGGTCCCAAGCATCGAAATCGAGGCTAGTGACCCGTGGCACAAATACCCTTTCGCACCACTCCATCGCCCCGGTTTAGGCTCGCCCGCGGTGACGACCAGGATCGGTGTAGACGTTGGCGGCTCCGGCGTGAAGGCCGGCGTCGTCGACGTGGACGAAGGGATGCTGATCAGCGAGCGACTTCGGGTGGACACGCCGGAGCCCTCGACTCCGGTGGCGGTGGCGGGCGCCGTCGCCGATCTGGTCGGCCAACTCGACGCTCCTGGGCCCGTTGGCATCGGCTTCCCCTCGGTGATACGCCAGGGCTTGGTGACGACGGCCAACAACATCGACCCGTCCTGGATTGGAGTGAATGCACTCGATCTGTTCGAGACGACGGTCGGCCGGGAGGTGAGGCTGCTGAACGATGCCGACGCCGCCGGGCTGGCCGAGGCACGGTACGGCGCAGCCAAGGGAGTCGATGGCAAGGTGCTCGTGCTCACCTTCGGGACCGGCATCGGCAGCGCTCTGCTGGTGGACGGGGCCCTGGTCACCAACATCGAGCTCGGCCAGCTCGAGCTGAACGGTGTTCGCCCCGCCGAGAGGCGCTACTCGGCCAAAGCGCGTCGAGCAGAGGACTTGACTTGGGACGAGTGGGGCGATCGAGCCCGCCAGTTCCTGGTCCTGGTCAAGGAGGTCTTCACCCCGGACCTGATCGTGATCGGCGGGGGAGTCTCGAAGTTCTGGGAGGAGTTCGCCGAACACGTCGCTTTCGACGACATGAAGACGACCCGGGCGGCCCTGGTCAACAATGCCGGGATCGTCGGAGCTGCGGCCCTCGTGATGAGCGACTGAACCTCAACGACTGAATTGAGCGAACCGGGATCGCGAGGTCTCGGGGACCCGGACTTCGAGGATCATCCCGTTGTCGTCGTGTTTTTCCCCGATGACCTCTCCGAACCTGTGCGCTGCGGCGACCACGTCGCCCCGTGCATAGGGGATCTCGAGGGTGAGCGTGACCATGGTCCGTTCCAGCAGCTCCCCGATCCGCTCGACCAGGAGCTCGAGCCCTTCGTGTTCGAGCGCCGAGATGAAGACCGCCTCCGGGTAGAGGTTGGCCAGCCGCACCAGCGCTTGCTCGCCTACGAGGTCGGACTTGTTGAAGACGATGAGCTCGAGCAGCTCTGCGGCCCCGATCTCCATGAGCACCTCCCTGACCGCGGCGATCTGGCCGCCGGGATCGGGATCGGAGCCATCGACCAGGTGAAGGAGGAGATCGGCTTCGGCCACTTCGGAGAGCGTCGATCGGAAAGCCTCGATCAGGTGGTGAGGCAGCCGCCTCACGAAGCCGACGGTGTCGGCCAGGAGGAACGGGCGCTGGTTGGGCAGCTCGAGACGGCGCACCGTGGGGTCGAGGGTGGCGAACAGCCGATCCTCGACAAGGACATCGGCATCGGTCAAGGCGTTGAGCAGGGTGGACTTGCCGGCGTTGGTGTATCCGACGATCGCGACCTGAGGGATCTCGGCTCGTCGACGCGACTTCCGCTGCGTCTCACGATGCTGCACTGCTCGAGCGAGCTCGCGCTCCAACTTCGAGTTGCGTTCCAGGATCCGACGCCGGTCGGTCTCGAGCTTCGTTTCACCGGGCCCACGGGCGAGAACGCCGGCTCCCTGCTGCGAGAGGCTGGTCCCCTTGCCGCGCAGACGGGGGAGGTTGTAGCGGTTCATCGCCAGCTCCACCTGGAGGGCGCCCACCTTGGTGTGGGCGTGCTGGGCGAAGATGTCGAGGATGAGACCTTCCCGGTCGACCACGTCACAGCCGAAGAGCTTCTGCAGGTTGCGCTGCTGGGCCGGAGTCAACTGGTTGTCGAAGATCACCACGTCGATGTCGAGCGCCTTGGTGAGTGTTGCCAGCTCCTCTGCCTTGCCCGACCCGATGTAGGTGGCGGGCTCGATGGCGTGTCGTCGCACCAGTTCTTGGTCGATCGGCTCGGAACCGGCGGTGTCGGTGAGCAGGGCGAGCTCGTCGAGGCTCCGCTCGGCGTCGATGGTGGCGATTCCGGGCAGCTCGACACCGACCAGGAAGGCTCGCTGTACGGCGACTTCGAGATCGGTGATGGTCGCGGTGAGGCGACGACGGCGTCTGGAGGCGTGTTCTTGAGTCATGGCGTCGGAGCGGGGAAGAGGCGATGGTGGCGGCTACGGGCCGCTGGTGCGGGCGAATTCTCGTGAACTGGGGGTATTCGGCTCAGAGGTACTGGCCTTCGTCCCCTACGTGATCCAGCTCTTCCTCGGCGATGATCTGCGACTCACGGACCGCGATCACGGGCTTGCCGGTCGCCGGCCAAATGAACCGCCAGGCTCCGGTCGGGACCGCCCAGAATCGTTGGCCCGTCCTGACGTCGAGCAGCGCGAGGGCGTCGTTACCGTCCTTGGTCCCGATCGGCACCAACAGCCCGGATCGTGTCGTGGATTCTTCGGGGGCGTGCCCAACCCTCCATCCGGCCATGACCTTGTAGCCGTTGTCCTGGTATATGGGCAGGTTCGTAGACATCGTCCGTGCCTGATTGTCGCATGCGCGGATGGCAACTGGAATCTCGCCCGCTCGTGGTATCTAGGCTCAGGTACTGATGCCCCGCAAACCAACCTTCTCCGAGGCCCTGGAGTATCACGAGAAGCCGACTCCGGGCAAGACCGCGATCCGGTCGACCAAGCCGACAGCCACCCAGGCCGACCTGAGCCTGGCCTATACCCCGGGCGTCGCCGAGCCCTGCATGGTGATCGCCGAGGACGCCGACGCCGCCTTCCGGTTCACCAATCGGGGGAACCTGGTGGCGGTCGTGTCCAACGGGACCGCGGTCCTGGGGCTGGGCAACATCGGTCCTCTCGCCGGCAAGCCGGTCATGGAGGGCAAGGGCGTCCTCTTCAAGCGCTTCGCCGACATCGACGTCTTCGACCTGGAGATCGACGCCACCGAACCGGAGGATGTGATCAGGTTCTGCGAGATGCTGGCCCCCACCGTTGGAGGCATCAACCTCGAGGACATCAAGGCGCCGGAGTGCTTCGTGATAGAGCAGACTCTTCGGGATCGGCTCGACATCCCGGTTTTCCACGACGACCAGCACGGGACTGCCATCATCGGGGGAGCGGCGTTCCTCAATGCGCTCGATCTGACGGGCCGCGACATCTCCAAGGTGAAGGTGGTGTTCGCGGGCGCCGGAGCTGCGGGAATCGCCACGGCAAGATTCTTCATCGAGCTCGGCATGAGCCCGGAGAACATCCTCATGGTCGACTCGGTCGGAGTGGTCCACAGCGGCCGCGACGATCTCAACGAGGTCAAGCGGGAGTTCGCGTTAGACACCGATGCCCGGACTCTGGAGGACGCTCTCGTAGGGGCGGACGCCTTCATCGGGGTCTCCATCGCCGGGACCATGACCAAGGAGATGGTCCAGAGCATGGCGGAGCGCCCGATCGTGTTCGCACTCGCAAACCCCGACCCCGAGATCAGCTATGCCGATGCCCTGGCGGCTCGTCCCGACATCATCATGGCCACCGGTCGGAGTGACTATCCCAACCAGGTGAACAACGTCCTCGGGTTCCCGTTCATCTTCAGGGGCGCCCTCGATGTGAGGGCCAAGGCGGTCTCGGAGAGGATGAAGATCGCTGCGGTCCACGCACTGGCCGACCTCGCCAGGGAACCGGTTCCCGACTCCGTCCTACGAGCCTATGACCTAGACCGGCTCCAGTTCGGGCCCGAGTACCTGATCCCCAAGCCGTTCGACCCCCGGGTGTTGTGGCGCGTGGCCCCGGCCGTAGCGAGGGCGGCGATGGACGAAGGGCTGGCGCGGGCCCCGATCGCCGATTTCGACGAGTACATAACCCAACTGCAGACGAGGTTCAACGCGTCCTACGGGCTGATCAATGCCATCACCACCCGAGCGATGGAACACCCGAAGAAGATCGTCTACCCCCACGCCGCCGACGTCCGGATGATCCGGGCCGCCCGCAGGGTGACCGATGAGGGCATCGGTAGCGTCGTCCTGCTGGGCGATATCGGGCGGATACACGGGTTGGCCGAAGAGGCCGGTATCTCGATCGACGGCGTCGAGGTGGTCGACCACATCAAAGAGGTGGCCGAGCGGGACCGTTACGCGCTGATCCTCGAGCAGCTGCGCCGGCACAAGGGTCTGTCACTGCAGGATGCGAGGAGACAGACGGAAGACCCCGCGATGTACGCCTGCCTGATGGTCCGGGAAGGTGCGGCCGACGCGGTCATCGGCGGTCTGAGCAGCCATTACCCGGAGACAATCCGCCCAGCCCTGCAGGTGCTCCAGGTCGAGGAGGGACGTTCCATCGTCAGCTCCGTCTATCTGGTGGTCGTGCGGGGGAGACCGTTCTTCTTCACCGACTGCGCGGTGAACATCGAGCCGACGGCCGAGCAACTCGCCGAGATCGCCTTGGCTGCCACCACCACCGCCGAGGAGGACTTCTCGAGGAGCCCTCGTGTGGCTTTCATCAGTTACTCCGACTTCGGCTCGGCCGGGGGCAGCGAGCCGGCACGGGTGCGGCGGGCGGTGGAGCTGTTCCGTCTGGCCAGACCAGATGTCCCTGTCGACGGCGAGATGCAGGCGGACACAGCGGTGATCCCCGAGCTCCTCTCCAACCGCCGGCCCAAGGGCCCACTGAGCCGGGCGGCCAACGTCCTGGTCTTCCCCAACCTGACCTCGGCCAATGCCTCCTACAAGCTGCTCAACCGGCTCGGTGATGCCGAGGTCATCGGTCCCATCCTCAGCGGGCTCTCCAAGACGGTCCACGTCATGCAACGTGACGCCTCCGTCACCGACGTGGTCAACATGACCGCCATCGCCGTGGCCGAGGCCCAGCGCAGGGAGCGGGTGTCCCAGCAGGCCTGAGGCTGTTCAGCGATCGGTCCAGTACTCCTCGTAGTGGACATTGCCGCGTTCCTTGCGGTGGTCGATGACGAAGCCCAGCTCGTGGAGCTGCTGGCAAACGCCGAGTGTCTCCGGGAACTCCAGACCGTCCTCGGTCCATTTGGGCAGCCCGATCATGGCCGGGTTGCCGCAGAGGAAGACATGGGTTCGTTCGGGGTCGAGGGGGGCTCCCAGCTCCTCCTCGATCCGGCCGCTGGAGATGAGGTCCTGGATGTAGACCTTCTCGCCCTCGTTCTCGGGCTCGCGGGTGGTGATGGTCACGTAGCGATACTTCGGGTACCGATCGACCAGGACCGCATGCTGTCGTGTGTAGGCGAGGTCGCTCTTGTAACGGACACAGACGACATCGAGGATCCGCCCCTGGTGGTCCCGGCGCAACAGCTCGGCGATCATTGCGTTCTGCGGCGCCTCGCCGGTCCCGGTGCTGAGGAAGACGATGTTGTCTGTCGGCTCGACGCCCTCCAGCGTGTAATGCCCGGTGAACTTGTGCCCCATGTAGAGACGATCGCCCTCCTTCTTCATGAAGAGGCGTGGGGTCAGGGCCGGGATCTCCTCCTGCCCGGGCTTCACCTTCACGATGTAGAACTCCACGTCAGGGGTGTGTGGGGGGAGCAACGCGCCCGATTCGTCGATCATCGAACTGGACACCGAGTATGAGCGACGAGCCATCTTCTGATCCTGATCGGGCTTGAGCACGTCGTGGGCCTCGTCTGCGCGCGGCTCCCAGTACCCGAGCGCAAGCGTCGTGTACTGGCCGGGTTGGAAGGGATCGATCGGCTGGTCGGGCGTGACCTGGATCACCCACAGGTCGTCGTTGTGCGCCCTGATGTGGCTCAGAGTGGCGTTGTAGTTCTCGGTCCTGAGCCGCTCGAACTCATCGGTCTCGGGTGCCTCTGTCTCGCCATAGTGGATGAACAGGTTGGCGATGACACCGGCTGCCCGGCCCACCGCTTCCTCGTCCCAGCTCTGCTTGCGTCTGACCGCCACGGTGTTGGAGAGGACATGGACATGGTCGATCTGCTGATCGGCGCCGAACAGCCGTCCCGCCAGGTCGTGCGGCGGATCGTCGCCCTGGCGATCCCCGGGGATGACGCTGACGCCGTCTTGACCCGTGATCGAACGGTCGGTCGAGAACAGGGCGACGCGCCCCAACGGGGTGGCCTCCACCTTGATCAACTGGCCCATTCGGCCGCAAGTTATCCGCCCCTGGAACAAGGCGCCATTGGCCCGGGTTCACCCGTCCATGGAAACCGCCATCCGGGAGGCCCTCGATCGTGGAGGAACCGTTGACATCACCACCATCGGGCGGAAGACCGGACTACCCCGGCGGATCGAGATCTACTTCCACCAGTTCGACGGCGAGCTCTACCTGACCGGCAGGCCGGGGTTCAAGAGGGACTGGGTGGCCAACATCGTGGCCCACCCGGAGTTCACCCTCCATCTCAAGCACGGCATCCAGGCCGACGTGCCCGTGAGAGGACGTCTCGAGCCCGATCCCGTGGAGCGGGGGCGGATCCTCTATCGGGCCCTCACCGAGAGCTGGGGATCAGACCCGGAACGGTCGAGGGCGGCCTTGGACCGTTGGGTCCAGACCGCCCCCTTCATCCGTTTCGAGCCGATCGATCAGGGCTGAACGGGCTCCGGTGTTCTCAGTGCCACGTCGCGGATCCCGAGGCCGATGAGCACGAAGAGCAGGCCGACCGCGACCGCCATCGCCGATACCCCGAAGGCCAGGATCGAGGTGAACAGGGAAGACTGGAGGAATGCCGAGTTCATCGCGGTCTCACGTAGCGGGTCTTCACGGTCGAGCTCTGCGTAGTAGAGGCCACCGGTGGCTTCGAGGGTGTGCGTTTCGATCACCTTCGCCTGGCAGTAGGCCGTGAACGGGTCTGCGACCGCCCGTCCTGGAAGACAGGCATCGTCGGAGGTGACTATCTGCTGGCTGGCAAGGGTGTCGGCGACGACAAACCAGGTGGCGATCCCGCCGACGATCATCAAAATCCCGAGGACGATCGATGTGATCGAAGCGGCCTTTCTCATGGCTGGCACCTTTCATTTGGACAGGCCCTAAACCTACTGATGCCGGTGGTTGCGTGATCAGGGCCGAAGGTCACACGAGCCCGGGCTCAGCTCAGTGACCGCCCTCCACGACCATTGTGTCGGTTGCGATCGACCCGAGCGCCCCCTGGGCGCGGTAGGTGATTCGAAGGCTGGTGGCCGAGGGCAGACGAAGCTCGAAGCGACGCAGCGGGTCCAGGGTGGCTCCCTGGGCCCACGGCTCCCGGTCACGGAGCAG
>JAICNB010000142.1 GCA_025928935.1 Acidimicrobiia bacterium
GAAGATGGGGTGGTAGAAGGGATCGCCCCACGCCTTGTCCCCGATGTAGAGGATGACCTGGGCCATCCTCGGGTGGCTGCCCAGGCGGTCGATCTCACGGGCGGCGCCGATTGGGTCGTGGCAGTTCACGTGGATCGAGCCCATCAGGCGCTCGTCCTTGTCCAGCCACTGGTCGATCAGCCAGTCGTTGTAGGCCGTCATCAGCCCGGTCTTGAACTCCGGCCATCCCCCGTTCAACGCCGAGGCATCGAGCCAGCCGGTGAGGATGGCGTAGTCCATGTCGTACTCGTCGAGGAGCTGCTCGCGCAGGAGGCCGTAGTCGCAACCGGCCGGGCGGCCGTCGGGCAACTTGGAGTCGGCCCGGTCGAGGCCGCCGACGGCGTACTGGGCGTAGGGCAGAACCCGGTCGGGCGTCCAGCCGAAGTCGGTGATGTACTTGTGCCACATCGGGTCGAGGTACGGGAGCAGCGCCTCGAGGTCGGCCCGCTCGTGTACGTCGGTGTCGATGATGTGAAACTTCCGCTCCGGCTTCTGGAGGACGGGGTTCCGTACCGCGGCGTCAGTCATCTGCTCTCCCGTTGCGTGCCCAAAGTCAGGCGTAATGTTACATCATTACGAGTATTGAGCAAGACGGGTGCGCGTCGAGGAACGGATGAAGGCGGGCCTGTGGGCGCTGAGGGTCTCGAACCCCCGACCTCCGCCTTGTAAGGGCGGGAGGCCTGAACGGTGTGGTGGCCAGGTAAAAGTCCTGGTCGCCGTCGAGCGGTGATGGC
Source organism: Acidimicrobiia bacterium (assembly GCA_025928935.1). Lineage (GTDB taxonomy): Bacteria > Actinomycetota > Acidimicrobiia > Spongiisociales > ZC4RG35 > JARDZU01. Next base: position 774 of record JAICNB010000142.1, read on the forward strand.
CCGGTTATGCGCTGTGTCGCCGTGAGCGACGGAAGTCCGCCCGTGACGAGGCTCGCCACCTCGCCAGCCGGATCGGCGGGCTGATGAAAGCCAGCCGGTACAGCCCCGAGGAACTGACCGGCGCTGCCCGCCGGGGCTTCCGGGCGAGTTCGAGAAGGAAGTCCACCCGGAGGGTGTCCTAAACCTTCAGGAGCGTGCCCGTCGGGCCGATGCGGCGGCCTACCGGGCACACATGGCGAAGGCTCCATCCGCACCAGCTGCGCCACGCCTTCGCCAACACCTGGCTCTCCCAGGGCGGGCTCGAGGTGATCTGATGCAGCTGGCGGGATGGAAGTCACGGCAGATGGTCGGCCGATACGCAGCGTCGATGGCAGCAACCCGGGCGAGGGAAGCGCACCGACGGCTGAGCCCCGGAGACCTCTTCTAAGCCTCAGTCGAGGCAGTTGATGATGGTGATCCGCTCGACATCTCGGATCGTCCACTTCGGGCCGGCGTTGCCCTCGAAGCAGACGTAGATGTCGACCGTATCGAAGCCCTTGCCACCGTCGAGGTAGCGGATCGGCGCACCTTCGGCCCCATCTCCGGCTCGCAGGGTGTCGTTGCCGGAACCCATGCAGACAGTGACAGGGAAGCTCAGGTGGTCGGGGAACCGGGGCATCTTCGTCTCGATGATGTCGTTGCCACCGTGAGCGTTGATGATCCGCTTGTCCTTGGTCAGGGTGAACTTCTCAGAGGCACCGGAACCTGTGATGTGGGTCTTCTGACCGTCACAGGTGCTCGCAGTAGCGGCGCCGGCCTTTGGGACGGGGACTATGGCGAGCGTCGAGACAGCGACGGCTGCGGCTGCGAGCGGGGCGAGACGGCGGAGCATGTTAGGCCTCCCTTTTGAAGCACCTTCGAGCTGGCTCAGATACCCAACTCGTTCGCCCCGTGCGCGTGAGGTTCCTGCCGATTCGGACAGCGGTGAACCAGTGTTCGTCATTCGTCCGTTATGCGCTGTAGAAGCGGTGTGGTGAACCCTCTCCGGGTAACAGTCCTGGTGGTGGGCGCTGAGGGTTTCGAACCCCCGACCTCCGCCTTGTAAGGGCGGCGCTCTTCCAGCTGAGCTAAGCGCCCGGTTCGTTCATCCTGCC
>JAICNB010000014.1 GCA_025928935.1 Acidimicrobiia bacterium
AGAAACCGAAAGCCGCCGTCCCGCCGGTCGAGCCGATCGCAATGGCTGCGATCAGAATCGCCCCCAGCACCCGTGCCATCACCCGGGTCATCGTTTGATTCTCCACCATCCCGGTGACAACACCGGAAACGGGAGGAGACCCCCCGACGGCCGGACTGCGAACAGTCCTGGCGATCGGGATGGACGGGCTCAGTGGTCTCGTCGGGGATCGGCCGGCCACCGGGAATCCAGCCGGCATCGACAGGGCCCCGACAGGTAGTTTTCGACACCGTCGAGGGGAGGCGCACCGGGGGGCCGGTGCCCAACGTGAAAGGGGCGAACCATGGTCGATTGGACCTTCGAATGTCATCCGGCGCGCGCCGACGTTTGCGCAAACATCAAGCCCGGGTGGTCCGAGCCGACAGAGGCGGAGCCGAAGGAGCCCGAACGGGGAATGACCCACGCCTGCGAGTACATGCCGGGTCAGGCGATCATCAAGGGCCCGCCCGAGATGGCCGAGCAATTCGGCTTCGTACCGGTCGATCCGATCGACATCCTCCCCGGGGAAGCCGTGTTCGAAGATGAGCTGGAAGAGGCCGCGGCCGCTCTCGGGCTCCTCGGCGAGCACGACCGGGGGATCTACAAATTGAGCTCCGAAGTTGCCTCCCTCTTCGAGGCAATCGATCAGGTCCAAGCGGAGGGACAGGACGCCAGCCCGCACTACATGCTGCGTCCGGCGCCCTTCTGGAGAGGGGGGCCCTACAGCACAGTGAAGCGGCTTGGCTCCAAGTGGGGCTGGGACGATCTGACAATCACCGGGCCGTCCAACGCCGAGCCAGGTGGAACCGTGATCGTCATCGACACCGGTGGTCATGACCTCATCGAACTGGAGGGGTTCGGGATCGAGTGCACGGACAAGGAGTTGGAGCCTGCCCCAGACCCCCAGACGCAGTTCGACCGTCGGTACGTCGGGCACGGCACCTTCGCCGCCACCATCGCCAAGAAGTACAACCCGCACCTCAACGTAAAGCTGCTTCGTGGGTGGTCGAAGAACGGGATCCTCAGCGAAGCCACCCTTCTGATGGCCTTCATGCGGGCCGATCCGGCCGAGTCGGTGGTGAGCCTGTCTCTGGGCACCTATCCCTGTGGGCCCAACTACGACCCGCTCGGCGTCGAGGTCGCCCTCACTCTGGCTCGAGGGGGCCGGGTGGTGGCAGCCGCGGGGAACGACGGCCGCGACCACATCCCGAGGAGGCTCTACCCAGCCTCGCTGTCCAGAGTGGTCGGGGTCGGTGCATATGACACGAGCTGGGGCGAAGCGTCCTGGTCGAATCGCGGCGAGGCGTGGGCACCGGGCGAGGATGTCGTCTCCTGGTATCACGATGGGAGCAACGGGTCACTCGCTGCGTGGAGCGGCAGCTCTTTCGCCACCCCGCACTATGCGGCTCGTGTCGCCTCCGGGATCTGATGGCCGGGTGACCGTCGACCTCGCTGGCCTGGTCCGGCTCGCCGAGCAGGACCCACAGTCTTGTCTTCGTGTCTGTCGGGAGATCCTGGCGGAACCGAGGTCGGATGGCCTCGATGCGCATGCACATCGTGCTCTCGGCATCGCCTACCGCGAGCTGGGTGAGATCGAGGACTCCATCCGGGAGCTCGAACTGGCTCGGGACCTCTACCGGCATTCGGGCGAAGACATCCACGAGGCCGAGACAGTCATATCCCTTGCCTGGTCGCTGGCCATCTCGGGTGGTTTGGTCGATGGTGTGGACCTGCTCGACCCGCTGCTGAATCACGCCGACGCCTCGATCCGGGCCCACGCCCAGGTTCAAAAGGCTGGTCTCATCGCCCGCACGGGTGACCTACGTGGAGCGATGAGTCTGTATGCGGAGGCACAGCAGGTTCTCGATGAGCTGAAGGACATGCGCTGGCTTGCCATCCTCCACAGCACGAGGGGTTTGGTGGAGACCTACCTCACCGAGTTCGAGGCGGCGGAAGAGGACCTTGGTGACGCGAGGGACATCTACGACGAACTGGGTCAGCGCGCAGCCGCAGCGGAGATGACCCACAACCTCGGGTTCGTCGCCGTTCAGCGAGGCGACATCGCCCGTGGGCTTTCCCTGATGCTGGAGGCCGAGAGTCTGCTCCAGGGCTCCGGGCTCCCCATCGAGGCCATCGCCTCGGATCGCGCCTACGCCTACATGCTGGCCGGGCTGCCGGCGGAGGCGTATCGGGAGGCGTCCCGTCTCGCCCGCCGGCTGGGCGCAAAGGGACAAGAGCTGGACCGGGCGGAGGCCCTCTACCTGGCGGCCCGGGCAGCTCTGGCCAATGGTGATGCCGGCACTGCGGTCGACGTCGCCGACGAGGCGGCCAGGTTGGCGGCCGAACAGGGTCGAACCAGGTGGGAGCTGATGGCCTCACTGGTGAGGGAGGAGGCATGCCTGCGGGGAGGTTTCCCGGGTGACCCCTCCGAGCTGGTCGCGCTGGCTGGAGCGCTCGCCAACCAGGGGACGCCCGTCGGCGAAACCCAGGCGTTGGCACTTGCGGCGCTTCGTCATCTCGAGGCAGGCGACGCCGACGCCGCCCACGCGGTGCTCACCTCTCTCCCCTCTTCGGACGGCGAGGAGACCGAGTTGTCCGTGCAGCTGCTCGTGGCCGTGGCCAGGGCCAGGGTGGCACTGGCCCAAGGGGACCGCCAAGCAGCCGCCACCGTGCTGGCGAAGGCAGCCGACCTGGTCGACGCGCAGCGATCGATGCTCAGTGCCACCGAGGCCAGAGCGGGGGTGAGCCAGCTTGCCGACGAGATCGCAGTGCTCGGTCTGGAGGCGATGCACGAGATCGAGCCGTCGATGATGGCCTGGACGGAACGATTCCGCGGCGCATCCCTTCGCGTTGCGCCGGTGGTGATGAGCCCGGACACGGACCTGGCCGAGACCCTCGCCGAGCTTCGACCAATCGTGCGTGACCTCATGGCTCCAGGCATGGCCTCCGAGGACACCGCCGACCTTGCGACGGAGGCCCGTCGTCTCGAGAAGCGGGTACATGACCTGGCGATGGCACGCGAGGGTGACCCAGGGTCTCGAACCTCTTCAGACAGTGTCGAGGATGTGACCGCGGCGCTCGGTGCTCGTCACATGCTCTACATCTACGACATAGGTGCCCAGACCTACGGCGAGATGATCGGACCGAGCGGGATGGAGAGGGTCGAGCTGGGCGAACCCGAACGGCTCAGATTTCTGGCCGGCCATCTGCTGTCAGCACTCCGTCGGGGCTTCATGCGTGGGAGGAGCTCGAGTGTCGTCCACGAGATGATCGCCGAGTTGGCCGGGCTGCTCCTCGCCCCCCTCGCCGGATCAGGGACCGAGGACGTAGTCGTGCCACCGCCCGATCTGCTTGGTCTCCCCTGGACCGCGATGGCGAAGGCGATCGACCCGGACCTCCGGATGAGCGTGTCCCCATCGGCGGGATTGTGGGCCCGGGCAGACGGCCAGTCGGCGAGACGAGGACGTTTCGGCGTGGTGGCCGGCCCCAGGCTGGAGTACGCACCGATGGAGGCGGAACGGGTGGGTGGCGTCTATGCGGGGGCGGACCTGCTCGCAGGGGGTGACGCCACGGTCGAGGCTGTCCTGAGGACGATGGCACGCTGTGACCGTCTCCATGCTGTCGCCCATACCCGGCTCCGTGACGACAATCCGATGTTCTCCGCCCTGGAGCTCGCTGACGGGTTCCTCAACCTGTACGACCTCGAAGGCCTGGAGAGCGTTCCAGACACAGTGGTGTTGTCGGCCTGTGACTCGGCCCATGACAACGTGGTCGGGGGCCATGAGATGTACGGGCTGACCTCGGTACTCCTTTCGAGAGGTACCCGCTCGGTCATCGCCACGGTGGCGCCCCTTCCCGACTCGGCCGAGTCGGTCGAAACCGCGGTGAGGATCCACACCGCTCTGAACGAGGGTGCCTCGGCGTCGGCCGCTGTCCGTGACGCACAAAGCGGATTCGCCGCCGGAGTGGTCGACCCTTCCGTGGCCTTCGTCGCATACGGGGCCTGAGTCCCAGGCCATTGGGCCCTGACCTCACTGCCATACTCGGCTGATGGTGGGCGATCACCCCGGTGTCACCGAACGATGGGCCGGTCTGAGAGCCGACTTCGCACGTGCACGCCTCCCGGGGACGCTGGCCACGGGGTTCGTGCAGGCGATGGTCAACTCCCTGCTCACCGTGGCCCTGATGAGCCTGATCTTCCAGGGCAGCCTCGAAGGGGCGCTCCCCATCGGGATCGGACTGGGCCTGGCCGGGTCGGCGGTGATAGGAGTCATCGTCGCCCTGGGCAGCAGCTTTCCCGGCACCTATGCCGGCGTTCAGGACGCCAGCGCGGCGATCCTCGGGCTGAGCGCTGCATCGATCGCGGCAAAGCTGGCCGCTCCGGAGGCACTCGACACCGTGCTGGCGATGATGGCGGTGACGTCGCTCGCCACGGGCCTGGCCTTCATTCTGATGGGCTACTTCGGCCTCGGCGAGATCGCCAGATTCATGCCGTTCCCCGTGATCGGGGGCCTGCTCGCCGGAACCGGTTATCTGATCGTTGTCGGCGGGATCGGGATCCTTGGGGTCGGCTCCATCGGAGACGTCGACACCCCTGACGCCCTCGGGCTCTTCTGGCCCGGGCTCGTCCTCGCCGCCCTCTTCTTCCTCGCATCCCGACGTCATTGGCCGTCTTTGAGCTATTTGTTGTTCTTGGCGGGTGGGATCGTCGGCTTCCATGCGGTGACTGCCCTCGCCGGCATCGACCGGGCCACATCCCTGGCCCGAGGTTGGTTACTCGGGCCGTTCCCCGCCGGTGGGCTATGGCCGGGTCCGGTCACCGACGCCCTGGCCGGCGCCGACTGGGCCGCCATCGGCGGCGAAACGGCAACGCTGGCCGCCGTTCTCCTCATCGTCCCGATATCGCTCCTCCTCTACATCAGCGCCATCGAGGTCGAGACCAAGACCGACGTCGACATGAACACCGAGCTCAGGGCCACCGGGTGGGCCAACATCGCCTCGGGTGCAGTGGGCAGCGCACCCGGGTACCTCTATCTGGCGGACACGCTGATAACCCAGCGCCTGGTCGGAAAGCGACGAGGGTCGGCCGCGGTGGCGGGTGTCGTCATCCTCGGTGTGATCGTCGTCGGTGGCTCTCTGTTGGAGCTCCTACCCCAGTTCATCGTTGGCGGTCTGTTGCTCTTCGTCGGCATCGACTTCATGGTCGAGTGGTTGTGGGCGTCGCGCCGGCGCATGACGTCGCTCGACTACGCCCTCATGTGGGCGATCGTCCTGATCATCGCCACCGTCGGTTTCCTCCCCGGTGTCGGAGTCGGTCTGATCGCTGCGATCGTCCTCTTCGTCGTCCGTTACAGCCGGATCGATGTGGTGAAGCACTCCCTGACGGCCCGGGAGCACCAGAGCAACATCGAACGGCCCGCTCACGATGCCGAATACCTGCAGGAGGCGGGCGAATCGGTGCTGATCCTGGAGCTACAGGGCTTCATCTTCTTCGGGACCGCCAGCCGGATCGTCAAACACGTCCACTCCCACCTCGAACGTGCCGGGTCGGTGCGCTTCGTCATCCTCGACTTTCGGATGGTGACCGGGGTCGACTCGTCCGCGGTGATGTTGTTGGAGAGAGTCGTGATGCTCGCCCGGGATCACGGGGCGGAGGTCGTCTTCACCGGTATGAGCCCGTCGCAGCATGTCCAGTTCTCCGAACTTCTCACCGCCTACTCGGACGTTTTCAGGGACGAGCTTGACCTCGACCATGGGATGGCCTGGTGCGAGGACCGCATCCTGGCCGAGGCCGGGCCACGGCGAGGGGAGGCGCGCTCGCTGCCCGAGGGCCTGGCCACCCAGCTCTCCCCCTATCTGACCCCACGCAACATCCCCGCCGGGACCCGCCTCATGCAGCAGGGCGACCCAACCCCCGGCATCTACCTGCTGAGGTCGGGACGGGTCACGGTCGTCCTGGAAGGGCCTGATGGGGAGCAGGTCCGGCTGCGGACCCTGCTGGAAGGGACGGTTTTGGGCGAGATCAGCCTCTATCGGGACGAGCCGTGCACCGCCACCGCCATCACTGACACGACATGTGACGTGCTCCATCTCACGCCCGAGTCATTCTCCGAGCTGTGCCGTGAGGATCCGGCTGCTGCTGCCGATTTCCACGCCTTCGTGGCGAGGACGCTGGCCGGGCGGATCAGTCACGCCAACCGGGCCATCCGCGCCCTTCAAGGCTGAGGCCCGCAGTGAAGGCGGTCGTGTACGACACCTACGGCCCACCGGACGTCCTCCAGCTGAGGGAGATCGAAGAACCCGAAGTGGGCGACACCGACGTCCTGGTCCGGGTGCGCGCGGCGGCGGCCAACCCGCTCGACTGGTATGCGTTCACCGGGACCCCCCTCGTCACCCGGCCCGGCCTGGGTCTGAAAGAGCCGAAGCGGGCAAGACTCGGCGCAGATCTGGCCGGCGTGGTCGACCGCGTCGGCAAGGACGTCACCAGGTTCAAGCCCGGGGACGAGGTGTTCGGAACCGGCAAGGGGTCGTTCGCCGAGCTCGTGGTCGTCGGTGAAAGAGGGGCGATCGTCACCAAGCCCGCCAACCTGTCCTTCGAGGCGGCGGCGGCGGTGCCGGTAGCCGGGCTCACGGCACTGCAGGGTCTGCGGGACAAAGGTGAAGCCAGGGCGGGCCAGCAGGTCCTGATCAATGGGGCGGCCGGGGGCGTTGGGACATTCGCCGTCCAGATCGCCAAGGTGCTCGACACGGAGGTGACCGCCGTGTGCAGCACCCGGAATGTCGACCTGGCCCGATCGCTGGGTGCGGACCGGGTCATCGACTACACCAGCCAGGACTTCACCCTCGACAGCCAGCGGTATGACCTGGTGCTCGACATCGCCGGGAGCCGGCCATGGTCAGAGTTGAAACGGGTGCTCCGCCGCGACGCCACCGTCGTGATCATCGGTGGACCGAAAGCCGGCAGGATGTTCGGGCCCATCGGCCATCTCGTCGGGACCGCCTTGGCCTCGCTCCCGTCCAGTCAGAAGGCGACGTTCTTCATCTCGAAGGAAGGCGCCGACGACCTCGACACCCTCAGGGAGATGATCGAGACCAGCAAGCTCAACCCCGTGGTGGAGAAGACCTACCCGCTCAGCCAGGTCCCCGAGGCCATGACATATCTCGGCACCGGCCACGTGAAGGGCAAGCTGGTCATCACGATCTGAACCGATCTGTGCTGATCTACCGTGGTCGAGCCGCGTGAAACCTCGGCGACAGACCACTAGAACTCCGGTCCCTCCCGCTCCCCTCCGGTCGACTCGGTCCTGACGCGGCTGCCGAAGATGGCAGCGGGCTCGAGGTCTTCGGTGGTGTCGGAGCGGGCGGCGACCCAGACGGCGCCACGGGCCAGCGAGCCGACCGGCTCGATCGAGCCGTCTTCGTCGCCGGCACCGCTTTCGAACAGCTCCTCTCGGGGCCACCAGGTCCGGTGGTGCCAGGTTCGCTCGAATGCACCGGTGGCCAGGTGCTCGGGGTCGAAGTAGCGCGGGTCGGCCCCGAAGTCACCCTTGGGTGTGACCTCGGACATGAACTCGAGCAGCGATCGGCCCCCGCTCTCACCACCGATCGGCTGGAAGTTCCCCGGATCGGCCAGGATCGGGCCGAAGACCTCCTTCTCCCCGTGAGTCTCCAGCGAGTGGAGGAACGACGGGTCGTAGACCCCCTCGAAGAACAGCTCCGCCCAGCGCCATCGATCGCCTTTCTCCGGCCTGGCCTCCGCCTCGTATTGAGCCACGGATCTCGGGTCCTGATCAGGCCGGATCACCTCGGTCGGGTCGTCCGAACCGATGAGCACGGCCTGCTCGTTGCGAAAGGTCTGGACCGAGCCTTCGTATTGCGAGGTGAGCCAACCCCGCTCCGAAGCGAGCCGCACCGCACGGGTCTCGAATAGCTTCTCCCCTCGGGGTGAGAGGCCGAACTGGCAAACCGACGCCTTGATCACACCGAACTCGACCAGGTCGACGCCCGTGTCGGGGACGGCGCCCCCCTTGCCGAAGGGGTACCAGATGAGCCGCGACAACACGGCGGACAGGCCCAGGAACTGCTCGCGGGCGGCATCGGCCACCCGGTCGGCGGTGAAGGCGGCGTCTACCTGCTCGGCAAGCTGGCGAATCGACTGCCCGTACCAGCGAAGGGCGAGACGCTCCTGCACCCGTCGCCAGGACACCGCGACGAGCACGAACAGGAGCCAGAACCCGATGGTGCCGCAGACGGGCCACAACAGCTCCCGCAGCTCGGATCCGGGGGCGGTGGCGTACCACCCTTCGGGTTGGGCGATTGCCCCGGTCACGAGCACCGAGACGTAGGTGAGGACGGTGAGGATGGTGAGACGTGACATCCGGCCCAGTGCGGGGAGATGCTCCTGATAGGCGGCCAGGGAATAGGCCTGGCCGATCCCGGCCCCGGTCACTATCCCACCCAGCACGGCGGCATAGGTGGCGGGCTCGGTGGCCGGGTAGCCGAGGAAGGTTATGGCCAGCCCGGCGAACAGGGCCCCGGCCAGCCCACCAAGCAGCATGCCGAGCCAGGTGGGCCCGGTCCTGATCGGTGACAACCGCTCGCCCCGCGCCGTCGCCCCCTCCTTCAGCGCCTGCGCGCCGTAGGAGCGGAGCAGGACCAGGACGCTGACACAGGCCAGGGTCAGGGCGCCGAACAAGATGTTCCGGGTCCAGGTGTCGAGCTCGGTGATCCCCCAGCCCCGCACCGCACCGGTGAGGAGCAGGAGGCTCACCACCAGGGCAGCGAAGAGCACCGCGCCGGTGATGTGCCAAAAGGCATATCCGGGGGGCCGGTAGTTGGCCAGCGCCGCCATCTGGGTGTCGAGCGTTTCGAGGAGCCGGGCCACCGCCGTCCGGTTCGACCTGGCGATGCCCTCGATCCTCGACCCGAGCTTCCCCAGCAGGCTGACCGCTGAGCCGGACTCCGATTCGTCGACGATGTCCTTGGCCGTCCCCACCAGGGTGTCCGCCGGCCTGGGAGCGAGATAGGCGGCGTCGTTGACCACGGCCCGCTGGCCGTGCACCTCGATAGGGCCCACACCGGGCGGCGGCTCGCTCCCATCGGCGGTCGACAGGATCAGGCTGCGCATGTCGCGCCACACCGCCTGGTCGATGGAGGGGCCGCCCTGGAGATCGAGTCGGCGCTCTGCCTGATGCTTCAGATCGGCGATGAGGGCGTCGAAGTCCTCCCCGTCAGCCGAAGGCTGGATCTTCCCCTTCCATACCACTTCGACAACCGACGAATCCCCGACCAGGTCCTGCATGGTGCGCCCGGCCAGCTCGGAGAAGTCCTCGAACAGACCCTCGACGGCCCGGCGCGGCAGCGAGATGATGAACCGTCCCATCTCCTTCAGGACCAGGGCCAGGGCCCGCAGCGGGCCGAGCTGGTGTCGGGGTGGGGGCTCGGGGTCTCTCACCTCGAAGGCAAGCCGGTCGAACAGGGGTGCCGAGCGGACAGCCAGATCGGATACCGCCGCAGATGGCGACGGGGCCTCGATCGTGCCCGGGGGCACCGGGAGCCGGCCCTCATGGTCGACGATCTCCTGCAGGGGCAGGGCGGGGCTCCTGCCTACCCGGACGTAGGAGCGGCTGAGCCGGACCTTGGGATTGTCGCCGAAGATCACCCCGGGGGTCAGACCGTCCAGGGCGCTTCCCTCCATCCCGCCGAACATGCCCAGGGTCACCGCCGCCTCCGCGGCGATATGACCGGCGAATGAGGGCGTCTCGGGTGAGATCGGCGCGGCGAAGTGCTGGTCCGACCTCCGGTCCTCCGGGACGACGACCAGGTTGGCGTCGACATGGGTGGAGAAGTAGGAGTCCTCCGGTGCCTCCAGCGTCTCCCAATCGGGGAACCAGAGACGCACGATCCGGACCGACGACTTGTTCGGCGCCAGCGCGGTGAGCTGCTCGTGGACGACGTCCCCGATCCGAGCCACCTGCTCGGAGGCCACCACGTCGACCGGTGTCGCGATGACGGCGACCCGTATCTCGTCGGCCGCCCGGTCACCGATCGAAGCGAACAGCGGGACCTCGGTCTCCCCGAACCGGTCGAAGAGGACCCCAGGCCAGGGATTGGCCCGGGTCCCCCTGGAGTCGACGAACCAGAAGGGCCGGATCAGGCCCTGTTCCACCATGGCGCCGAGGATCGTGGCCGCCGCCCAGGCCGGGCCGGACCGATCCCCGACCAGCACCGTCGAGACCGACGTCCGGCGAACGGAGGGCGCTGGACCTCGCTGGGCAGTGCCTGCAACCCTGGGCTCGCGGGTCATCTAGAACTCAGGTGTCGTCTGCGAGGCGCGGACCTGGAGGGCTACCGCCATTCGGTGGAGCTCTTCGTGGATCAGGTCGGTGGCCCCCAGCCAGGAGTTCTCCGGGCCGATACGGCCCTCGCGACGCTCCTCCTCGGCATGACGTGCGTAGTCCTCGTCGAGTTTGGTCACCAACTCGGCCAGCGCGGTTGCCCGCTTGCCCGCCTCCTCGAAGTCGATCTGGGCCACCCCGGCCTCCAGCCCGTAAGCGGTGCCCGAGGAGACCCACTCCTCCAGCACCGGGCTCAACTCCCGGTACTCGCCCATCTCGGCGCCAACGGTGCCCGGGTTGCGACCCAGCTCGATGAGGGTGTGGAAGATCCCCAGCATCTCGTCGGGCTTGCCGGCGTTGGCTGCGAAGGGGATGGCAAGGGCCAGAGTCTCGAGGAATGCGCCGAGCTGGCGGGGACGGTTCTCCCCCGGTGTGGTGACCAGAGGCGGCGACTCGATCACCTGCCCACCACGTCCCTTCTCGAGCCTGACCAACGTCGAACCGCTCTCCTGAACGACAGTGAGCAGGCCGAGGAAGCGAGCAATGAACCAGCCGCGGACCAGGGCCCGCACCATCGGCATCGGCAGGGGGATGGCCCGTGCCAGCGGCCGGCTCCGGCGCCACTTCCAGAAGTCGCGGAGACGGGTCGCTCGTGAGGCCGCGGCGTACCCGTCGGCGATGGGATCGATCAGCGACCGGAACACCGCCGGGTGCAGGGCCCCCTCCAACATGCTGTAGACGGAGATCCGCCTCACCCGGTCGCTCTGGGTGACGTTGTCGTGGATGCCGTCGGTTCTATCGGCCAGCTTGGAGTCGAGGAACTGGGTCACCCAGCGCTCGAGACGGTGGTTCTTGAGGGGGATCTCCCCGGGCACGGCATGGGTGGTCAGCACCCGGTCATGAACCTCGCTCATCAGGACCGGGTCGACATGAACCAACGGCTCGGCCGCCTCGAAGGCCGCCTCCAATGCCGACTGGAAGGCCCTCTCCCGGTCGCGCACAACTGCCGCGGGCACCTTCCGATCCGGCTCCTGGAGATAGGCCCGCAGGCCCTGGGAGAGGAAGTCGTCGAAATCTGTCCCCTCACGGGTCAGCCAGGCCCTGGCCCGCAGCACGAGCTCGTCGCGCTCGAGGTGGAGGCGGAACCGGGCTGGCCGGTCTGGCTCGCCGCCGAGGAGGATCGCCTCGCTCGGCTGCCACTGGTCCACCACCTCGAACATGTCCCGCACCTGGGCTCCCAACCGACGGTCGGTGGGCTGGGAATCCTCCAGGTAGTTACCGGTGACGACGGCGTGACGAACGGTGCGCCAACGCTCCGCCGGCGCCCCGTAGTCGACCCCGAGGGTGGAGGTGAGCAGCTCGTCGAACAACGACGGGAAGCTCTTCGGGTCGATGACCATCGCCACCGTCTTGCCCGGGATCAGGTCGTCGGATACCGCCTGGTCACGCTTCGGGTTGTGCCGGGGCCAGCCGTCCACCGGGGCGGCCTCGACATCGGCCGGGTCGAGCTTGCGCTGGAGATCGCCCAGGGCCAGCCTGACCGACTCCATCAGCGGCATCACCACCGACTCGTCGAAGTCGAGAAGGAGGGCGCGAGCGATGAAGCGGGATTTCTCCTCCATCCGCTGGAAGACGAGGGTGTCCACCGCCTGAGCTGCGGCCATCCGCACCGCCTCGTGCTCGGAACCGAGCTGGCCGCTGAGCTCCCCGAAGGCGGACTGGACGTTGGAGCGGACGTGTGAGGAGAAGCTCTCGAACTCGATCCGCTCGTTCTCCAAGTCGTCACAGGCAGCCCGTATCTCGTCCCTCACCAGCTCGAGCAGCTCGGCTACGACCGGCAGCCCGTAGCCGGAGGCGATGCTCCCCGTCTCCCGCAGCAGCCGGCCGGTGACCTCCTTGGTCCACACCCGAGCGCGCTCCCGGATCCTGGTGTCGTACCGTTCGTTCTCGCCGGGTGCGAGCAGCTCAGCCTCCTCGACGATGGCGGTGAGCCACTCGTCGATCCGGCCCTTGGCCCCCACGTTCTCCACGGCGCCCTGATAGACCTTCTCGGCCAGGCCGCCGGTGATCACTTGCCGCTCTCGCAGTGGGAGGGCGATCGCATCGACCACCTGATCCTGGCCCCGCTCGGTGATCTCGACGTTCTTGAGGTACCCTGTGAGCCGGTCGGCGGCCAGCTCCTGGGCGATCACGTCCGGGGTCAGCCCCTCGTATCGGTCCAGACCCTCGGTGGCGAGACGATGGCCGTTGACCAGCGTGTCGACGGCATCACGGACGATGCGCCGCTCGGAGTACTGCTTGAAGCGGTCCACACCGAGGTCCACCTCGGCGTAACCGAGGCCCTGGAGAGTCCCGACATAGGGCGGCTCCATCAACATGTGCATCGGGCCGCCACGGTCGCCATAGGTCCCTGCGCTGCTCTGCCAGTTCGCCGCGGTGTAGACCACGAAGTCTTCCTGGACCTGGGGGTCGGTCATGACCGCGGAGAGACATCGGCCCATCACCCGATAGACGTCGGTCTGGTCCCCGAACACCACACCGCTGGTGTTGGCATGGCCGACGAGGAACGAGAACGCCGGGCCGCTGCGGGAGATCTCACGCTCCTCCCCGGCGACGGAGACCCGCCCACCGGCGTAGACCCCACCGAGGAGCTCGGCGAGGGCGGCCGCCGAGTTGGGATGGACCCCGGCCCTGGCCCCGGCGGCGAGGCTCTGGAAGACGTCGGCTGCGTAGAGGATGCCGAAGGAGTTGTCGAGCCACTGCTCGCCCTCGGCCCGGAGCATGTCGGCGATGTCGAGGAAGAGGCCCGCCCCGGTTCCACCGGCCAGGGAGGAGACGATCATCAGCACCGGCTCGCCTCGCTCCTCGTAGGTCCCCGAGCCCTCCTCGTCGGCGGTGGCGCGGAGCCGTTGCAGCTCGCCGAGGGCATCGGCGGTGCGTAGAGCCGTGATCTTGCCCTGGATGGCGGTGTGGATCCGCTCCTGCTGATCGAGCCCGAGGACCCGCCCGATGGCCCGGTACTGGCCTGCCCCATGGGCGATGGGGACGTTCATGAAGTCGGGGTCGACCCACCATCCGTCGAAGTTGGTCTGCTTCCTGGTCAGCCGCTCCACCACCGTTGCGAATGGCACCCCGTCCCGATGCAGCGACATGTACTCGATCGGCGGGAGAAGCTCGGGGCGGCCGGGGAGGAGCGGCGCCTCCTGGGTCGATGGTGTGTCGATGTGGAGGAATTGCCAGCCCTGGGGCAGGCCGGAGGCCCAGCCGATCTCACCGAGCCACTCACCGAGGGACTGCTTGAGATAGCGGATCGTCTTCCCCCCGGACCCTCCGAGGCCAATCACCAGAAAAGATCTCATGCTTCCCCAGTCCTTTCCATGTCGGCGACCATATTCATGGCCGTGAACTCGGCTGCGATCAGGCCGAGTGAGTCGTCGATGATCTCGGCGGCGATGCGGCTGGCATCGGCGCCACGGGCAGTTCGGATGTCGAAGAGCAAAACGCCATGTGCCTTCTGGCTGGTTCCCTCTGCCAACCGCTCCAGTTGGGTTTGGGAGAGGCCAATAACCACCAGCGGGCCCAGTGCATCCCGGGCCCGTCCCCGGTAGGAGCCTTCGGTGACGAGGGTCCGGCCGGGGAGACCGGGCCCCTGATGTGCCCCGATGACGTCGGTGCCCATGCCGATGCGGGCGTAGGGAGGCAGCCATGGGATCGGCGACACCATCCGTTGCATGCGGAAACTCCCTGCATCGAGACGGGACGGGGTACGGCGGGGCAGTCGGAATTGGCTGTCGACCGGAGCCTCGGCCAGGGACATGTCGAGCTCGCCGTACTCGGTGGGTGACACCTCAACGGCGAATTCGGCGTACCTGACCCGGTTCCGTCGCGGGTCGGGGATGCGGCCGATGAGCCGGTTGACCCCGTAGAGGATCGCCCAGAGCAGGGCCAGCATCAGCAGCATCAAACCGACGACGATCACCGCAACAAGAGCGGGATTGGCCCTGGGTGTCACCTCGAAGTCGATGGCGAGCAGCCCTTCCTCGGCACGATCCGGGCTCGTGGCCGGGACCGAGCGGGTCGGGATCTCGAGCACCTGATGGGCGAACCCGGAGCGGTCGAGGGTGAGGTCAATGGTCACGGTCTGCACCGGTCCCGCCTCCATCTGGAGGCAATCCGCGCCGGCGAACCCGGCGGTGGCGTTGATGACCTCCCCGTTGGCGGCGGTCATGGCGGCTCCTGGCGGGGTCAGACAGAGCTCGCCCCCGTCCCTGGGATCGACCTCGAGGTCCACGGCGAAGGGCCCGAGCCCCTCCCCGCTGACCGGACCGGGCTGGGTGACGATGGCCGGGGCATTTATCTGCTCGTTGAGGGGGAAGGTCTGGGTGACGCTCTGGGTGAGGCCCGGGCCCGAGACCATCTCGACTCGGACGTCGAAGCTCCCGGCGATCGGCAAGGCGGACACCCTGATGGACCACCCGGTCCCGTCGGGGGCACTCACCTGGCCGTTCTCCGAGTCGACCTGGATGCGACCCAGGGCCTCACCCTCGAGACGACCGTGAGGCCCGTCGGCGACCACCAGGAACTCGGCCGGCTCGTCCTGATAGAGAGATGGCGCCGAGCTCTGAACGACCGGGGTCGCAGCCTGGGCCGCCACCCAGACACACGCCTCGGACACACCGGACATCTCGACCGAGAATGGAGCACCCACCGGGCGGGCCAGAACCACGTTCATCCCCGAATCGGCGTCGCTCGTCGTCGACGGATCGGGCAGGGTCGTGGCGGCCAGGTCTGGCGGGCTGCCCGCGCTCCCCCGCGTGATGAGCCGGACCTCGGTAGCCAGTTGATACGGCGCAGGGCCGGCGTCCACCACCGCCTCGTTCACCATCAGGTTGCCGTTGACATCAGGTGCGGCATCGGTCAACTGATAGGCGCCGACCTGGGAGGCGCACGCCATGATGAAGGGGAGTCGGCTGGCGTCGTCGACCGACTGGAACGACCCGTTACCCGGCCCGCATTGAAGACTGGGATCGCCCCCCATCCCCTGCAACACCCGGCGGCTCGCATCGTCGAGCTGGCTCTCGGTGCCGAGCAGCATGATCTGGGCACTGACCCCGGCCGCTCCGAGCTGGTCGGCGTAGCCGCCGGCGTCGCAAATGAGGCCAGGCATCAGGGCCTCGGCCTCGGTCACGTTGGCCTGGGTCACGAGCTCGGGGAAGTAGTTCCGCTCCAGGCCGTCCGCGAGGTAGTCCTCATCGAGGTCGTGCTCCCCGTCGGTGAACCAGAACAAGATCTGACAGGAGGCGTCCGACCCGGCGAAGGCGCCGGCAGCACCCTCCATGGCGTAGACGTAGTCGGTGTGGAGCTGGTCCTCGACCGATCCGACGGCGTCGACCCGCTCCAGTGCGGTTGCCAGGGTGTCCTGGTCCAACACCATCCACTCGCCAGGTCGATAGTCCTGGCCGAAGCCGGCCACCTGGATCTCCACCTGACTGACCCGGTCGGCCAGAGAGGCGTAGGAACGAACGACGGCCCGGGCCCCGGTCAGCCGCTGGTCGTCGGGATCGGTCCGGGCCAAAGAGCCGGATTGGTCGATGAGGAGCAGCACCTGCACGGCCGCGTTCTCGTCCACGACGCAATCGCCGGGTAGCTCCGGTGTCTGGGCCAGGGCGACACCGGCCGGCAGCAGGGCCAGACCGGCGAGAGCCGCGAGGAGGAGACGCCTCACAGCTCTCCGGTCCAGACTCGGGCGATGTAGAAGGCGAGACGCAGGCCGTGCCATCCGATGGCGAGGGCGAGGGAGACGAGCAACCCGGCCCACCCGATGAGGCTGGGGCGCCAGGCCGGCTCGTGCCATCGGCCGCCGGCACTCTGCCGCTCGTAGCGGAACACGGCGAACGCCGGCAAGACGAGGACGAGGGTCACCACGAGGGCGACGATGGACCTGCTGAACGAGGCTGTCATGCCCGGGGCGAGATTCCACGGCTCACCCAGGGCGAGGAAGGCGATGAGCAGGGCGCTGAGGGCCAGGACCGCCACCGAGGCATAGAACCAGCGGCTTGAGGTGGCCACCCTCGACCTTGCCGCGGACCGCCCGGTCGTGGTGGTGGCGCCGCCGCCGGGAATGGGGACGTTGCTGCTCACGACCCTCCTGCCAGCGTGCTCAAGGTGTCGAGGAACTCATCACCGTGACCCTCCACCGCGGCCAGGTGTTCCTCCAGCACGAGATGATGGGCCAGCTCGTGGATCAGAGACCACGCGATAAGCGGCTCGTCGAGGGTGATCGAGTCGGTATTGGGGTCGTACAGACCTCCCAGGTCGCCGTCGAGGACGCTCGAGGTGACCGAGACCGGGCCGACACCCCAGTCCTCGACCACCTCGTCGGCGATGGTCTGAGCCTCGGAAGGCGTTATCTCGTAGAGGAAGTTCTCGATCCGATCCTCCCCGATGTGGTCGTGGACCACGCAATAGTCCCACCGGCACACCGCCAGCTCCTCGCCGGCCGGATCGATCTCGGCATAGACCGCAGCATCAGGTGGGAGGACGGTCTCCTCGGACTCGGGCAATGGGTTGATGGTTCCCGCCGCCACTTCGGCCGTACGTGGCGCGTCACCACGAATCGCGGCGAAGGTCACAATCAACAACAGGACCGCCCCCAGTCCCCAGAACCAGCGCAGCGAGGGGCGCTCGGGGCGCGTCGGGGCAGGCACCGGCACCGGTGTTGCCGAATCGAGAATGGGCAGCGGTCCCCCGAGACGCTCAGGCTCGGTGTCTCTCACAAGTGGGGGAATGGTACGTCCGTCCCGAAACTTTGCTTTTGGGGCGGCGCGGCATGGGGTGCTGATTGCTATGTTTCGGAGTGGAGTTTCAGCGGGGCAAGGAGGCGTCATGCCTGAATGGATTGGGAGCGTTCTCTTCCTCGCGGCCGTTGGCCTGTCCGGCTCCAAGATCTCCGACGACTTCGGGAATCGCGGTATGCGGGGCTACGGCATGCTGATGCTCGTGCTGGGCATCTACGCCTACGCGGTCGCCGTCGCCTTCGATTTCGCCTGACCACACCTGTCTCTACCCCCGGGGTAGTTTGCGGAGATGACCACTCCCGCCAGAGACTTCCCCGGGCACGTCCAAGCCGGTGGCGAGGCTTCGGGCGCCCCCTGGGCCGAGGCCACACTCATGAAGATCGACGACGAGGTCGCCATTCTCGTCGCCGAGACCGAGGTGGCCCGTCTCACCTCTCCCACCGTCACCGACACCGGCGCCAACGACGTCTTCCTCATCGAGGGTGCCGACGAGCCGCTCTTCTTCCGGCCCCGCGACCCTGAGGCATTCCGCGCCGCGGTGCTGCCGCCGCAGACCACCGCCGAGAGGATCGCGGCTGCCACCGCGGCATCGGCGGCCGCCCAGGACGCCACCATGGTCATGGACACGGTTCCCGAGCCGGAACCGACTGCTGAGGGCGAGGGCGCCGTCGATGTCGAGCCCGAGGGCTCCTCCTCGCGGCTGTGGTGGGTGCTGGCCGCCGTGGCCGCCCTGCTCATCATCCTCCTCGTCGCCTTCTGCGGGGGCGACGACGAGGTGGTCACCAGCAGCACGACCACCACGACACTCCCGGGCTCCACCACCACGGCCCCTGGAGCCACGACCACTGTCCCCCAGGCGACCACAACGACGGCAGCCGCCACCACGACAACCGGACCAGCGACCACCACAACGGCTCCGGTCACGACGACCACGGCGGCTTCGACGACCACCTCTCCACTGCCCGATCCGGCCTTCGGGGCCGGCACCCACATGGTCGGCGACGACGTCCAACCCGGGGTATACGAGACGGGGATCGTCGAAGGGCCGTTCGGCTGCTACTGGGAGCGTCTCTCCGGTCTCTCCGGCGAGCTCGACGACATCATCGCCAACGGAAACGTCGCCGGCCACGACGTGGTCGAGATCATGGCCGACGACACCGCCTTCGGGACCGACTGTGACGCCTGGTATGACCTGACCGAGCGCGACCCGCTCCTGACCACCATCCCCGAGGGGAAATGGGTCCTCGATACGCATATCGAGCCGGGGACCTACGAGGCACCCGGCGACGATGGCTGCTACTGGGAGCGGTTGTCCGGTCTATCCGGCACCGTCGACGACGTCATCGCCAACGACCTGCCCGAGGGCCAAGCCATCGTCGAGATCGACCCGACCGATGTCGCCTTCAACTCGCTCTCTTGCGGAGAGTGGAGTCCTGCCTGATAGCAGATCAGCTATGCCATAGATAGCGGATATGCTATTGTAGGCCGATATGAGAGCCGCCCATCTCATCTCGGAGGCACGCAAAAGGGCAGGGTTGACCCAGACCGAGTTGGCTCGCCGGCTCGACAGTCATCAATCCGTGATCGCCAGATGGGAGACCGGACGAACCGAGCCGAACTTCGCGGCGGTTGTCAGGGCGGTGCGGGCAACCGGATTCGAGCCGTCCATCGCCCTACACCCCGTCGATGACCACGACCTCACCCTGATCCGACGAGAGTTGACACTATCGCCCCATCAACGTCTGGCGGGCATGGTCGAAGCTGTCAACGCCATCAACCAGATGGCCGTGGTCGCCCGTGGCTGATTTCGACCCGGTCGCAGTGCTCAGGATCCTCACCGCACATCGGGTGGATTTCGTCGTCGTCGGCGGTATCGCGGCCCGTCTTCGTGGTGCGCCGCTTCTGACCCAGGATCTCGACGTCACCCCGGCGACTGATCGGCAGAATCTCGAGCGGTTGGCCGCGGCCCTCGAAGAGCTCGACGCCCGACTGAGAACGGCAACCGAGCCTCGAGGAATCGTCTTTCCATTCGATCCTGCGCTTCTCGAGTCGGCCACGGTATGGACCCTGACGACCAGATTGGGGGACCTCGACCTGGTCCTCTCGCCGGCGGGAACCGGCGGCTTTCGGGACCTGATCGCGGACGCCGACGAGCTTGTCGTGGCGGTGAAGCCCAACCTCGCAGTCAATGTGGCGTCGCTCGAGGACGTGATCCGGAGCAAGGAGGCTGCCGGCAGGGAGAAAGACCGTGCCGCCCTCCCCATGCTCCGGCAAACCCTCGAAGAATCCTCCGGCTGAAACCTCCATCCCGTCTTCACATCGTCTCCACATTCGGGACCGACCCTTTCAATGTCTCGATGGAAAGGAGTCAGAGACATGAAACGCAATGTGATCGGAACGATCCTGATCACCCTGCTCGTCGTGGGCGCCTTGGGCGCGATCGGCTTCGGCCTCTTCCAGATGGGCTACCAGCAAGGACTGGTCGAAACCGGGACCGAGGTGGTGGTCGACACGACACGCGGGATCGGGCACTGGTGGGGACCGGGTTGGGGCGTCGGATTCGGATTCTTCGGGTTCTTCTTCAAGATCCTGTTCGTCATCCTCCTCATCGGCCTCATCTCCCGTCTCTTCTTCGGGCCACGCCGCTGGGGGCCAGGGCCGTATTGGGGCCGGGGATGGCACGAGGGGGAGTACTCCCCGGACCAACATCTCGCCGAGTGGCATGACAAGGCGCACGGCGGGGACACTCCCCAGAAGCCCGGGCCCGATCAGGGCACCTGAGCCACGGCCGGTCGCGACAATGGGGGCGATGCAGAAGATCCTCGTGGTCGACGACGAGATGAAGATCGCCCGCCTCGTGAAGGACTACCTGAGCGAGGCGGGCTTCGATGTGACCCTGGCCTCGACCGGGCCGGCGGCGGTGGCGTCGGCCCGGTCAGAACGGCCCGATCTCGTGGTGCTCGACCTGGGCCTCCCCGGCATGGACGGATACGACGTCACCCGGGCGATCAGGGGTGGTGGGTCGGCGATACCGATCATCATGCTCACCGCCCGGAGTGAGGAGACAGACAGGATCGTCGGCCTCGAGCTCGGGGCCGACGACTACGTGGTCAAGCCCTTCAGCCCTCGCGAGCTGGTGGCGAGAGTCAAGGCGGTGTTGCGCCGGGCAGGGGGTGAGGTGGCCACGGAGACGATTCGTGCCGGCGGCCTGCTGATCAGCCTCCCTCACCGCACCGTCGAGAGCGGCGGACAGCGCATCGAGCTGACCACATCCGAGTTCGAGCTGCTCAGGGTGCTCGTCTCGAGCCCGGGAAGGGTGTTCACCAGAGGTCAGCTGCTCGACTCGATCAGGGGTGTCTCCTTCGAGTCGTACGAGCGAGCCATCGACGCCCACATCAAGAACCTGCGCAAGAAGATCGAGCCCGACCCGCGTCACCCGATCCACGTCCTCACCGTGTACGGCGTCGGCTACAAGTTCAACGATGCCTGATCCACGCCGGCACGGGCCACCGTGGGCTCACGACCGATCCGGCCAGCACAGCTGGGGGCCGCCGGGTGGTTTCGTCCTCCGCTGGGTCATCGGCCTGATCCTCTTCCTCGTCGTCCTCGGGCCCCTCTTCGGATTCCTCGTCTCGGGGATGTTCGGCGACTTCCACGGTCCACGTCGGCTCGTCATCGTGGGGCTCGCCGTGTTGGTCCTGGTTGGTGTGGCGATGTTCGCCCGGAACCGGTTCGGTCGCACCTGGGCTCCCATAGGCCAGCTGATCGACGCCACCCGCCGTCTCGGCGATGGCGAGACGGGGGTGCGCATCCCGATCAACGAGCCGGGCCCGCTCGCCGCGGTGAGTGGCTCCTTCAACCGAATGGCGGCACGGCTCGAGGAGGAGGACGAGAGAAGACGCCGCCTCCTTGCCGACCTCGGCCACGAGCTTCGCACTCCACTGACCGTTGTCCGAGGCGAGATCGAAGCGGTGATCGACGGGCTCCACGACCCGTCGCAACTGTCCAACGTGATCGACGAGGTCGAATTGATGGAGCGCCTCCTCGAGGACCTCCGTGTGCTGACGCTGGCCGAGGCCGGCAGGCTTCAACTGCATCGGGAGCCGACCGATGTCGAATCCGTGGTGGGCGACGTCATTGCCTCCTTCTCAGCCCCGATGGAGGCCCACCACATCGAACACAACGTGTCCATCGAGCCCGGGATTGCCGAGTTCGACGCCGATCCCTATCGGCTTCGCCAGGTCCTGTCCAACCTCGTCTCCAACGCGATCAACCAGATGCCGGAGGGCGGCACGCTCGCTTTGACCGCAGGGGCGGATGAGGCGCGGCTCCGGATCGGGGTGGCGGACACCGGGCCCGGGATCCCACCGGACCGGCTGGAGCAGGTGTTCGAGCGGTTCGTGAAGTCTGGCGACTCTGCCGGCAGCGGTCTCGGCCTCAGCATCGCCCGCGACCTCGTGGAGGCCCACGGCGGGACCATCAGCGCCGCCAACCGCCCGGAGGGCGGTGCGATCTTCACCATCGACCTGCCCCGCTAGAGCGAAGCCGCCACGATCCCACAGCAGACCGATATGCCGAGGGCGACCGGGCCCCAGACCCGCTCGACCCTGGAGCGGGAGAGGAAGTTCAGTATCGCCGCCAGGGCGAAGAGACCGGTGAGGACCCATATCCCGACGGGGCCCACGTCAGGGACCAGGTCGAAGTCGGTGAGTTCCCCGGCCTCGAGCACGAGTAGCGCAGCCAGCGGGTAGATGACGAAACCGGCCACACCACTGGCCACCCGGAGACCGGTGGGCAGCTTCCCTTCGTATCCGCCGCCCCAGGCCATCTTCCTCGCCGGCATGCCCAGGGCGAGTGCTATCTGGAACACGGCGATGACGATGAGCAGCGCGCTCGCGACCAGGGCAGCAGCTCTCATGAATCGAACAGGTCGCCACCCAGATACTTGAGCCCGGTGTCGACCGCCACCGTCACCACGGTATGGCCCTCGCCGAGCTCGGACGCGATCTGCACCGCCCCTGCGACGTTGAGCCCGCTCGATATGCCGGCCAAGAGCCCCTCCTCCGCAGCCAGGCGGCGGGCCATCTCCCGGCCCTCCTCCTCCTCGATGGCCCGGGCCTCGTCGTACATCCCCGAATCGAGCAACGGCGGGACGAAGCCGACGCCGATTCCCTCGACCCGGTGCTTGCCCGTCTCCCCCGCCGAGATGACCGGGGTGGATGCGGGCTCGAAGACGACGACCCGGGTTGGCGAGCCGGCGTCTCGAAGGGCTCCGGCCACCCCCATCGACATCCCTGCCGTCCCCACGGCCGCACAGAACACATCGATCGGCCGGTCCAGCTGGTCGATCAGCTCATCTCCGATCTGGCGATAGCCGACGAGGGAGTCCTGGTTGTGCATCTGATCGGTGAAGTAGGTGCCGGGCTCCGAAGCGAGCTCCGACGCCTTTTCCATCATGCGTGGGACCAGGTCCGGGGTGATCTTCCCGTCTTCGCTGGGGACGAGGATGAGCTCCGCTCCGAGTGCGGTCATGGTCCTTCGCTTCTCGATGGCGAACGCATCCGAAGAGACCACCCGGAACGGATAGCCCTTGGCCGCACAGACGAACGCGAGCGAAGACCCCGTGCTCCCGCCGGTGTATTCGACCACCGTCATGCCCTCGACCAGGTCGCCCCGCTTCTCCGCCTCTTCGATCATCGCCAGGGCCATGCGGTCCTTGTAAGAGCCGGTCGGGTTGAACCATTCCAGCTTCACGAAGACGTCGGCGGCGCCGGGGGGCACCACCTTGCTGAGACGAACCAGCGGGGTATGACCCACCACCTCTGTCATCGAAAACCCGACGCGGGCCATCTTTCGGTCTCCTCACCTCGTTGGGTCGCGACCCTACGCGGAGCTCGTCATCGGTGATGGTGCTATCGTCATGATATCAATTCGGTATCATGGAGGCCGACATGAGAGAGCGCAAGGGACTGGGTGTCAACGGCTGGGTGATGCTGGCCATCGACATCGCGATATTCGCTGCAGGCGTTTGGCTGCTGATACGCGGCATCGACGACGGAGACTCGTCGAAGATCGGGATCGCGGCCGGTGTCCTGATCGTGGCCGGTGCCATCGCCAGCGGGTTCGTCATCAACCCGCCCAACATCGCCAAGGTGGTCACCTTCTTCGGTCGCTACGTCGGCACGGTCCGACGCAACGGCCTCGCGTGGACCTACCCCCTGACCCTGAGGGAGCGGGTCAGTCTCCGTGTCCAGAACTTCGACAGCGAGACTCTCAAGGTCAACGACGCCAATGGCAACCCGGTCGAAGTGGCCGCGGTGATCGTCTGGAAGGTGGTGGACACTGCCCAGGCCGCGTTCGACGTCGAGGACTACGAGGATTTCGTCAAGATCCAGACCGAGACGGCGGTCAGACACATGGCCTCGGAATACCCGTACGACGCCTATGAGAGCGGCCAGCACTCGCTCCGGGCCAATGCCGACGAGGTCACCACGTTCCTCCATCAGGAGCTGCAGGACCAGTTGACCCTGGCCGGAGTCGAGGTGATCAGGACCCAGCTGCGTCGTCTGGCCTATGCGCCGGAGATCGCCGCCGACATGTTGCGCCGCCAGCAGGCCGAGGCGGTCGTGGCGGCGCGGCAGCGCATCGTGGAAGGAGCCGTGGGCATGGTGGACCACGCCCTCGAGATGCTCAACGCGCAGGGCATCGTCGAGCTCGACGAAGAGCGGAAGGCGGCCATGGTCTCGAACCTCCTCGTCGTCCTGTGCAGCGAGCACCACGCCCAGCCCGTGGTCAACGCCGGAACGCTCTACCAGTAGGAAGGACGGTGCCGGAGCGCAAGAGCTTCCTCATCCGGGTCGACCCCCGGCTGCACGCCGCCCTGGAGAAATGGGCGGCCGACGAGCTGCGCAGCGTCAACGCCCAGATCGAGTTCCTCCTCACCCGGGCCGTCCGCGAAGCCGGGAGGGAAAAGGGGCGGACCACGGACCGGAAGACGAAGAGTCGCTGAACATGTGGCAACATCGACCCGGTGAGTCATGAGCATCAGATCGCAGTCCGCGACGACCCGGACAACCACCGCTACGTCTTGGAGCTGGACGGGGAAGTCGCCGGGATGGCCGTCTATCAGGTCAGGGGCGGCCGCCAGTACTTCGTCCACACCGAGGTCCACCCCGGTCACGAGGGCGAAGGCCTGGGCTCGATCCTTGCCCGTGACGCCCTGGACGACGTGAGGGGGCGCGGAGAGAAGGTGGTCCCACTCTGCCCCTTCATCGCATCCTGGCTCCACCGACACCCCGACTATCAGGACGTGATCGACCAGGAAGCACTGGACCGGATCAACCAGCCGGGCTGAACTCTGGACCGGCTTCGGGTCCCCCTTTCAGCCTGGATCCGGCGCCGGGGCAGGTGCAGCGAGGTCGCTTGGTTCGGGCAGTGTCGGCCTGAGGGCGCCGATGTAGACACCGGCAAGGATCAACAGGCCGCCAAAGACAACCTCCACGCCCACGTCCTCGCCCGTGATCAAGTTCGAGAAGAAGAGAGTGATCGGGGGAAGCAGGACGAAGTTGTATGCCGCTCGGGATGCCTCCCAATGCTCGAGCACATACACCCAGAGCAGGAACACCACCCCGGTGCCGATCACCACCATGTAGGCCAGGGCGAGCCATGTGGCCTGGAGCTCGGGAAGGACCATCCGGTTCCCGGCGAGGAGAGACGCGATCAGCAGGACTCCTGCGCCGACCGTCATGCCGACCGCGTTGAGCGTCACCGGGTGCTCCGGCGGGAAGATCCGGACCAGGACGGCGCCCTCGGCGAGACAGAAGGCGGCCCCCATGGCCACGAGGATGGTGCCGATCGATACCGAGGCGTCGAGAGCGACCTGTGACATGAGCAGCACCCCGCCCAAGGCGAGCATCGCGCCCACCACTGCCGCCGGCCTCAGTCTCTCCAAGCGTTGCACCACGACGAGAAGGAGCGTGATCAACGGGATCACCGCAAGCAGGATCTGGAGGAATCCGGCTCCCAGCTCGACCAGGGCGTAGAAGAGACATGCGAAGGCGAGCCCGAAGTTGAAGATCCCATAGAGGACCGCCCCCAGGAGGGCCCGGCCCCGTGGAAAGCGAAGACGGAGGACCGCCATGACGGTCAGCATCAGGGCTGCGGCAAGTGCGAAACGGAGCGTGGCGCCCCAGAACGGCTCCAGCTCGGCATTGCTGAACTTGACCGCGATCGGGTTGCCGGAGGAGAGGACGGCCCCGACGAGGAAGGCGACCAGCGTCCACCTACCCTGGTCGCCCTTCATCGAGGGCAGGGTACAGCCGGGACCGCCGCCTCCCGGCGCGCTGCGCCAGAATGAGCCAGGCCGATGACCGACTACCAGCCGTTGGAGCCGATCGACCCGCGCGACGCCTTCACCGTCACTCCTGGGCCGGATCCGCAGATGAACCGCTCGGAGGCCGCCTCGCAGGCGGCCCTGCTCGTGGCGGCCCGTGCCGGGGTGCTGGGACAGCACGACGAGATCGACGAGTTGCTGCGGGACGTCGCGCCCCGCCCCGACTTCGACCTGCCTGAGCTACGCGCCCTGGAACGTCCTAGACGTCTCGCCGTGGCCGAGGCAACCGCCCCACTCGGGATGTCACCCAAGGAGCTAGAAGGCGAGCCTGCGCCGGTGGTCCAGGAGGAAATGGCCCGCACGGTGCACGACTTGTACGAGAGCCCCGCCTTCGAGGAGGCCGCGGCGTTGTTCGAGGCCGGCATGCAGAGCCCTCATCCGCTGGTCAGGGTGGCGGCTGCGGCAGGGGCCCGGGAGACCACCCGGCTCCGACCCCGTATCAGGCAGATCCTCGAGGAGGGCGCCGCCTCGGAGGACCCGCTGGTCTCCCGGCTCGCTCTCGAGGCTCTGCGTCAGATCGACCCGAGCGACCCCGAGGTGCAAAGGAAGATCGGGCCCCAGCCCCGATCCAGCAAGCGTGGCCGGAAGTCCAACACCGCGGCCATGACCCACGGCACCTGGGCGGCCGAACAGACCTGGTACCAGCCCGGGGGTGACTTCTACGTCGCGATGGCCCAGAAGAAGCCGGCCCTTGGAGTGCACGACAAGAGCTTCCGGTGGTCCGGGTCCTACACCGACGCTGGGCGACGCGTCGCCGCCGCCGCCCTCGAGAAGTGGATCGGCGACGAGGGCCTCCAACAGCCCGACTTCTTCGCCCACAGCCATGGTGGGACCGTGGCCAACCTGGCCACCAGAAGGGGAGCCCGGTTCGATCGCTTGTTCCTCCTGGCCTGGCCGGTGCACGACCAGTGGATGCCGGACTTCTCCCGGGTGAACAGGATCATCGACATCCGGGTGAACTTCGACCTGGTGATCACCCTCGACCGGGGCGGACAGCGATTCCCGGCACACCCCAAGGTCGAGGAGCACCGCAACGGCTGGTTCGATCATCCCGCCCCCCGTCAGCCTCCCTACTGGGACCAGCACGAGCTGTGGGCCGTCGTGTGACCCGGCACCTCGGATGAGTCTCGGCGGGTCCCTCAGGATCATCGGGGCCGGGGCGATCTTCAGAGCCACCGGCACAGATGGCGCGGGGTACACCCTGCTCGAGGCATTCTCCGGCGATGACGAGCAGGAGAAGATGCTGGCCGGCATCTCGATCGTCAAAGCGGGCGAAAAGTCGATCGACCTGATCGAGAAGGCACGTACCTCGGGCCGTCTCACCCCCGCCGTAGTTCGCCTGCTCGCCGACATCGGCGGCCCCCGCTCCCGTGCCCTTCTCTCCCGGATCGCCAGCGACGGGGGCGCGGTGGCCGAGCCCGCCATGCAATCACTCGAGCTGCTGGATGAGATCGAGACGTTCGAAGACGACTGAGCATCGGCCCCGGCCTTAGAATCATCGGCTGCGCCGCCCACCGCGGGCTTCGGAAGGGTGGCACCGGAAAGGAGGAGGGAGACCTTGGATTCACCCGCTCTGCGTGAGGCTTTGCATCGTCTCGCCGCCAACCACCGCTGGGCCTGGGTGGCCTCCTGTCGCGATCTCCTCGCCTCGCTTCCGGGTGCAGCCCAGTCGCGACACCCGGTCACGGTCGTTGCCGACCTGAGCGCCGGCCAGCTCGATCAGCTGCTCGCCGACGAAGTGTTCGTCGGGCGGGTCGCCTCCGAGGCAGGGGATCTCGACGCCGCGCTGGAAGGACTGGCTTCTCCCCAGATCGCCTATTGCTCGCCGGAGTTCGGCATCGACGCACTGCTCCCCCAGTACGCGGGCGGGCTCGGCATCCTCGCCGGAGATCATCTCAAAGCCGCCGCCGACCTCCATGTCCCCCTGGTCGGGATCGGCCTCTTCTACCGAAACGGCTATTTCGAACAACAGATCGACGATGGGGCCCAGACCGAGAGCTATCCCACGATCGACCCAGTCGATGTGGGGGCGATGGACACCCATGTGGTGGTGCGGGTTCCCCTGCCGGGACGTCACGTGGCAGCCCGGGTGTGGCGGATCGACGTCGGCCGTATCCCCCTACTCCTGCTCGACACCCATGTGGCAGAGAACAGCGAATCCGACCGAAGCATCGGCGACCGTCTCTACGGCGGTGATCGCGCCCATCGCCTCGACCAGGAGATGGTGCTCGGAGTGGGCGGGGCGCGCGCCCTCGCCGCCCTGGGGTGGGACCCGACGGTTCACCACCTCAACGAGGGCCACGCCGGGTTCATCGCCCTGGAGCTGATCGACCGTGTGATCAGCGGCGGGGACCTCCCCGCGGCGATGAGCAAGGTTCGTCAGGGTCTGGTCTTCACCACCCACACCCCGGTCCCGGCCGGGATCGACTGCTTCGACCGGGACCTCGTCGTCCGCTATCTCGAGCCGTGGGCCGGCCGCTGGGGCGTGCCGGTGGAGGAGATCTGGGCGTTGGGCCTGGATCCCGACGACGAGCACCGATTCAACATGGCCGCACTGGCGCTCCGTCTCTCCAGCAGGGCCAACGGGGTCTCCAAGCTGCATGGTGAGGTGAGTCGTGGCATGTTCGCCGGAACAGGGATCGGCGACGAGATCACGTCGATCACCAACGGGGTGCACGCCAGGACATGGGTCGGGGCCGACATCCAGGCCACCTTCGATGAGGTGCTGGGCCCGGCATGGGCCGACGGCGATGCCGGCGCCTGGGATCAGGTCTCGGCCATCGACGACGGTCGGCTGACCTACCTGCGCTCGAGTGCGTCCCGCCGCCTCGCCGACGTCGTCGCGGTGACCACAGGTCGTGACCTCGATCCGGACGCCCTCATCATCGGGTTCGCCCGCCGATTTGCCCCCTACAAACGGGCGACGCTGCTCCTCCATGAAATCGAACGTCTTCGGGACATGCTCGGAGATGACGGGCGTCCGGTTCACTTCGTGTTCGCCGGTAAGGCCCACCCTCAGGACCATCACGGGAAGTCGCTCGTCTCCGAGGTCGTCTCGTTCGCATCCTCACCGGAGGCCAACAACCGATTCACGTTCGTCCCCGGCTACGACATGCGGGTGGCACGGGCACTGGTCGAGGGCTGCGACATATGGCTCAACAACCCGATCCGGCCCCGGGAGGCGTCGGGGACCAGTGGGGAGAAGGCGGCATTGAACGGTGGTCTCAACTGCTCCATCCTCGATGGGTGGTGGGCCGAGATGTACGACGGCGCCAACGGCTGGGCCATCACCTCCAGCAACGACGAGGACCCAGAGCTCCGGGACGCCGCCGAGGCGACCGCGTTGATCGAGATCCTGGGCTCGATCCGGGACATGTACCACCATGACCGACCGGTGTTCTCCGAGCGCATCCGCCATGCCTGGCGCACCCTGGGGCCCCGGGTCACGGCAGCCCGTATGGTCCGTGACTACATGAGCGACATCTACGAGCCCACCCTGAACCAGTCTCGCTCCTGACGGACCTTCAGGCGACGAGGTGACGTAGGAACCAGCTGGTGGCCAACGCGGCCACCTCGTCGAGAGCGCCGGGCTCTTCGAAGAGGTGGCCGGCACCGAGCACGATCTCCAGGCTCGTCTCAGCCACCATCTGCTTCCGGGCCGCGACGTTCATTTCCAGGACCGTGCGGTCCAGGCTCCCCACGATGAGCAGGGTCGGCGCCTTCACCAGCGGCAGCGTCTGACCGGCCAGATCGGGCCGGCCACCACGGGAGACCACCGCTTTCACCTCGTAGGGCCGACCCGCGGCGGCGATCAGGGCGGCGGCGGCGCCGGTCGACGCCCCGAACAGGCCCACCGAGGCGGTGCCGGACTCACGAAGCCAGTCGATGGCCCCGACCACCCGCTTCCCGAGCATGGCGACGTCGAACCGGTGTCGACCGGTCACCCGGTCCTCCTCGTCTTCCGTCCCGGTGAGCAGATCGAGGAGGAGTGTGCCCAGGCCGGCGGAGTGGAGCGCGGTTGCAACCTGGCGGTTGCGCCTACTGTGGCGACTGCTCCCGGTCCCGTGGGCGAACAGGACCACACCCAGGGCGGTGCCCTCCGGGCTGCCCAGGGTGGCGCCGAGCGCCACGCCATCAGGTAGATCGATCGTTGTCTCGACGAATGTGTGGCCCGGGCCGTCAGTCGCCACCACCGTCTCCATTTCCTTGCCCGTCCCCGATCCGGTCGACCCTGAACCCCATGAGCTCGGCGAGTTGAGCGAGGAGGTCGAGCAGCTCGGACCGCTCCGGGGACTCCCCGAGATCGGCGGCCTCCTCGAATGCCCGTTCCAACTCACGCTGGAGGTCGTCGCGATCCTCCGCCTGCCATTCCTCCATCGCCTTCTCGACCCGATCCTCCACCTGTCGCACATCCCTGGGCCGAAATGCCGAGGGCTCCAGAGAGGCGAGCAGGAGACCGATCTCTCCGGCAACACTCTCCGGGGTGGGAGCCGGCGTGGTGGTCGTCGGGGGCAGGGTTGTGGTCGGCGCGAGAGTGGTGGTCGCGGCGATGGTCGTTGCGACCTCCGTCGGTGGCGGGGTCGTTATTGGGACGGTGGTGGCGGTCGTCGTGCCCGGATCGGGATCGCCGCCCACACCATTCATGACGGCGGCCGCGATGAGTCCGACGAGCGTGATGAGGAGGAGGATGACCGGCCAGGCGGTCCACCTCGAACCGGGCTCCTCCGGTGGAGGTGTCACGGCCGGTGGGGCCGGTGGTGGAGGTGGTGGCGCCGGCCTCACCACGGTTGGCTCCTCCGAGGAGACACCGCCGCCAAGTGGGGATTTGGCCCCCGCCATGACCAGGGTGGTCGACCCCGCGAGCGTTGCTGCGAACTCGCCGGCGGTGTCAGGCCGGTCAACAGGGTCCCTGGCCATGGCGCTCCGCACCGCGGCCGACATCTGATCGGGTGCCAGCCCGTCGAGTCTGGGGACACCACCGCTTCGCACCGCCTCGAGCAGGGCGGCGGGGGTGTCACCCGAGAAGGGGGGCCGTCCCGAAAGCAGCTCATACGTGACCGCGCCCAGTGAGTAGATGTCGGTTGCCGTGGTGGCCGGCTCCCCGCTGAGGATCTCCGGCGCCAGATAGCTGATGGTGCCGACCAGTTCGCCGGAGTCGGTGATGGTGACCCGATCGTCGACGGTGTGGGCGATCCCGAAATCGGCCAGACGGACCCGTCCGTCAGGGTCGACGATCAGGTTGGCCGGCTTGATGTCGCGGTGGATCACGCCGGCGGAATGAGCATGGTCCAGCGCACCTGCCACTTGCGTCACCAGAGCGGCGACGTCAGACGGGCTCATTGGCCCCGCTCGGGCCAATTCGTCGGCCACGGTGGCCCCCGACACCAACTCGAGAACGATGTACGGCCCGTCGGCGTCCTCTCCGGTGTCGAACACAGTCACGATCCCGGGGTGGTTGAGCTTCGCCGCGGCCCGGGCCTCGCGCTCGAATCGCTGCGAGGCCGCCGCATCACCGGCCAGATGGGGAAGGAGACGCTTGATTGCCACGAACCGGCCCAACAGGGTGTCGTGGGCCTTCCACACCGTGGCCATCCCACCGGTCCCGATCTGCTCGATCGGCCGGTAGCGGTCAGCGATCACCCGGCCTAGGTTACGAACATGACCGGAGTAGAGACCGGCCCTTTGGGACTTCTGGCCCTTTCCTGGGTCGTCCGGAGAGGCATCCTCTGAAACATGAGCGTCCCCAGCGCACTGCAATCCTCTGAGCAGCTATCCCGAGCGAGTCACCTTCGTCACGATCTCGCCGAGGCCATGACCGCTCTGGAGGAGGTCATAGCCGGCCCTGCGTCAGTGGACGATTGGCTGGACCGAACGGAAGCGAGGCTGGGTGACGTCCGGAAGGCTCTGGACTCACATATCGAAGAAGTCGAAGGCTCACACGGTCTGCTGGCCGAGATCGTCGCCGTCGCGCCGCGACTGGCCCCGTACACGGAGGACCTGCGACAAGAACACCTCGAACTGCTGGGGGCCTGGCTCCGGGCCGAGGCCACCGTGCGTCTCGCCCTTGATGGAAACGCCACGGTGTCCTCGGTTCGCCGGCAGGTGACGACGCTTCTCGGGCGACTGACCCTGCATCGTCAGGCGGGTGCCGACCTGGTCTTCGAGGCCTACAACGTCGACATCGGCGCCTTGGACTGACCCGGGATAGACCCCGAACGCTGGCCGGGATCAGTTCCCGGGACCGCCGCCGTTGCCGTTCCCGTTGCCACCACCGTTGCCGTTGCCACCACCGTTGCCGTTGCCGTTGCCGTTCCCGTTGCCACCACCATTGCCATTCCCATTGCCGGGACCGCCGGCATGATCGGGTGGTCCGGCATGCTCCGGTCGGCCCGACTGGGGCGCTGACTCGGTCCGGGCGGCACGACCGTGCTCACAGTCGGTCTCCACGGTGGTGAACTCGACTGAGCCTGTGTCGCCTTGCGCCACGGGATCGGTGATGACCGCCTGCCCGGCCTGCACCTGCTGATCACCCTTGCCCAGGTCTGACTGAGCGATGTGTCGGACCAGGCAGCCGCGTCCGCCCTCACCCTCGTACAAGCTGTTGAACAACTTCATGAACATGCCATGGTTGATCTGGCCTGCGGGCCCGGTGGGGTCACCCCCGCTGACCCCGCATTCCCCATCCGCACCGGTGTAGGCGACAGGAGAGGTCGCAGGCTCATGATCGTCGCCCACCTCTTCGGCCGGCCGGTTGGGGAACATCACCACGCCCGATCCGTCTTCGAGCATGTCGACGAGAATCACGCCCTCATCCGAGGTCTCGCCATAGGTGGCGGTGAGGGGACCGTTCTCGAGGGTGCAGTCGTAGGGGCCGTCGAGTTGGCTGGTGTTCCACAGGAAGACTTGATTGACGACGTCGTAACCGAAGTTGAAGAGAGTGTCGATGAGGCTCTGGTTCGCCTCGGGCTCGTCGTCCTCGTTCGTCTGCGCCCAGGCGACGCTCGAACCGGCGATGAGGCCGGCGGTCAGGAGCGCGGTCAAGACGGTTCGCTGGAGTCGTCTCATTCTCTTCCTTCCGGTCGTACCCCGCCCGTCACCCAAGTAATCGACCGGAGGGCCAATTGGGTTACACATGCCGCGGTCGGGCAGGCCTCGTCAGGCGGTCGCTTCGGCCCTCACCGATCCCGGGACCCTTCTGAGGACGATGTCCCAACCCGTGTCATAGGACTGGCGCATCCGATCCGCGTCCGTTCCCCGCGCCTCCCAACCATCGTGAACGAGGGTCATCTCGGTGCCCTCGGCGGTTTGCCGGAACGTGACCTCGAGATGGGTCGCCTGCGCCGTCGGGAGACCCGGGTACCACTCCATGGCCACACGCCGCCCCGGCTCCCACTCTTCGATCCTCGCCCACTCGTGCTCGACTCCATCCCGGGTGACCTCGTATACCCGTCCCCCGACCTCGCCTTCGACCCGCGCATCGACCGCGTCCTCGCCACCGATCGAGTGGGTCTCCAAGGGCCACCACTCGCCCATCCTGTTGGTGAACAGCTCGAATACCACGGCAGGCTCGCCGGGAACGGTGATCACCTTCACCAGGGCTTCGAGTTTCTCGGAGTTGCTCATGTCTCTCTCCATCTCTTTCCGGGTGGATTCTCTCTGGGCGAAGTCGGCAAAGCTCCCCATCGCCATGTCCCACATCCTGTCGATCCAGTCACGCAGCGCCGCCATGCCCTCCGGGTTCGCCGAGTAGACCCGCCGATTGCCGACGTCGGTGACACGGGCCAGCTCGGCGTCGAGCAGCACCTTGAGATGCTGCGAGACGGCGGGGCGGCTAACCGGGAGACCTTCGGCGATCTCACCGACGGAACGAGGCCGCTCGAGAAGCATCGTGTAGATGGCTCGTCTCGTCTCCACCGAGAGTGCCTCGAGCTGTGCGTCCGCCACACCCAGATCGTAAGCATTCACTTACCGTAAGTCAAGACTTACGTTGCGGCCGGTTTCAGATACCGGGGAGCTTGAACCCGGACTTCTCGACCACGTAGTCACGGGAGGAGAGGGCCATGCGCTTGACCGCCTCCCAGTCCACGTGGAGGAGTCTGCCCTCCCGCTTCATCACCCGTCCGGCGATGATGACCGTGTCGACGTTTCCTGTGTCCATCGAGGTCACCACGGCGGTCACCGGGTCGTTGAGCGGCGTCACGTTCATCCGGTTGGTCCGAAGCAAGATGACATCGGCCTGCTTCCCCGGCGTCAAGGTGCCGACGTTCGCCTCGAGGCCGTTGGCTCTTGCCCCCTCGATGGTGGCGTACTCGAGCACCTCACGCATGGTGACCGGGGCCTTGTCCTGGGCCGAGGCGATTGCCCGCTGCAGGGTAAACACCGAGCGCATCTGGTTGAACATGTCAGACGGCACGTTGGTCTCGACGTCAACGCTCAGGCTGGGCCGGAGCCCGCGATCGAGGAACTTCTGGATGGGAGGCATCCCATGTCCCATCATCATCTCCACGGGGGTGGCCAGGGACACCGTCCCACCGGTGTCCACGATCATCTGGAGCTCGACGTCGTTGAGAGTGGTGCAGTGGATGTAGGTGGTGTCGGACCCGAGCAGGCCGGCCTCTCCCATCTCCTGGACCTTGGCCTCCTGACCGTATGTCCCCACCCCCACGTGGGCAGTGATGCGAGCGTCGGTCTCACGGGCGAGCTTCCAGTGATCCCGCGCCACCTCGAAGTCAACGAACTCGGGGCCGGGTGCGGCGAGCGCAAGTGTCAGCTTTTGGTCCTTCGAGGAGAAGTGCTCGGTCGCCGCTCGCACGAACCAGCTCGGCTGACGCTCTTCCCATTTGCCCCACCACGGGAATCCATAGGCGAACACCGCCCTCATGCCGGAGTCCCTCAACGCCTGGACGACGGCGTCGGTGTGGGCCGGGGACGCCTGGATATGGGACCAATCGAGCAGAGTGGTGATGCCGGCGTCGATTGCGCCGAGGGCACTGACCAGGTTGCCGGCGTAGGCATCTTCAGGGCGATAGGCCGGGGCGAGGGTGCGGAGGACGAAAGTGATGTAGCTGGTCCGCCCCTCGAGGGGGACGTCGGTCCCGATGTTGCGGAGAAGCCCCTCCCAGATGTGCCGGTGACTGTCGACGAACCCGGGCATCACGATCATGCCCGTCGCGTCGATGGTCTCCACGTCCCCGTTGGCCAGGTTCGGGCCGACCTGGAGGATGCGGTCGTTCTCGATCAAGACGTCGCCGGTGGTGAAGTCGCCGATCGCGGGATCGAGGCTGAGCACCGTCCCCCCTTTGATCAGCTTGCGCCCTGACGGGACGACGCTGAAGTCCTGCCCGGACGGATATAGCTGCGGGATCTCCGCTGCCTTGGGAGGACGGCTGCCGATCACCAGTCTCCGGGCTCGCCGATAGTTCCGCTTGACCAGCTCTTTGATGTCCCCGACCTGGAAGAGGATGATTCCGATCAGGACCAGCACCCCGATGACCATCGGCCCGACGTCTGGCGGGAGACCGTGGAACGGCAGCACCGTGATGATCACCGCCAACAGGATCGAAGAGACCGTGCCACCGACGAATGTGGCGCGACCACCGGACAGGGCCGCGCCGCCGAGCACTGCGGCGGTGATGCTGTTCAGGGTGTAGCTGGTGCCGATCTGGGCGTTGCCCACTCCCGAGCGGGTCATGACGAACACACCCGCCACGGCGGCGAAGATCGAGGCGAGGAGGAGCGCCCGGACCCGGACCCAGTTGGTCCTGACCCCTCCCCTCTTGGCGGCCCGCTCGTCGTAGCCGACGGCGCTCACCTGCAGCCCCGAGCCACTGGCGTGGAGCCACAGGTCGAGAGCTGCGCCACCGAGTACGACGAGGATGAGGGCGAGGGGCACCGGGCCGATGCCACCCCGGAGAAGAGACGTGAATGCAGGGTCGATCGTGCCGCCAGGAGTCGGGCGCAAGGTCAGCGAGATGCCATCGAGGATGCTGAGCGTGGCGAGTGTGGCGATGATCGACGGGATCTTCACTCCGCGCACCAGTGCGGCATTCACGAGGCCAAGCCCGAGCGCACACAGGAAGATGAGGCCGAGCGCTGCCAGTTGGGAGCCGGGGCTGGCCTCGGGGGTGATGAGGAACGAGGCGATGACGACGGCGAGGCTGATCATCGCGCCGACGGACAGGTCCAGATAGCCCACGAGGAGGGCATGGATCTGGGCCATCGTCGCCACTGCCAACGGAATCGCCAGCAGCAGGATGTTGACCATGTTGGTCCGGTTGACGAAGCCGGGGAATTCGGAGTTCGTGTACCAGACGACCAACCCGATCAGCAGGACTTGCAGCGCCACCGGCATCCAGAGACGGACCTTGACGACCTTCCGCCACTTGTTCTTGTCCCTGGCGTTGCGGATGACCTTGCGAACCCACTGGCGAGCGGCGTCCACCGGGCCCGAAGCCGTGTATTGGCTGGTCATCGTGTCTCGGACTCGACGGGTGACTTGGGCATGGCCACCCCGAACGGCGATCTCCCGGACCTCGAGACACCAGGGCCGCGGACGATCGCCTCGACGATCCTCATCTCGTCCAGTTCGTCACCGGGGATCTCCTCCACGATGGTCCCCCGAGACATGACCAGCACCCGGTCGCAGAGACCGGAGAGCTCGAGGGGGTCACTGGACTTGACCAGGAGCGCGGCGCCCTGCTCGGTCCGGACACGGAGTGCCTTGTAGATGTCGAAACGAGACCCGACGTCGACCCCCTGGGTGGGCTCGTATGCCAGGATCACCGCCGGATCACGTAGGAAGGTCCGCGCCACCGAGACCTTCTGCTGGTTGCCTCCGGACAGGAACTCGACAGGTTGCTCGAGCGAGGGTGTGCGAATCTCGAGCTCCTGGACGAGCCCCCTCACGGACTTGCGCTCGGCGCGCCCGCGGAGAAAGCCCAGGACGCTGAACTTGCGCAGGGACTGGACAGTGGAGTTGACCCGGACTCCCAGGACGGGCATCAACGCCTCTCGCTTTCGGTCGCCGGCCAGGAGCATGATCCCGGACTTGACCGCCTCATGGGTCGAGATCAAGGTCAGCTCGATGCCGTCGCAGACCACCCGGCCCGCTCGTGGAGGAGTTCTTCCCGCCAGCGTGTCGAAGAGCTGGGGCTGTCCATTGCCCTCGGCGCCGGCCACGCCGACCACCTCACCGCTCTGAAGGGTGAATGTGACCGGGCCGAACGACTGACCCTGCAGGCCGTCCACAACCAGAACATCCCGCTGAACGCGGGAATCGAGCGAGCTCGGCGGGAATGCGGCCTCGAAGGGACGGCCGACTATCAGGTCGACGAGCTCGTGCTCGGTGGTCGTCTTCGCATCGAAGGTGCCCCGTGCCCGGCCGTCGCGAAGGACGGTTATCCGGTCGGCGATCTCCAGGACCTCGGGGAGACGGTGGCTCACGTACACCACGCCGACACCTCTCGACCGGCAGGCGACGATCGTTCGATGCAAGGCCTCCACCTCGTCGGGGCCGAGCGCAGTGGTGGGCTCGTCGAGCAGTAGAACCTTCGGGTTGGAGACCAGCGCCTTGGC
The DNA here is from genome assembly GCA_025928935.1 of Acidimicrobiia bacterium. Lineage (GTDB taxonomy): Bacteria > Actinomycetota > Acidimicrobiia > Spongiisociales > ZC4RG35 > JARDZU01. The sequence goes on from JAICNB010000014.1 coordinate 37,119, forward strand.
CACCTCGAACATCTGACGCTCGGCCAGGGTGAGGAAGCCGGCAGGGACGTCGGGGAACAACTCCATGTCGAGGTCGAATTCCCCGAGCAGGCGACGCGCCCACTTCTTGCGCCGCCAGTAAGGAGGCCGGTCGTCCGGTGGAGCGGCGAGATAGAGGTTGTTCTTGACGGGCTGGCTCAGGACCAGGGACGTGTCCTGATACGCCATGGCCAGGCCCAGCTTGCGGGCCAGAGCCGGGGAATCGGTGCGAAGACGTTTGCCGCCGATGACCACCGATCCCCGGTCCGGCTCCACGAACCCGCTGGCGATCCCGAGGAGAGTCGACTTGCCCGACCCGTTCTCGCCGACGAGGGCATGAACCTCGCCGGCGCGACAGTCGAAGCTGACGTCGGTCAGCGCCCGGACCGCCCCGAACTGGCGGGAAACCCCGCTCAGCTCGAGGACGGTGACCGGGCCGGCCGACCCTCCTTGGGGACCGCCAGTGGTCAACTCACCCTTCCGGGTACATCAGGGCAAGCACCGGATCCGGGACCAGCGAGGTGTTCGACACCGTCGGTGTCACCCGATCCGGGTTGCAGTCGGAGGCGGTGACCTCACGCATCACGTGTGGAACGACGATCTCCGCCGGGATCTCAGCACCCGCCAGTTTCATCATCTGAGCCGTCACCGCGGTCCGCGACTGGAAGTTGCCTCCCGCCGAGTACCAGATGTGATAGTCCGGGTTGTCCCGCTCCACCCAGTCGCAGAACAGAGTCTGCTCGTCGGTGCGGATGGCCAGCGTCATGGTTCCGATCTCGACATCGGCCAGGGCAGTGGCCAGCCCGTCGGCATACTCGTAGCTGAACCCTCCGATATCGGGGTTGGTCGACAACATCCCGCTCACCACATCGCGTGCGATGTCGTTGGCCCAGTAGGTGTCACCAGTGGTCGAGTTCTCATCAGCGGGCGGGTTGACCACCTCGATGGTGTCCGCCAGCGTCTGAAGGTGGCACTGCTGCCACCCGAGCGACAGGGCGTTGCCCGGTGTCCCGCCGAGAACACCGATCGAGCCTTCGCCGACACCATCGTTGATCACCTGGGAGAAGCTCTCGCCAAGGGCGCAGAGATCCTCCCCAACGATCGACAGATAGTCGGTGCCGGGGACGAGAGCCCCATCCTGGCCGGGAAGACCCACCCAACCGGCCGAATACGGCACGTAGGGGATACCGGCCGCTTCGGCCGCCTTGATCGCATCGCCAAGGGCCAGACCCCAGTCGGGATAGCCGATGATGAACGTCACACCGCGCTCGACCATGTAGTTGATGTCTCCGATTGGCACCGCGGGGTCGGTCGACCACTGTGCGTCACGGAAGACCATCGTGCCGATCTCCGGATAGGTGAGCGCCTGGAGGACCGCCTCCATTCGGGTCACCTGCCGCCACACGTTGAGCCCGCCGCCGTCGGCGTAGCCCATGATGACCTCGCCACCGGTGCCGGTCTCACACTCGACCGCGCTCCAGCATTCGAGAGCCTTGTCGATGGTGGCCTGGTCGAGGTCCTGCTCGGCACGTGCGATCGACGCCAGCACGATGTCCGGAACCTCCGGCACCGGTCCGAGTGCCTTCTCGACGAGGGCGGGATCTGCGTCAGTGCTCTCGCCGTACTCGCTCAGCGCCCCCTCGGTGGATGCTGCCGTCGTTGTGGCCTCGGCCGGCGCGGCCGTGGTGGTCGCCTCGGACGGGGCCGCCGTCGTAGTGGCTTCCTCTTCAGCTGCCGCGGTGGTCGTCGTCCCGGCCACATCGCCTGTACAGGCGGCCAGGACAAGAGCCATCACGGCGATCAGGGCAAAGACCCTGGGTTTCATCGTCCTCCTCCATTCGTTGATCTTCCCGCTTTCGGTCTCTCTCGCTCTCTCTCCTTTTGTCACGGCTCACCGCCTTCGACGGCGAGACTCCCTTCCTTGCGCCGTCCCGGCCGCGACCGGTCGCGCAGAATCCGTTCGACCGCTTTGATGATGCGGTCACCTGAGACCAACATCCCTCCGACTATCACCAGCCCGAACACCACGAACTGGAGGGCGGTCGGCAGCCCCATCACTCGCATCATCTGATTGAGGCCGGCAAGGAAGAATGCGGCCGCCCACGTCGACACCGGGCTCGCCAGACCGCCCGTGAGTGAGGCGCCACCGATCACCACCGCTGCGATCGGACCGAGCAGGTAGGGAGCCCCCACGGTGACACCCGGGGCCCGGATGTCTGCGGCGAGAAGAGCCCCTGCCATGGCATAGAGGACGGCAGCGACTACGTAGGCAGCCACCTGATTGAGATTCACCCGCAGACCGAGCACGTGGGATGCCACCGGGTTGGCCCCCACCACCTGGAAACGTCGCCCCACGCCGGTGAACCGGAAGACGACGACGAGTACGAGGGTGAGGACGACCCCGACCCAGAAGATCCTCGTCACTCCGAGGAAGTCGCCGGCAGCCCAGTCGGACAATCCGGGAGGCACTGGCTTCTGGATGGCCACCTGGTTGTAGTAGCGATTAGCCACTCCGCCCACCACCTGGCCCACCGCCAGCGTCACTATCAACGCATTCAACTTCAGGCCCCCGATCAGGATCCCATTGACCAGGCCGACCAGGGCGGCGACGCCGATGGCGGTGAGGAGCGCCACCCAGATCCTGTCGTCCGACTGCTGTCCGACACCCACCACCAGGAGACCACCGAGCAAGAACGTCCCCGGGACGCTGAGGTCGATCCCACCGGTCATGATGACGAGCATCTGGCCGAGTGCGGTGATGGCCAGGAAGGTGCCGAGCGGGGCGATCGCCTCGAGCCCTGCCGGTGCCAGCGTGGCCGGGGCCCAGACGGCGGCCACGACCACGAGGACGATGATGGCCAGGTAGACGGGCATGTACCTCGACCCCACGACGAGCGAGGTGATTGCTGCCGACGGACCTGGTCGGCTGCTCACGCCGGCTCCCCTGCATGCGACAGCGCCTCGGAGGCCCGGGACAGCCGCTGGTGGGCTCCTGCCGCCAGATCGCGAGCACGTTCCACATCGGCCTCGAGAATCCCGGCCCGCATCATCGGGCGTCCGGCCACGAACACCCAGTCGACGTTCGAGGTGTCCATCCCCCAGACAACCGCCCCGATGGGGTCGTTGATCGGGTAGATGTTGGGACGGTCTGTTCGCAGCACTACAACGTCAGCCTGCTTGCCCGGTGTCAACGATCCAGTCACTTCGCCGAGACCGATCGCTCGCGCCCCATCGATGGTGCCGTAACGGATCACCTCACGGGTGGTGAGCAGCTTGGGCAAGCCCGCCTTGCCCGCCAGCTTCAGGTCGAACAGCCTGGCGTGCTGAAGCGAGATCGCGGCCCGCATCTGGGCGAAGATGTCGCCCGGGGAAAACCGCTCGGTGTCGACGGCAAGGCCGGGGCGGATCCCTCGGTCTACCAGCTGTTGGACCTGCAAGGGCTCGAGACCCCCTGCCATCTCGCTGGAGGGAGCAATGACCATCGCGGCGCCGGACGAAGCCACCAGGTCGAGATCGCGGTCCTCGAAGTAGGACCCGTGCACCAAGGTAACGTCGCCTGCGAGCATCGACGCCATCACGCCAAGTCCCCGCTGCTCGCTGCTGATGGCGGCGTGTGCGTGGATCCTCCGGCCGCGCTGTCTGGCCGTGGACCAGGCTCCGGTATCGTTGCCCCCCTCGGCGAGTGTGGTGAGTGGCGACGCCGAGGCACCCCCCGGCTCGCCGCCACCGGATCTGGCGTCGACGAACACTGTCCTCAGCCCCGAATCGGCATGCGCCTGAAGTGCGGCATCGACATGCGCGCCCTCGGGCATGCCGTACCAGTCGACGAGGCTGGTGATGCCCGCCTCCAAGGCTCCGAGCAGGCCGATCAGCGAGGCGGCGTACACATCGTCACTCGAGAACGCGGACTCGGGCACGTTGTCCCCGTCACCTCGGCCCCGGAAGAGCGACTCCCAGAGGTGCCGATGGGCGTCGACGAAGCCGGGCATGACGATCGTGTCAGCGGCGTCGACGACCTCGGCGCCGCGGGCTCGCAGATCGGGCCCGACTTCGGCGATACGACCTTCCTCGATGAGCACATCGGCCACCCGAAAGTTGCCCACCTTGCGGTCCAGGCTGAGCACGCAGCCGCCCTTGAGCAACGTCCTACCCATCCACTCCGCCCCTAGCGGTTACTGCTCCACTGCTCATTCACTGTGAACAGTGACACTACACACCCGGACCCGACCCACCCCCCGAAACGATGGTGATGTTCAGTGTCGCTTAGGTATTGCGACCCCGTTGCATAGCGGTAGTAGACAGCCTCACTGTTGATCATCAGCCGCGGGCAGGCACGCGGCGCATCAGAGTGGAGCGGAGAAAGAGACTGATCCCGGCCCCGAAGACAAAGCCTCCGGCATGTGCCTCCCATGCCGTGTTGGTGCCGCCCAGCCCGAATTGGGCCACGAACCAAAAGATCAGGAAGAGTGCCGCCGGCACGGGAAGCAGGAACCATCCGACCAGGGACAGCACCCGGTGGCCGGGGAACAGGACCACATAGGCGCCCATGGCCACGGCGACGGCACCCGAGGCCCCGACGAGCGGCACCGTGGCTTCCGGGTTGAGGCCGACATACGCAGCCGTCGCCGCCAGCCCTCCGACCAGGTACATCAGTAGATAGCCGATGTGCCCGTATGCCTCCTCGACGTTGTTGCCGAAAATCCACAGAAACCACATGTTGAACAACACGTGGCCCACGCTCCCGTGGAGGAACATCGAGGTCACCAGGGCGAGGAACACGTTCTTGTCGGGGAAGAGCGGGTCCTGGGATCCCGCCTCACAGGTGTCGTTGACTATCTCGTCGATCCCCAGGGGAAAACCGGTGGTCACCTCACACGAGATGGCCGCCCGCTCGTAGACGAGTGCCTGCTGCTCTTCCACCGTCCCTCTGCCCTGGATGAGGAAATAGACGAGGAGATTGGCGCCAATCAGGGCCAGGGTGACGATGGGGGTGATTCGGGTCGGATTGACGTCGCGTAGCGGGAACAAGCCCAGAGAATGCCACAGCCGATGCTATCCGACGATCCCCGAGTCGTCAGACAGACCCTCCGCCTCTACGGCTGGGCCCGGTGGCACCCGGAGGAAAGAGACGAGCTCCTCGGTGGTCCGGAACCTGTCGCTCCGCCCCGACGCGATGTGCTCCACGACGCCGCGAAGGCTCGTCTCCTCCTCCCCGTCGGCCATGGGCCCCCACACCCGCACCACGAAGGTGTCCATTCGCCGAATTGTGCGCCTCCCCCTTAGCGATGTCTTAAGCCAGAACGGGGAAGGAGGCCGGCTCCACTTCGAGCTCGGCCATCCGTGTCACGTAGGTGCGGTAGAGACGTCTCGCCGACCCGTGGTGCCCTGCCGTCGCCATGGCAACCACCAATCCCAGGTGGGCGGGCTCGTCATAGGGATCTTGCTCGAGGATGCGCATGTACCACCGCGCCGCGGCGTCGTTGTCCCCGGCCCCCACATCGGCATCGGCCAGGAGACGGGCGATCGAGATGAACTCGGTCCGCGCCTCTTCCCTGAGCCCGATGGCCCAGTCTGCGTAGGGATGGTCTTCGAGGAACTCTCCGACGTAGCGGGCTTCCGCCGACCTGAGCATGGCGAGGCCGGCCCCTAGCTCACCGGAACGAAGGAATGAGCGGCCCGTGCCAGCCTCCCGAAAGAAGGCATCCACGTCCACCTCCACATGATCCAGGTTCAGGCCGAGAGACTCACGGGCTGCCACCAGGTAATGGTCACTCCCGTGGATACGGCCTGGGTCGAAGACACCACGGATGGTGCTGAGGGCCACGGAGAGCCTGTTGCCGGCCTTGGCCGGGTCGTCGTCGGGCCAGAGGCGCTCGATGACCACCTCACGATGGACCGCCCTGCCCCGGTTTGCGGCGAGCATTCCCACGATCTCCCTGGCGACACGGGACTGCCAGGCCGACGATGGGACCGCCTGATCACAGACCACCACCGAGAAGCCGCCCAGCGTCCGGATGCCGACGTCACATGCATCCCACTCGGTGGCTGCGACCCTGGCTGCGTCGAGAGCCAGGCCCTTGGCCCCGAGCTGACGGAGGCTGGCGGCTGCGGCGTCGGCAAGGGCGACATCACCCCCGTCGAGCCCGGCCAGGGCGAGGTCGACCCGGGCCACCCCGACGGGCGCATCGATCTCCTCCCACACCCGGCGAGCCTGCTCGAGCAAAGACCGTGCCCGACCCTGGTCCTCGATGGCAGCTGCCTCGAGCTCCATCGCCTCGGCCAGGCCGGGGAGATCCTGGCGGGAGCGGGCCACGTCGGCCGCCTCCACCGCCTTTGCTTGGGCTTCGTCGGCCGACCCGGCTGCCAGGGCTACGAACCCCTGTGCAAGCACGGCGCGTACGTGGCCGATGACCGATGTCACTTCGGCGGCCCGGTCGGCGAGCCGGCCCGCTCGCTCCGGGTCGTCCTCGGCCAGGACACGGGCCAGGCCGGAGAGGGCGGGCACCAACGCCTGGAGGTCATGGCCCTCCTCACCCAGCCGGATCGCTTCCTCATAGCCGGCCCTGGCCAGCGCCTTGTCGCCCCGCAGGGCATAGACATCGGCCATCTGAGCCAGCGGATATGACTCGAGGATCGAGCCCATCTGCCTGAACACCTCCCTCGACAGCTCGAGGTCGGCCACCGATTCCTCCAACCTTCCCAGACCGGCCATGACCTGTGCCCGGTTGGAGAGTGCCATCCCTCGCCACAGCTGAAACCCCGTCATGTCGGCCAGACGCAGCGCCTTGTCCAGCTCGGTGAGGGCATTGGCGTAATCACCTTGCTCCAGGAAGTGGGAGCTCCGATTCGACCTGATCCGGACCGTCTGAAGGACGTCTCGCGCCCTCTCGGCGTGTTCCAGGGCGCGCAGGTAGTGGAGATGGTTTCCGGCCCGATCACCGTCCATCGCCGCCACCATGGCCAGGACGGTGTGAGCCGTGGCCAGCGCCCCCGAATCATCAGCCCGCCGGGCCAACTCGAGAGCCTCGTTGGCGAGGCGCTTCGCCTCGTCGCGCTCTCCTTTCAGCCAGTGGGCGCTCGCCGTCCACCCGACGAGGGCAGCCTCGCTGGCCAGGTCGCCCTCCCCACGCCTTCCCCGCCGATAGGCGTCGAGCGCGGCCGTCACATCGCCGCGCATGTGGCTCAGAAACCCCAGGCGCCATGCCAGCCGGGCCGGCATCTCTCCCGAGCCAGGGGCCAGGGCCTCGTAACAGTCGGTCGCTCCTTCCCAATCGCCGAGCACCTGTCTCGCCTCGGCCTCGAAGAGGAGGACGTCGCGGTTGCGCCGCCCACGGGGGACGCGCTCGATCGCCTCCACCATCTGCCGGGCCAGCCCCGCCGCCAACATCCTCTCTCCCCGTTCCGAGACGAAGCGGGCTATCTGGTCCTCCGACGCCAACCTGACGAGGCTCTCCATCGCTTCCGACACGGCCCCTTCCTGCTCGTACAGGTTCGAGGCCTCCAACAGGAGCTCCCCTATCTCGTGAGGGTCGAGAGGATGGTTCTCGAGGAGGTACTCGCGAACGAGCGGTGAAGGACTGATCGCCCCCGGGTGGTTCGGGGCCGGGATCACATAGACGCTGCGACGATGGGCGTCGAACCAGTCCGCCGACCCGGCACCGAGGCCGAGCCGGGCCACCATGGCGGCCGTGACCCAAGGAAGCGGTGCGATCATGCGAAGTGCGGCCAGGGTCTCTGGTGTCTCAGAGGTGATCACCTCCTCGGCCAGGTAGTCGAAGAGGGTCGAACGATCGATGCCGGGAGTCACATCTCCCTCGAGATCGTCGAGTCTTGCGCTCAGGGCCACTGCCATCGGCCACCCCCCGGTCTGGTCGAACACCGATCGTGCAGTTTCGGGATCGGTCCCGGTCCCCATCTCGAGCAAGGCCGCGATCTCGTCGACGGTAAAGGCGAGCTGGTCGGCGGTCATCTCGCCGGCCTGGCCCTGGAGCTTCATGCGGCTGGTGGCGAAGGGCAATGGCGCCCGGGTGGCGATGATCACGTGGAGCCGCTCGGGGGCGTTGCGGCACAGTGCTGCGACCAGGCGAACTGCTTCGCCACTGGGACCCAGGACATGGAGGTCGTCGAGCACCAGATAGAGGTCTCGGGACAAGCGTGCCTCCAGCTCGCGACAGAGCTCTGCGGCCAGTGAGTCGGCCCGCTCCGATCGACCTGCAGCCGAGTCGGGCCCTCGCCCGCCCTCGACCGCGAGCCAAAAGTCAGGGGATAGGTCGGGGACCTGCAGACGCAACTTGTCGAGAATGGCGCGGGCGAGGATGGACACCGAGGTGTCCGCAGGCGTGACCGTGTGCCACAACGACGGCTTCCGGCCCAGCCACTGCAGGAGCAACGTGGTCTTACCAGTGCCGGCCCCCCCGGTGAGCACTGTCAGGCGGCGGGCCGCAGCTTCATCGAGCAAGGCCTCGAGACGCGGCCTTCGCAGAGTGTCCGAGTGGGACCGGCTGGTGGTCACCTGTCTCCTGCGGAGGAGGGGGGCGTATTTAACCGAACTTGTCAAGGGCGGGCCGATTCACCTTAAGACTTCACTAAGGGCCGCCCATATCGTCAGTCGCAGGTCCTGAGCGGAGGAACGCGAGAGAGGGCGGGGGTTCGGGCCAGGGGGGCGGACTATGTCCGCCCCCTTTGCCCGTCTGGCTCCATAGGATGCGACGATGGGTGACACCCACGAGGTGACCAACCAGCCACCCCCACTCGTGGACTACGACATGGCCGCGGCCGACCCGGTGTTGAGCGACGCACTGGCCAGGGAAGGGGCGGGAGACCGGTTGGCGGTCGTGGAGCAGCACGGTCGGCTCATGGGCGTGGCGGAGACATTCGGCTGGGGGGCGCAGGCGAACAAGAACCCTCCCGTTCTCCACACACACGACGCCTGGGGCAACCGGGCAGACATCGTCGAGTACCACCCCTCGTGGCATTCCCTCCTCGGCCTGGCAGTAGAGCATGGATTGCACAGCCTGCCATGGGAGGCCGATCCGGGGGATGGATCGCACCCAACTCGGACAGCTCTCACTTTCCTCGCCTCCCAGGTGGAAGCCGGTCATTTCTGTCCCGTGTCCATGACCACGTCCGCGGTCCCCGTTATCCGTCGACAGCCCGACCTGGCCCTCGAGTGGGAGCCGCTTCAGCTGGCCCGCGCTTATGACCCGTCGTTTCGGCCAGCATCGAAGAAGTCGGGGGTCTTGGTCGGGATGGGGATGACCGAGAAGCAGGGCGGGTCGGACGTCAGGGCAAATACGACCCGAGCCACTCCGATCGGCAGCGACGGCGAATTCGTGCTCACCGGTCACAAGTGGTTCATGTCTGCCCCGATGAACGACGCTTTTCTCGTTCTCGCCACGACCGGGAAAGGTCTGTCCTGTTTCTTCCTCCCCCGCTTCACGCCCGACGGCGAGGTAAACGGGATCCGGATCCAACGTCTCAAAGACAAGCTGGGGAACCGATCGAATGCCTCAACGGAGGTCGAGTTCGACTCTGCTTGGGCCCGTCTCATCGGCGAAGAGGGCCGCGGGGTGGACGAGATAATCGAGATGGTGGCCGGCACCCGCCTCGACTGCGTGACCGGTTCCTCTGCACTGATGCGACAGGCGGTCAGCCAGGCGATCCATCACACCGTGCATCGACGGGCATTCGGGTCTCCCCTGGTGGAGAAGCCACTCATGCGCAACGTCCTCGCCGACCTGGAGATCGAGACCGAAGCCGCGGTGCTGCTGATGATGCGGTTGGCGGGAGCCTTCGATCGAGCGCCGATCGATGAGAATGAGGCGAGGATCAGGAGGATCCTCACGCCGGTGGCCAAGTACTGGGTCACCAAACGATGCAGCGAGGTGGTGCGCGAGGCTCTCGAATGCGTGGGCGGCAATGGGTACGTGGAGGAGTCGATAATGCCCCGCCTGTACCGGGAGTCGCCGGTGAACGCGATTTGGGAGGGGTCGGGCAACGTCATCGCCCTCGACCTGGTTCGGGTGATCTCGGGTCACGCCGAGGCTGTCGACGCCCTCGAGGCCGAGCTCGAGCTGGGCCTGGGAGTCGACCCTCGACTCGACGGCGCCGTCCGGTCGGCACTCGAATCGGCGCGGGGCCACAACGACGCCGAATACGAGGCGCGCCGTCTGGCCGAGGGCTTGGCATTGGCGTTGACGGGCACACTCCTCGCCCGACACGGACGACCCGAGGTGTGGCGAGCATTCGCCTCGAGCCGTCTCTCTCCGGGCCACGGCTCCCTCTACGGCACCCTGCCCGTCGGGCTCGACGTTGCAGAGATCATCGAGCCGGCCATTCCCCGGCTCTGAGCCGAGACCTCCCGGGCTTCTGCTCGTTTCGGTTTAGGGGACTGGTCTCAGCCGTCGGTGTGGACCAGGAACCGATCGATCTTCTGTTGCACCGAGTCGTTGATCTGGGACTCGAGACCGGCCAGCGCACGGGCGACGGCCAGCTCCTCACCGATCACGGGTCGGGCCGGGTCCACCGGATTGCGACGGGCACGGCCCCGCGCCTCGAAATGATCCTCACGAAGATCGAGCTCGGCCACGGCCACGGTCTCCACCTCGTCTTCGACCAGGTGTATGGACAGGACGACGTCCATGCTCTCCTGCATGCCTACCTCACTGAGTAGGGGTGCCCGAACATAGTCCATCCCGGCCACGGCGGTTCTCACGGTGTCACGGGTAGATTCTCCACATGGAAGCCGCAGGCATCCTGGCTGGATCAGGCTGGGCGTCAGGCATCAACCTCTACCTGGTCACCCTGATGCTGGGAATGGCCGGCAGACTGGGTTGGGCCGACATCCCCGACGTCCTGACCCGTGTCGATGTGATGATCGTGGCCGGTGTCCTCTTCGTCGTGGAGTTCTTCGCAGACAAGGTCCCCTATCTGGACAACGTCTGGGATGCCATCCACACGGTGATCCGGCCCTTGGGGGCGGCCGCCATCGGTGCGGTGGTTGCGGGCGAATCGGGCAGCATCGGCACCGCCCTGGGCGCGGCCGTCGGCGGCGCCCTCGCCCTCGACGCTCATGCCGCCAAGGCATCGACCCGGGTGGTCGTGAACGCCTCTCCCGAGCCGGTGAGCAACATCGGGCTGACCCTTGCCGAAGACGTCGGCGTCGCCGGCCTGGTGACCCTGGCCGTCACCTACCCGATCCCGACCATCGTGGTCGTGATCATCCTCGTCATCGCCGCAACGGCCCTCACCATCTGGCTGTGGCGAACGGCCCGGAAGAGCTGGAAGAAGCTAGGCGCCTGGCTCGAGAAGAAGTCCTGGTACCCGTCGGCGTCCTGATGTGAGCCTCACCCGGAGGCAGTGGAGGAGAGAAGGAGCCCGCGGAGGGGGATGTCCACCCAGTCGGGCCGGTTGTTGAGCTCGTAAGACAGCTCGTAGGCGGCCTTGTCCAGGACCAAGGTGTCGAGAAGGAGCTTTAGATGACCGTGGTCGACCGGGATCAGAGGGGTGCCCTCCGTTGTCGCTAGATAGCCCCTGAGGAAGGCAGCCGCCAGCCACCGGGCCAGCGCATCACCCCACTCGGCGAGATGGACCGTGTGGCCGGGCTCCTCGACACCGCTCTTCATCGCCTCGCGAAGGGCCATCTGAGTCGTGTACTGGTAGGACCGGATCATCCCGGCGACGTCGCGCAGGCCGAGCCGCTTGATCCGTCGCTCGGAGATGGGGCGCTGCGGCTCCCCCTCGAAATCGATGATGACGAAGTCGTTACCGGTGAACAGGACCTGGCCTAGGTGATAGTCGCCATGGATCCGAAACCGGACGGCATCGATCTTCTCGGTTGTGATCGATCGCAGATCGTCCAGGATCGTCGACTCGAGCCCGAGCACGGAGTCGGCAAGGTCTTCTTGTTCCGGGGTGAGATGGCTGCGGCGCCGCCTGAGCAGGTTGAAGCTGGTCCTGATCGAAGACCGCGTCGACTGGTACAGCGACCGCTGGTAGAGCGTCGACAGCCGCTCCGGTGTGAAGGCCGGGTCATCGGTCGCTGAGGCGAGGGCCAGATGCATCTCAGCAGTTCGCTGACCCAGCAACCGGGCCTCGTGCAACGGGATCCCGATGAGATCCCGCATGACGTCCAGCTCGTCGTCGCCGACTTCCAGGGGATGGGGGACGGCCGGAGCGGAGCCCAGCTCGTCGCGGCGAGCCGCCACCTGCTCGTAGACCATGGACAGCGCGTCGAGGGTATGAGACCAGGCATCGCCGAGACTCGGCACGAACCTGTGGAAGACCGCGAATGCCGCCTTCCTGCCATTCATCGAGACCTCCAGGGCCCCCATGGTCTGCGCCGCGTTCTCGAATCGGGAGCTCTCGGTGAGGAACCGGCCAACCTCGACCTCCGGGTTGGGGCCGGCGTCGAAACGACGAAACAGCTTGAGGACGACCTGGTCGCCGAACATGACCGAGGTGTTGGACTGCTCACCATGACCGGGCCGTGCCGGCTGGCCATCGATGGCCTCGGCCAGGCCACGTGACGCCGCCATGGGCAACGCAGATACCACTGTTTCCTTGCCCTTGAGCTTCTTGCGCTGGGCGGCCAGACGGGTCAGGGCCAGCCCAAAGGCGGGCTCTGCCGACGCGTCGTAGAGCAGACCTGTCTCGGCCCGCCCCACCACCTCGGCGATCACCGATGTCGGAGCCTCGAGAAGCCTCCGCTCCGAGTCGACGCCCACCGACACGGCGATCGGGAAGGCGTAGACCTCCGGATCTCCCTCGACGTAGTCGATTTGAACGAAGGCGACCGTGCAGTCGGCCCCGGGGATGTCGACCCGGTCGACGATGTGGCCACCCCGGATCGTCTGGGCTTTGCTCCGGAACCAGCGCCGGCCCTCGATGTCGCCCACGAGCGCTCTCTCGAGCTCTCGGCTGGTGCGGAGCACCCCTGTCACCTCGCCCTCGACTGTGATGCGCCGCAGACCGGCCGGCTCCTCGGCGAGGGCAGTCGACCTGTCCAGCTCGAACCAGAAGAAGTCGTGGGGACCGATGGTGAGGAGATAGGGGTTGGGCCCGACCGCCGGAAAACGGGCCCGACCGAAGAGCTCGACGGGCTCGACCCCCTCGAACCCGTTGAGGTCGAGCTCGACCGGTTGAGAGTGCCGGGAGAGGTTGGCCACCACCAAAACCGATCCCCCTCCCAAGGTCCGGAGGAAGGCCAGGACCTTCGGGTTCTCGTTGGGGACGAACTCCAGACTGCCCCTGGACAGCTCCGGCATGGCCTTGCGCAGCGTGAGGGCGCGTTTGACCCACCACCACAACGAGTTCGGATTGTCCCTCTGCACCTCGACGTTGACCGTCTCGTAGTGGTACTCGGGGTCGGTGATGATCGGGAAATAGAGCCGCTGGGGGTTGGCGTCGGAGAAACCGGCGTTGCGGTCCCCGGACCACTGCATCGGGGTGCGCACCCCGTTGCGGTCACCAAGGTAGACGTTGTCTCCCATGCCGATCTCGTCGCCGTAATAGAGGACGGGGGTGCCGGGCAGAGAGAGCAGGAGGGCGTTCATCAACTCGATCTCACGCCGGTTGTTCCCCAGCAAGGGGGCCAGCCTGCGTCGTATCCCGACGTTGATCCTGGTCTGGGGGTCGTCGGCGTAGACCCGGTACATGTAGTCCCGCTCCTCGTCGGTGACCATCTCCAGGGTCAGCTCGTCGTGGTTGCGGAGGAAGATCGCCCACGCAGAGCCCTCGGGGATCGGCGGCGTCTGCTCGAGGATGTCGATGATCGGGAACCGGTTCTCCATCCTGAGCGACATGAAGAGACGGGGCATGAGAGGGAAGTGGAA
>JAICNB010000046.1 GCA_025928935.1 Acidimicrobiia bacterium
AGAACCCGGCCACCACCCTGACGATGCTGGCCCAGAACTGGGCCCAGAAGTCCTCCTGGAGAATGGCCAGGACCTCCTGGAACACCCGACCGGGGGACGGGAGACGTGCCTCGGAGCCGACCCAGAGAGCGAGCAGCCACCAGAGCCCGATGAACACGAGCCAGCCCAGCACGACCAGCGCGTACCGCCGCCGGCGTGCGCCGGCGGCGGTACGCAGCACCTGACCCTGGTCCAGATCCTGCCGGATGGATTCGGCGACGGTGTCGGTCATCCTCTCAAGGGGTCAGTATCTCGAAGCGAGGGTTCTCCTCATCCTCCTCCATGAAGCCGTTCTCCCGCATGATGTCGAACATCGGGAGCTCGGCATCGAGCCATTCCTGGTCGAGGTACACCGAGGTGACGAACCAGTCGTGCTCCGCCAGCCAGTCCTGCATGAAGGCGATCTGATCGTCACCTTCGACCGCGAAATGCTGGGGGTAGCTGGCGATGATGTCCGCCTTGTTGGCCTGCCATTCGTCGATGCCTCGCTGCCAGAGCTGCATGAAGAAGGCGATCTCATCCGGATGATCGTCGTACCACTCGCCGTCGGCCAGGAACACATTGATCATCGGTCCCTCGTGTCCGGGGTTGCCGGCGATCTCCTCACCGTAGAGCTCGGCCGAGGTGCGCCCGTCGTAGAGGACCCGCAGTTCCTCGTTGATGAGCTCGTTCACCGCGAAGTCGGGCAACACCAGGCCAGCCGCTGTCTCCTCGGCCGCCGTGGCCGGGCCGGTGTTGGTGATGTCGATCTGGGTCAGCTCGAAGTCACCGCCCCCGGTGCGGAAGTCGAGGCCGTGGATCTCGGAGGCGATCACGCCCCAGATCAGGGTCGAGGACACCGAGTCCCAAACCGCCAGGGTCTGACCGGTGAGGTCCTCCAGGGTCTGGCTGGTGGTGTCCGACGCGGGCACGGCCAGGACCGAGCGGTCGATGTTGTACTTGCCGAAGACCACCGAGTCCGTCCCCGCCTGGGCGTCAAGAGCGGGCACCTCGAAGTCACCGACCGAGACGATGTCGGCGAATCCGCCGGCATATATGCCGAATTCGTCCCAGGTCACCTGGGCCAGGATGCAGGTCCCGGACTCCTGCTCCATCTCATCCTTGATCCCGCTGTCGTTGAGATAGTCCCAGACCGGATCGGGGGCGAACGTGAAGCGGATGACCCGTTCGCAACCGGCCTCGCCGCCGGCGCCTTCCGTGTCTTCGGTCGCCCCGTCGTCGCCACAGGCCACGATGACCAGTGCGACTGCCAGCAGCATGGCCAGCATGCCTCTTGTCTTCATCTCTCCTCCTGCTCGGGCCCGCCCCCGGTCGCCCTCTGTCAAACGTTTGCGCCAAATGGGTGAAGGGCGGGCGTGATGGCGATCCTATACAATGCGTGATATAGATGAGTGAGGAAATGACATCTTCCGGGCCGCTCCCGGTCGGCGCCACCGCTCCCGATTTCACCCTCCGTCGCACCTTCGAGGAGACGGTGAGCCTGAGCGACGTCCTGACCCGGGGACCGGTGGTGGTCGCCTTCTATGTCTTCGACTTCGGGAACATATGAAGTCATGAGTTGTCCCAGTTCGGGACAAGAGTCGGTGAGATCCGGGCGATGGGCTTGGAGCTGGTGGCGATCGCGGTGACTCCCACCTTCGCCCAGATGGCTTTTGCGGAGAAGCTGGGGATCGACTTCCCCTTGCTCAGTGACTGGGAAGGTACGACCGCGGCTGCCTACGGAGTGCGGTACGACATCTGGAAAGGTCACACCGGGCTGGCCAAGCGCTCGGTGTTCGTCATCGACCGCGACGGCCGGATCAGCTACGTATGGAGCAACGACGACGCCCTCACTCTCCCCGAGTTCGACCAGGTGATGGAGGCCATAGCCGCGGTCACCCGGACGTAATTGGGAGCCGCAGCGTCGGATATGACATCTCCTCGTCCCAATTTCGAAGGCGTGATCACTCCACTG
The DNA here is from genome assembly GCA_025928935.1 of Acidimicrobiia bacterium. Taxonomy (GTDB): domain Bacteria; phylum Actinomycetota; class Acidimicrobiia; order Spongiisociales; family ZC4RG35; genus JARDZU01. The sequence goes on from JAICNB010000046.1 coordinate 1,994, forward strand.
CAACGGGGGCCAGGGCCTCGATGTCGGTGACCACGTCGAGGATGACGGGGCGGTCGGCGGAGAGAGCACGGTCGAAGGCGGGGGCGAGGTCGGCGGGCTTCTCCACCCTGATCCCGATGGCGCCGATCTGGGTGGCGAGGGCGGCGAAGTCGACCTCGGTGAACACCCACATCTCGTGCGCCTTCTCGGTCTGCTTGCCTCCGTAGACCCGGTCGAACCCGCGCTTCGACTGATTGCCCGAGTGGTTGTCGTTGACCACGGTGATGGTGTTGATCCCCCAGCGGACCGCGGTCTCGATCTCGGCGACGTGGTACCAGAGCCCCGAGTCCCCGGTGAAGCAGACGACAGGGCGTTCCGGCTGGGCGCACTTGGCCCCCAGGGATGCCGGGAACGCCCAGCCGAGATGGCCGGCGCTGCGCATGTACGACTGTGTGGGTGAGGTCAGGTCGAACATCCCGCCCATCCACATCCCGGCGTGGCCGGTATCGACCGCCACGATCCCGTCCTCGGGAACGAGATCGGTGAGCTCGGCGCAGAGCCGCTCCGGGCGCATCGGTACCTGATCCGACTCGAGCAGGGGGGCGTATTCGAGCCGCCACTCGGACACATGCTGAGCCGCGATCTCCGCCCAGCCTCGATCGGGCTCGGCATCGCCGAATAGCTCGGCCATGCGCTCCAGGGCAGTCCGGGCGTCGGCGTTGATGGCGACCTCGGGCGGGTAGTTGCGGCCCAGCGCCTCGGGGTCGATGTCGATCTGCAGAACACGGGCACCCAGGGGAGGGACCTTCCAGAAATGGGTGGTCATGCCCCCGGTCTCGGTGCCCACGAAGAAGACCAGGTCCGAATCCAGCACCACCCGGTTGGCCGATCCCCTTGAGTAGGTGCCGACCACTCCAACAGAAAGCGGATGGCTGCCGGGGATGGTGTCCTTCCCGTTGAGCGAGGTGGCGACCGGTATCTGCAGAAGCTCAGCGAGAGCCACCAAGGCCGGGCCCGCCCCGGAGGCGCGGACCCCGCCACCGGCCACGATCACCGGGCGCTCCGCCGCCTCGAGCAGCTCCAGGGCCCGGGACAGGTCGGCATCGTGTGCAATGGGCCGGAAGGGCGGAACAGTGGCGAACTGTGGTTCGCAGGTGGGGTCCATCTCCGACTCGGCGGCATCGATCTGGCCCTCGTTGCCGGCGAACTGGAGATGGACCGGGCCCGGCACCCCGGTGGTCGCGGTACGGAACGCCTGTCGGACCATGTCCGGGATCCGGTCGACGGCATCGATGGTGACGTTCATCTTGGTAACCGTCTCGAAGGCGGGGACGTCGTCCACCTCCTGGTAGACCTTGCGGAACTTGGTGTGGGGATCCCGTCCCCCGGTCATGGCGATGACGGGGGAGTGGGCCAGGTAGGCATCGCGGAGACCGGCGGCCAGGTTGTGGGCGCCAACCACCTGGGCGGCGCAGATCCCGGGCCGGCCCGAGGCGCGGGCAAACCCGTCCGCCATGTAGGCGGCCGAGGCCTCCCCATGCGGCCGGACGCGCTTGATCGAGGTATGTTTTTCGATCTCGACCATGGTGCGGCGCAGCACCGCCGGGACGTGGAAGAGATGGGTGACCCGGTAGCCGTCGAGCATCTCGGCGAGGGCGCGTGCTCCGGTGATAGTCATCTGCGGCTGAACCTGGCGGTGCCGGTCGTGGTCACGGTGCCGTCCGGCTTGCGGGCCCAGAGCTCGACCTCGATGTTGTCCCCATCAGATCCGGTCACCTTCCCGCCGCACTCCAGGGTGTCCCCGAGATAGGCCGGGGCGAGATGCCGGTAGCTGATCGTTCTCAGCCGTGCTGTGTCTCCCAGCCACGACTCGGCGGTCTGCACGAGGTAGACGCCTTGCAGTGGCCCGTGGATGAGCAGACCGGGGTGGCCGTCGTGCTCGATGGTGAACGGGGCGTCGTAGTGGATCCGATGGAGCAGCCAGGACGAGGCGCTGAACATGAAGAGGTCGAGTGCAGACGGGGTATGTCGCTGGGTCGGTGCCTCCTCACCGACGGTGGGAAGGGTGCTCATCGATAGATCCTGGTGAAGCTCTCCCGGGCAACCAGGTCGCCCCGCTGGTTGGTGAAAATGAACTCCATCTCGACGAACACCAGGGGACCGCTCCGCCCCTCCTTCTCGTACATCCGGGCCAGCTTCTTCTCCACCTTGATCACGTCACCGGCCACCACCGGCTCGCCGACCTCGACGTTGGTCTCGCCGGCCATGGCCCGACGGGTGGGCAGAGGTGGGACGTCGGCGCTGGGTGAGCCGTCCGGTTCGAGCTGGTCGGGAGGGACCAGGGCCGAGGCGTGCATCCGGACCACGTAGGTGAACAGTGTCGGCGCCACAACGTCCGGGTATCCGGCTGCGACGGCGGCGTCGCGGTCGTAATGGATCGGATTGGTCTCCCCGGTGGCGTGGGCGAAGCGAGCGATGTCGACTGCCGTGACTTGCATCTCGAAGCCCGGGTAGTCCCGATTGGCCCAATCCCGGGCCTCCTCGGTGATCACACCCATCACACACCCCCCATCACAGGCCCATCGTCTTGGCGATGATGTTGCGCTGGATGTCCGAGGTGCCGGCACCGATCACACCGAGACGTGACTCCCGGAAATGACGCTGCAGGTCGTACTCCATCGTGTACCCGTAGCCGCCCAGCACCTGGAGACCCATGTCCGCCACCTGCTTGTAGGCCTCACAGGCATAGAGCTTCAGGATGGCGGCATCCCTGGTGGTGGCCACGCCCCGATCGAGCCTGGAGGCATAGCGGTAGACCAGCATCTGTGAGATCTCGACCATGGTCTGCATGTCGGCCAGACGATGGGACACGGCCTGGAACTTGGATATCGGTCGCCCGAATTGCTCCCTCTCCTGGGCGTAGGCCACCGAGTCGGCCAGGGCCGCCGCGGCCGCCCCGGTGCGGGCGGCGGACAGACAGAGCCGCTCATAGCGGAGATACACCCCGAGGTCGGGCCAGCCCTCGTCGACGGTTCCCAGCATCCGGGACTTCGGCACCCGAACGTCGGTGAAGTAGAGCATCGCGGTCCCCAGAGGCCAGTGGCCCAGGGTCTCGATCGGCTGCCACTCCAGCCCGGCGCTGTCGGTGTCCACGATGAAGTTGGTGATGCCGTGGTGCTTCGCGCCGGAGGAGGAGGTGCGGGTGGCGACGATGTCGAGGTCGCTCACCTTGAATCCCGATGTGAACACCTTCTGGCCGTTGAGCACGAACTCGTCGCCCTCCTCGACCGCCGAGAGGGTGATGGCTGCGGCGTCCGACCCGGCGTCGGGCTCGGTCAGTGAGAAGCAGACCGTCAGATCGCCGGAGACGATGCGGGGGAGTAGCTCGGCCTTCTGCTCGGCGGTGCCGTCCCGGCCGATGGCCAGCCCGCCCCAGGTGACGGTGCGGAACACCCAGAACGAGAGATCGAGGAAGGCCTTGCCCAGTTCCTCGAGGAGTATGGCCACCTCCATCGCCCCGCCCCCGGCGCCACCGTGCTCCTCGGGGGCGTTGACCCCGAGCCAGCCCTGTGCCGCCAGCTTGTCGTAGACCTCGCGGGGGGCGCGGCGCTCCCGATCACACTCCCTCACGTACTCGCGACTGATCTCCTTCTCGCAGAACTCGCGGATGGTGGACCGAAACAGCTCCTGCTCGGGGGTGAATTCGTGATCCATGTGCTCCCACGGGTCAGATGGTGAGGACCCGAGCCGATCATATATCGTGCATACTGCAGAACACGACCTGATGGGAAGAGAGGACCGTGACCGCCGGCATCGAGATGGTGAGAGACCTGGGGGCCCGACACAGCAACTGGGGGCGGTGGGGCGAGAATGACGAGAAGGGCACCTTGAATCTGGTGACCCCCGAGATGGTGGTGGCCGCCGCCGGGTTGGTGAGACAGGGCAAGACCATCTCCATGGCCCTTCCCTATGACGAAGACGGGCCTCAGACCGGGAACCTGGGGCGCTTCAACCCGATTCATCTCATGATCCGCGACGGGGCAGACGCCATCGCCGGCACCTCGATCAGGGACTTCTACGGAGGGGTGGACAAGCATTTCCGGGGCACCGACGACATAATCATCATGCCGCTCCAGTCGGGCACCCAGTGGGACGCCTTCGGCCATGTCGTGTTCGAGGACAAGATCTACAACGGTTACGGGGCGGAATGGGTGTCGTCCAAGGGCGCTCTCAAAGGTGACGTGGCCAACGCATCGAGTGGCATGGTGGGTCGGGGCGTCCTTCTCGATCTGCCCCGCGCTCTCGATCTGGAGTGGCTGGAGCCGGGCCACGCCATCGGCACATCCGAGCTGGAGCGGGGGGAGGAGCATGCCGGGGTCAGGGTGGGGCCGGGCGACTTCGTCTTCGTCAGGACCGGGGCCATGGCCGCAGCGCGGGCCGCCGGCGCCTGGGGCGACTACGCCGGTGGCGACGCTCCCGGGCTCGGTCTGGACAGTGTCGGCTGGGTGGCCGGGCGGGACATCGCCGCCCTCGCCGCCGACACGTGGGGTCTGGAAGTGCGTCCCAACGAGACGCCCGACGTGGCCCAGCCCCTCCATATCGTCTTCATCGTCCACATGGGCCTCTGGCTCGGGGAGATCTTCGACCTCGATCCCCTGGCCGAGGACTGCGCCGTCGACGGGGTCTACGAGTTCATGTTCTGCGGGCCTCCGCTCCCCTTCACGCGGGCGGTTGGCTCGCCGCTCAACCCAATGGCCCTCAAGTGAGGAGCTGACATGGACCCGGTTCGATCGATGCTCTTCACCCCGGGCAACCGCCTCGACATGCTGGGCAAGGCCGTGCATTCGGGCACCGACGCCGTGATCGTCGACCTGGAGGACTCGGTGGCGGTCGACAACAAGCCGGAGGCGCGGGCCAACCTCGCCCAACTCCCTGATTCGCCCGTGGCCTACTACGTCCGCACCAATGCCGTCGAGACCGGGATGTTGTGGGATGACGTGGTCGCGGTGGGGCTGTCCCCGGCGGTCGGGGTGATCATCCCCAAGGCAGAAGACCCGGGGGTGATCAGCCGGGTCGACGGGGCGCTCACCGCTCTCGAGCTCACCTCGGGCAGGCCAACAGGCTCGATCACGATCATCCCCCTGATCGAGTCGGCGATCGGGGTCAGGCTCACCTACGAGATGGCCCTGGCCAGCGACCGTGTGGAATGCGTCATGTTCGGTGGTGGTGAGCAGGGGGACCTGGTGGCCGATCTCGGGGTGGAGTGGACCCCGGAGGGAACCGGGTTGATGCAGGCCCGGTCCCAGGTGCTGCTCAGCTCGCGCGCCGCGGGTGTCCCCTATCCGATGGAGGCGGTGTTCATGGACTTCCGCAACCCCGACGGGCTGAGGGTCGAGTGTGAGCTGGCCCGCACTCTGGGGTATGTCGGGAAGGTGGCGATCCATCCGGCACAGATCGAAGTGATAAACGATGTGTTCACTCCGGCCCCCGATGTGGTCGAGTACCAGCGCAAGGTGCTGGCAGCGTTCGAGGAGGCCGAGGCCGAGGGGAAGGCCTCGATCGCAGTGGACGGGAAGATGGTCGACTACGCCGTGGCCAGGGTGGCTCTGGCGGTGATCGCCCGGGCCGAGGCGGCCTCACGGGCAGGCAAGGAGAGCTCATGACGAGAAGTCGGTACATCGCTGACGGGGTGGGGGTGGCCGTGGTCGGCGCCGGCTCGATCGGGAGCCTGCGCGCCGAGATCTCCCACCGTCACCCGGCGGTCGACTTCCTCGCCGTCTGCGACGTCGTCGAGGAGAAGGTGAGACGGCTGGCGTCATCATGCGAGGCCGACGTCTGGGCCACCGACGCCACCGAGATCGTGACCAGGGACGACGTCGACGCGGTGATCATCGCCTCGACCGAGGACGCCCATTTCGAGCCGGCCATGGCCGCCATCCAGGCCGGGAAGTCGGTCCTGGTGGAGAAGCCATTCACCATCCTCGCCGACGAGGGTCACAAGCTCCTCGCCGCCGCAGAGGAATACGGAGTGTCGATCCACACCGGGTTCACCCAGCGCTTCCGCCGGCGCTACCTGGCCATCAAGGAGCACGTGCTCAACGGGTATGTCGGGGACGTGACTTCGGCCAAGTCGACCATCTATCTGACCCAGGCCGTGGCCCGCTCGGTCATCTCCCGGGCCGGGACCACCACCCCGTCGGTCAACACGATGACGTACCTGTTCGATCTGCTCACCTGGTACCTGGCTGGAAAGCTGCCCGCCACCGCCTATGCCGCGGGATCCAACAAGGGCCGGATCCACGACGAGTACGGCGCTCTCGACTCGACCTGGTGTGTCCTCACCTACGACGACGGGATGGTGGCCAATCTCGGGGTGAGCTGGGAGCTGCCGGAGTTCTGGCCCGCCTATGTCGCCTCGATGGACTTCGAGCTGTTCGGCCGGGACGGGGTGATCTCGGTGAAGGACGATCACCGGGATGTCCTCATGGCCTCCCGGCAGCCGGTGCCGTCTCCCTACACGCCTGACACCTCGATGAATGTCGCGATGCTCGGCTCCTACATGCCCGGTGACTGGGCCTTGGGGGAGCACTTCGGTGCGATGAAGGAGGAGACCCATGCCTTCATCAACAGTGTCGGCACCGGGCGTCCCGACCCGATCCTGGCCACTGGAGCCGAGGGCATGGATGTGCTGGTCATCTCCCGGGCCGTGGACGAGTCGGCAGCCAGCGGCCAGGTGGTCCCGATGCTTTGGACGAGTTGATGGCTTGTTCGGTCCTATGACGGCGGGCATGCTCTCGGGGGTCGTCATCCTGGAATTGGGGCAGGTGATCGCCGGCAATTTCGGTGGGGTGATCCTGGCCGACCTCGGGGCCGAGGTGATCAAGATCGAGCCGAAGACGGGCGACACCGCCCGCAATGCCACCATCGCCCCGCTTCATGACGAGAGCGCCATCCATCTCTTCATGAACCGCGGGAAGAAGAGCGTGGTCCTCGATCTGAAGGACCCTCGGGGCCTGGAGATGTTCTTCGACTTGGTCGAGCAGGCCGACGTCGTCATCGACAACTTCCGGCCCGGTGTGATGGCCCGTCTCGGCATCGACCACGACAGCTTGATGAAGCGCAACCCGGACATCATCACCTCGTCGGTGACCGGGTTCGGCGAGTACGGGCCGGCCAAGGACAAGGCCGCCTTCGATCTGGTCGTCCAGGCCTACAGCGGGCATGTCGACATCACCGGGCCCGCCGATGGGGACCCGGCCCGGGTCGGGATCCCCATCGCCGACATCGCCGGCGGCATCTATTCGTGCATCTCGGTGCTGGCGGCCCTGGTCGGCCGTGAGCTACACGGGACCGGCGAGCATGCCGACGTGGCCATGCTCGACACGCTGGTCTCGCTCCTCTCCTATGACGCTGTCGACCATCTCAACTCGGGACGGAAGCTGAGCAGGCTGGGGACCGCCCACGCCCACATGGTGCCCTGGCAGGCGTTCCAGACCAGCGACGGGTATGTGGTGGTGGCCGCCCGTGACGAGAAGTTCTGGCAAAACCTCTGCGACGCCATCGGCCGTCCCGATCTGAAGGACGACCCCCGGACCGCGGACAACAGGGCCCGGGTGGCCAACCGGGGGGAGGTGGTCGGCATCCTCTCCGAGGTGTTCCATTCCAGGTCGAACGCCGAGTGGCTGGCCATCCTCGACGAGTACGACATCCCCAACGCCCCGGTCAACGACATGGCTCAGGTGTTCACAGACCCCCAGGTCCTGGCCCGGGGGATGGTCGACACCTACAAGCATCCCACCCTGGGTGACATCCGCTACCCGCCCAGCCCGATCAAGTGGCGCGATTGGGAGCGGCCCAACGAGCCGGCGCCGATGCTGGGTCAGCACACCGTCGAGGTGCTCAGCACGAGATTGGGCCTGGCCGAGGACGACGTGAGGGAGATGGCCGACCAGGGTGTTGTGGCCATCTGGCCGGAAGGCTGAGAGAACATGCGTTTCGGGACGTTCGTGCCACAGGGGTGGAAGGGGGATCAGGACGGGATCCCTGTCGAGGAGCAATGGGGCCGGATCGGCGATGTGGCCCGTCTGATCGAAGACTCCGGCTACGACTCGATCTGGGTCTACGACCACTTCCACACACACCCGGTGGTCAAACAGGAGAGCACGTTCGAGGCCTGGACCCTGATGTCGGCTCTCGCCGCGGTCACCACCCGAGCCCGGCTCGGGCAGATGTGCACCTGCGCCCTGTACCGGCCGCCGTCGATGCTGGCCAAGATCGCCGCGAACGTCGATGTGATCTCAGGGGGCCGTCTCGACGTGGGGATCGGGGCCGGGTGGTCTGTGAAGGAGTTCGAGGCGTTCGGGTACGAGTACCCATCCGACGCGGAGCGTCTCGACATGTTGGAAGAGGCGGTCCAGGTGCTGGTGGCGATGTGGACCGAAGACGAGGCCACCTTCATCGGGAAGCACTACCGGGTCGAGGGGGCCATCAACCGGCCCCGGCCGATCCAGCAGCCTCATCCTCCGTTGTGGATCGCCGGGGGCGGGGAGAAGAGGACGTTGCGGATCGTCGCCAGGTACGGGGACTTCTCCAACTTCGGCGATGACATCGATGACTTCCGTCACAAGTCCAGGGTGCTGGCCGGCCACTGCGAGACCGTCGGCCGCGATTTCGACGAGATCGGCCGCTCCTGTCATCTGATGTCGGTGATCGGCCGGGACGACGCCGACCTGCAACGGAAACTGGAGGTGGCCGCTCGACGCCGTTCCTGCACCCCAGAGGAGTTCGCCGGGGAGCACTTCGCCGCAACGATCGACCAGGCGGTCGAGGAGATGGGTGAGTTCGTCGACGAAGGCTGTGTCGAGATGATCCTCTACTTCTATGACATGGGGGAGGGCGACAGCTTGGAGCTGTTCGCCTCGGAGGTGATCCCCCAGCTCGGATGAGCGGGCTGGATCGACTTCTCGATCCGGCCTCGATCGCCATGGTCGGGCTCTCGGCCGACCCCGCCAAACACGGCGGCCGGGTCCTGGCCAACCTGCGCAAGCTGGGCTATTCGGGCCAGGTTTGGGGGGTCAACCCGGGGCTGCCGGCGGTGGAGGGGGTAGAGGTCGTGGCCTCGCTTCGCGATCTCCCCGAGCCACCTGACCTGGTGGTCTGCGCCGTCCCTGCCCGGGCGGTGCGGGAGGTGGCGATGACCTCCGACGGGGCGGGGGCACTGGTCGTGTTCGCCGGAGGCTTTGGCGAGACCGGCGGCGATGGCCTGGCACTCGAGGCCGATCTCTCGGAGTGGGTAGATCGTGTCGGGATTCGACTGTTGGGCCCGAACAGCGGCGGGATCATCCGTCCTTCGATCGGCCTCGCCGCATCTTTTCTCACCTGTCTCGATCGGCCCGCCGGCCAGATCCGGAGCGGGCCGGTGGGCCTGGTCACCCAGAGCGGGGGCACCGGCTCCTACATCCACAACCTGGCCGCCGCCCGAGGCGGCGGTCTGGCTGTGTCGGTGTCTACCGGGAACGAGATCGACATCAGGCTGGGTGAGGCGATCTCCTCGGTGTCACGACTCGACGAAGTTCAGGTGGTGCTGGCCCTGATCGAGACGGTGCGCGACGGCGAGGTGTTCCTCGAATCTGTCCGTGCGTCCATCGACATGGGAAAGCCGGTGGTGGCCTGTCGCATAGGGACCGGTGACCGGGGCCGGGCCCTCATGACCACCCACACGGGGGCCATGGCTGTGCCGGGGAGGGTCTTGGAGGGCGTGCTCGACTCACTCGGTGTGATGGTTGCCGAGACTCCGGGGGAGGCCTTCGAAGTGGCGGAGATGATGGCCCGTGCCGCAGTCCTCAGTGGTGACAGAGCAGCGATCGTCACCCATTCCGGTGGCATCGCCATCCACCTCGCCGATCTGGCCGAGAAGAGCCGCCTCGACCTACCTCAGCCCAGTGCCGGCCTTCAGTCGCGGCTCGATCCGTTGCTCGATCTCGGTGCGGCCAACAACCCGCTGGACATGGGAGCGATCATCGGTGGGCCCGGTCGGTTCGCCGAAGTCGTCGACGTATTCGCCCGATCGGGGGAGTACGACGTCGTGCTGGCGGTGTCCACCGCTCACCCGCCAGAACATTCAGCGGAACGAGTGCGGGCCCTGCTCGCCCTCGACAGTCAGGTGCCGACAATCCAACTCTGGATGGCCGGTGATCAGGCCGCCGACGCCCTGGAGACGCTGAGGCAGGCGGGAGCCCCGGTCACCGACGAGCCGAGGGCGGCGATTCGGGCGCTCGCGGGCTTGACCCGACTGGCGACCTGGACTGCTCTCGACGAGCTCGAGCCGGTGGAGCATGCCTTCGAGGAATGGGGTCTGCCGCTAGTGGAGGGTGCGATTGCTCGCACCGCAGACGAGGCGATCGGGTTGGCAGATGGACTCGGCTATCCGGTCGTTGTCAAGGTGATGGCGGCTGGCCTCGCGCACAAGACCGAGGTTGGCGGCATCCGCGTGGATGTGCGCGACGCCTCGGCGGTCGGCGATGCCATCGAGGAGGTGACCGCGGCGGCGATTGCGGCCGGGCAGTCCGTCGAGGGTGTGCGGGTGGAGCGGTATCGACCGGGCCTCGAGATAATCATCGGCGGCCTGGTCGACCCGGTGTTCGGGCCGCTCATCTCGGTCGGGGTCGGTGGTGTGCTGACGGAGGTGCTCGACGACGTAGTCTTCGCCCTGGCACCGGTCGACGAGGGACGGGCGACCGCGATGATCGAGCGTCTCCGGGGAAAGGCGCTGCTGGATGGCTTCCGGGGAGCGCCTCAAGCGGACGTGGAAGAGCTGGCCCGGATCGTAAGCCTGGTGAGCCGGGGGATGGCCGGATCCAGCTATCAGGAGGTGGAGATCAACCCGTTGATCTGGGACGGGGACGGCTGGGTGGCGGTGGACTGGTTGCTGGTTCAGGAGACCCCTTGACCGAGGAGACCACCAGTTCGGGTGTGTGATCGGCCCACTCTCCGGATGGGTCGCGGGCCGGGAAGTCGAACACGCCGATCATGAGCTGCATCGGATATGCGGGCGACTGGTCGTGGTGTCGCACGACTCGCCCGTCGACACTCAGCTCGACGGAATCGGGGGCCCAGACCACTCCGTAGGTGTGGGGGGCGGACACATCCATCGCCAAACGGGGGGTAGCGAAGTCGCCGATCAGGTCCGGGTCGCGAAAGCTGCGGATCCCCATCCCGACAGCCGCCGATCCGTCCCGGATCTCATCGCCGAAGACCTCGGCGATCAGGATCTCGCCGGAGCGCTCGGACCGGTCTTCGATCCCTGCCAGCCAGGCGCCGAACATCGAGCGTGGTGTGAGCGATCCGCGCATGACCAATTCGATCCGGCCGAATCGAGGGGTGAATCCCCAGAACGTGGCTTGCTCCTCCCTCACCGTCAACCCCTCCTTGAACGGCTGCTGTCCGATCGTCGACCCCACCCGGCCGGAGAAACTCCCACTCTGGATACCGGAGACACGTAACGGCTCTTCGTGGGTGTCGGGGCACCAGAGCGGCTGATCGGGCCTGATCAGCAGATGGAGCCCATCGTCGCTCAACTGATACGTGGCAGCCGACTCCTCGCGGGAACTCCAGTGGGGCAGGTAGTAGGGGAACCAAATGCCGAGGTCCAGGTGGTCACCGGTGAAACGCTCGTCGAGGTGTGTGGCGCCGCTCACTACTCAGGTGGTGACGGTGCCTTCGATCAGGATGTGGGTGTCGCCACCGATCAGGATGTGATCGCCCTCCGGCCTGATGTGCACCCTGCCCTCCCGACCGATGGCGGTTCCTTGCGAGATGACCAGGGCCTCCTCCAGCCGGCCTTGATCACGCAGCCAGAAGGCGAGGGCCGCGTTGAGCGAGCCGGTTATCGGGTCCTCCACGCCATTGGAGGCCAGCATTCGCACCTCGTGCGAAGTGCCCGAGCCGGGTGGCTGCGCCCCGAGCAACCCGACGAACTCCAGAGGCTCCCAATGCGCCCGGCCCGAATCGACGGCGAGCACGGCCTCGGCCGAGCCCAGTTCGAGCACCTGCCATACCGGCCCGTTGTCGAGCCGGACGGCTCGGGTCACGTCATGGGCTGCGATGCCGAGGTTGTCTCGGATGGCCTCGAGGCGATCCCCTGGGAGTGGGGAAATCGTGGTTGGCGGCGCTGAGAAGGCGAGAAGGTCACCGTTCGTATCGATCTCCACGATGCCGACGCCGCATTCCTGGCGGACGAGGCCCGGTTCCTTGGGCCTGCCACCGGTGTGGAGCCAGGCCCGACAGCTCCCCAGGGTGGGATGCCCGGCGAAGGGCAGCTCTTGATAGGGGGTGAAGATCCGGACTCGATAGTCGGCGGTCGGATCCTCGGGGGACAGGAGAAAGGTGGTCTCGGCCAGATTGGTCCAGGCGGCGAAGCCCTGCATCTGAGCTGCGTCGAGACCGTCGGCGTCGACGATCACGGCCAGTCCGTTCCCCTTGGTGGGAGTCGGGCTGAAGACGTCACATTGGATGAATCGACGGGTGGACATGGGCCAGGGAACCTAACTCGCTCACCGGAACGGGTGGATCGCGGTTGGCCCTTGTGAATCTGATTCGTCCGTGTTGGGGATGAGGGTGGGGGGTGAATCCTTGCTGGTGGACGACGATCTGATGGTGGTACCAGCAGAGGGTGATCAGATTGTCCGGATGGGTGGTTCCGCCTTCTGACCAGGGTTTGACATGATGGATTTGGAGTCGATGAGTGCTGTCACAGCCGTCGGCCTGGCACATGTGTCCGTCGCGGTGGAGGATGGCCCGGCGTAGGGCTGGGGGGATGGTCCTTGTTTTCCTCCCGTAGACCATGGGGATCCCGTCTTCTCTGCTGGCGGTGACTTCGACGACCGCATCACAGAGGATGGCTTGCAAGGCTTGGCGTCCTACGCGGGGTCCTGTATCCAAGACCACTCCGGTCTCACCGTTGGATTCTGTTGCATGTTTCGTGTCGACGTGAACGGTGACCTGGGCCGGTGTGGGCACTTCGCTGACGGCTAGCTGGGTGAGAGCCACCGCCTTACGCCATGAGCTCGAGCCTCGGGTCCCGTCGGGATGGCCGGGCAGCTGGTCCGCCATCTCTGAGATGACCTTGTCGAGGAGGGCTCCACCGGTTCCTTCCAGTCCGAACCAGCCTTTCCACCAGGATTCATCCAGGGAGGGTTGCAGCACCAGGAACTGGTCATCAGAAGACCGTTGTTCGTCTTCTGTGCTGATCCTGGCCCGCAGTGCTGCTTGGCGTTGCACTCCGGCCACGTCGAGATGCTCCAAAAGACCGACCTTGTCAGGAATCCTAGAGAGGGCTTCTACCCGGTCGATAGAGACCCCAGCCTCCAAGGCTTCTCGCAGGTCGGGACGATCTCGAGTTCTTCGCATGGTCCGCACCAGACGCTTCGCCGTCTCCGTGGAGATATCGAACCGGCCCGCCACCCATTCCGAGATACTCTTACAACCGTCCCCGGTGGCCACCTGCCGGTAGTCGATCTCTTCCAGATCGGCTAGCTGTTCTGCGATAAGTCGACTGATCTCGGCCTGCCGATAGAGCATCCGCTGTTCGATCTGATCGGTGCTGACCGTGGTCCACTCCATTGCCACGAACATACGTTCGCCCTGGGACAGAAAACAAGGGGATCGACCCGCCAAACCGGAGATTTTCTCGGTCCTCCTAACCTGACCTGGTGAGGAGATCCGGGCCGGTTCTTCTGACGCTGTGCCTGGCCGGGGTGGCCGCCTGCAGCGATCCATGTGAGGAGTCCCTTGGCGTGTACCCGCCCGCCCAGATAACAGTCACGGGCGCCGAGACCATCGTGGCCCCCCACATCGGTTGGTCCTGCCCAGGCTTTCACTCCGACACCATCGAGCCGCCCCCGTCGGTGGCTCCCGACGGGCAAGGCAATCTCCGGGTCGACCTGACCATGGAGCCGGGGAGCACCATCGACGTCAATTTCGGCAATCAGCCGATGGTCATCGACCCGGCTCCCGTCGACGGATCCAATAGCTGGTCGTTCCACCAGCCACGGCCTTCGGAGCCGCTAATCATCCGGCTGTGCTCGGAGGAGGAGGCGTGCGCCCTCTACTGGGTCAACACCTACCCGGGCGCCCCTGGTTAGCGGTCGAGCAACTCCTGGAGGGCGCTCAGGTCGTCGGGGGTAGGCTCCCAGTCGGCCGCGGCGGCGTTGGCCCTGACCTGCTCGGGGCTGGTGGCGCCGGCGGTCACCGCAGGTACCGCCTCCCGCGACAACAGCCATCCCAACGCCACCTGGACCATGGACAGCTCCCGCTCGACGGCGAATCTCTCCACGGCCTCCGCGACATCGAAGTTGTCGTCGGTGAGGTACTCCTGGTAGCGGTCCATCTTCAACCGTCCCTGCGGTTCCCCACCTCGACGGGTCTTGCCCGTCAGCAATCCGCTCGCCAACGGGTAGTAGGGGAGCAGGGCCACGCCCGACTCGGCACAGAGCTCGGCCAGGCCGTTCTCCTCAGGCTCCCGGTGCACCATGCTGTACTGCACCTGGTCACAGACGAAGGGCGGCCAGCCCTTCTCCGCTGAGACAGCCAACGCCTCGGTCAACTGTGCCGGGTCGAAGTTGGAGCACCCGATCTGGCGGACCTTGCCCTCGTCCACCATGACGTTCATCACCGCCAGGGTGTCCTCGATCGGGATCTTCGGATCCGGGAAATGCACCATGTAGACGTCGACATAATCGGTCCCCAGCTCGGTGAGGCTTCGCTCCAGGACCTGGCGAACGTAGTCGGGGGCTGCTCCGCCACTTCCCTCCCAGCCTGGGATCGGCACGCCGACCTTGGTGGCGATGACGACGTCGTCGCGACTTCCCCCGAGGGCCGTCCCGAGAAATGCCTCGGACTGACCCTCTCCGTAGTTGCTGGCCGTGTCGAAATGACTGATCCCCACCTCGAGCGCGGCAGCCACCACCGCCGCTGACCCTGCCTTGTCCAGCGCCCGCCCGAAGTTGTTGCAGCCGAGCCCGACCACCGACACCTCGAGGTCACCGATCCACGAGGTACGCATCACAAACCGTCCAATGGCCGAAGAAAGCGCTGAGCGTTCCCCTCGAGAACCAGGGCCCGGTCGTCATCGCTCATGTCGACCGTCTCCATTGCGCCGACCGGATCCGTGGAGGCCATGTCGAAGGGATAGTCACTGCCCAGCATCACGTGATCCCATCCCATCCTCTTTCCCAGCATCTCGAGCGATATGGAGTCGTGGGTCAGGCTGTCGAAATAGAGGGTGGCGAAATACCGGCGAGGCCCGGTGCTGTCGATGTTGACCTTGGGCTCGGGGCGCACCGACCAACCGTGCTCCCAGCGCCCGATCTGATAGGGGGCGAACCCGCCACCATGGGTGAACCCAACCTTGAGGTCGGGATGACGATCGAGCACGCCACCGAAGATCAGCTTGGCTGCGGCGATGGTCGATTCGAGCGGGATTCCGATCAGGTTCTGCAGGTAGTAGCTCTTCATCCGGTCGGCCCCAGCGATCGATCGCTGATCGGAATGGAACCAGACGGGGAGGTTGCGCCCCACCAGATCGGCCCATATCGGCTCGAGGGAGGCATCGTCGACGTCGGTGCCGTCGATGTTCGACCCGAGCTGCACCCCCCGCACCCGTCCGATCCCGGCGACCCGGTCGATCTCGGCCCGCGAGGCCTCGATGTCTTGGAGTGGAAGGGTGGCGAAGACGTGCAAATGGTCCGGCTCCTTGTCGCTCAGTCGGACCAAGGCATCGTTCTGGATCCGGGCGAAGTCGGTCCCGACGGCAGAGGGCACGTGATAGTGGAAGTTGGGTGGTGGGATGGCGATGACCTGGAGGTCGACCCGCTGTCGGTCCATGTCGGCGAGACGGAGATCAGGCTCGAAGATGGCATCGGGGAGGGGGCCGAGACGCTCCCGGCCCGGGTAGCGGAGATACCCCCGCCCGCCGTCCACCACGAGTTCAGGCCCGTGGTCGGGGTGGGCGGCCGCCATTTCCTCGAGGGCATCGGGCACGATGGCGTGGGCGTGAATGTCGATCGTGGTCAATTGCGTCCTTTCCAGTGGGTCACTGATAGCTCCCGAAAGACCCGTACCCGGGATGGCTGAACCTGTTGGGTACCTCGATCAAGGTCGGGCCCTCGGCGTCGAGCGCCAATGCAACCGTCTCACCTACCCGGGACAGGTCGTCGACCAGAAGACCTCTGGCGCCGAACGCACGCGCCACTGCGACGAAGTCGGGAGGCCGGACGTCGACACCGCTGCGTCTCCCGTACAGGTGGTCCTGATGTCTCCGCTCCACCCCATATCCCTCGTCGTTGAACACGACGACGACGACCGGCACGCGTTCTTGCACGGCGGTCATGAGGTCCTGGATGGTGAACATGATCCCGGCGTCGCCGATGATGGCGATGCTGGGAGCATCGGGCCGGGCGAGACTGGCTCCGATGGCGGCGGGCAGGGCGAACCCGAGGGTCCCGAACCCCGATGGTACGAACCAGGTCCGGGGACGATCCGTCTTCCAGTGGGACCGCGCCCAGAAGGCGATGGTGGTCGGGTCGTTGAACACGAGCGATTCCGGTGGCAGGGCGGCGCGGATCTGGTCGAGCACCTCGATCTCGATCGGGGTGCCGACTGCTTCGGTGATTCGCGCCAGGGTCTTGGCCACCTCGTCATCGCGCCAGGGCAATGGTTGGTGGCCGAGACGATCGAGAGCGGAATCGACAGCCCCGAGCAACACGCCGGCATCACCCACCAACCCCGTCTCGACCGGGTAGTTGCGCCCTATCTCGGCCGGGTCGATGTCGATCTGGATTATCCGGTCGGGAAGTCGCAAGGACCAGCCACCGGTAGGGAAGTAGGAGAACCTCGTGCCCACGGCTAGGAGCACATCGCACTCGGCGATGAGATCGCGCACCGGTTGCTCGTTGGCCCAGTTCCCGACATGCAGGGGATGCTCGGACGGGATGGCGCCCTTTCCCTTCTGAGTGGTGATGGTTGGCGCACCGAGGCGCTCGACCACTCGGAGCAAAGCCGACGCCGCTTCCGGCGTGGCGATGCCGCCACCGGCCCAGACCAACGGGCGCTCGGACTCGGCCAGGACCGCGGCGGCGCGGGCCAGGGTATCGGCGTCGGTGGGCCGCTCCATGCTCGGCGCCGGCCCCCCCGGCGCGGTGGTGGCAACCGAGGTCAATGCTTCGTTGGCGAACTCGACCAGGGCGGGGCGGGGCCGCCGGTTGCGGAGGGCGAAGAACGCCGAATGCACCGCGGCCGGGATCTCGTCGGCCAGCGCAACTTGGGCGGCATGGCCCGACACCGGGCGAAAGATCCCGAACTGATCAGAAATGTCGTGAAAGTGCCCTTTGCCCTTCCTGCGCACCTCTGGCGGGTTCTCGCTGACCAGATGGAGCACGGGCACGCTGTCGTTGTGGGCGGTGGCCATGGCGGTGATCGTGTTGAGGGCGCCCGGGCCGTTCGAGGTGAAGGCCACGCCCACCCTGCCGGTTGCGCGGGCGAATCCATCGGCCATGAAGATCGCCGACTGCTCGTGGCGCACCTCGATGTGTCTCAGCTCGGGGTGGTCGACGAACACGTCGTACACGGCGAGGGTGCCGACCCCGGGGATGCCGAAGAGCAGGTCGACGCCTTCGCCGATCAGCGATTCCACCAGGAGGTGGGCCCCTGTTCGTGCCGGCATCAACAGCTCCCGGCTCCGGCCATGTCGGTCACCCACATCTCGGGATAGGTCACCCGATGGACCAGCGCTATCCGGCCTTGGGCCACCGCGGCATCGTCACCGTCGACCTCGGCCGGCAGGGCGGTCCAGCAGCTGCCGTCGGGCGACACCCAACCCAGCGGGCTCGAGGTCTCGGTCTCCTGGCCCACGATCACCCAGCCTGCCCCACCTGTGCGGACCGTGTAGAGCTCGATGCCCGCCAACGCGTCGAAAGTCTCCATCGCCTCCCAGTCGCTGTCGACGGTCGAAGTCCACACCGCGGGCTCATCGATGCCCCGGCCCCCCACCGCGATGAAGCGTCCCTCGCGAACGGCCAAGCCATAGACATAGGCGCCGTCATCGAGGACGACCCCTGATCGGTCCCACGACCTGCCGTCCCCGGAAAGGAACATTTCGGGCTCGCACACGGGCCAAATGCCGAACGGCTCGTCCGGGTTGCTCGAGACCAGTGCGGCGAAGCCGCGGTCGGTGGACGCTATCGGTGGCACATCGGGGGAGATGCGAGTCGGGGGCTGGCAGGACGAATCGAATGGCACTTCGACCGTTTGCCCCGGCCCCCAGTCGGGGCTGGTCACCACGGGTTGGAAGGATTCGAGATCCCACCACCAGACATCACCCGCGATGGAGGTCATGACGAAGCCACCGAGCCCGGGTACGAGGCCGGGTCGGCCCGGGCCCTGACCTGTTCGCATCTCGTCAGGGAACACGACCTCCTCCGTGACTTCCCAGGATCCGTTCGAGTAGGCCAGCACGAGGGACTTCATGCCGTCATATGCGACCAGGAGGTTGCCGCTCGCAGCGAGCCTGTCCGGGGTGGAACCGGGGGGCAGTGACTGGTACTGCCAGCTCGCCCCGTCCTCGCTCGACCACAGCACCACTCCGTCCTCGGTGACCCTGGACAGCAACGCGAATCCGGATTCCGCCGCCACCAGGCTGTCCAGGGCTATGGGACCGGTCGGCCCACGCTGTTGCACCCACACCGGGCCTGATGGGCCCGGGCTGGTGATGACACCGATCACGACCACGCCGACGATGACGGCAGCGATGGGTAGGACGAGGTCCAATCTCCACGATCCGCCCGCGAACCTCCCCGGAGGCGGGCTCTGCACCTCGTGGTCCGGCGTGACGGCCATGGGCTGGGCTCTCTGTCCGGTTGGAGCGATCGTGCATCCTATATGATTCCATCCGTGGAGCGGTCTGCACCGGCCGGCGTGGATGCGAACCGCGCCGCGGCCACCATCCTCGATCTGGGGTTCACCGACCTCGTGTCCATTCCCGACGGGGAGAGCCGACATCTCCATCAGGCACTCCTCGACGCGCCGGGCATCGACGTGTACCAGCCCACCCGAGAGGGCGAGGGCATCGCCCTCGCTGCCGGGCTCTGGGTAGGCGGCCGAAAGCCGATCGTGGTCCTCCAGAACACCGGGCTCATGGAGGCCGGGGACGCGCTACGCGGTTGTGGGATCGGGCCTCACATTCCATTGTTCCTGCTGATCGGGTGGAGGGGATACCCGGGCGCGATGGACGGGAGGCTCCCCATCGACTCGGCCTATCCCTACACCGAGCCGATCCTGGACGCCTGGGGGATTCCGCATCGACGGCTGATGACCGATGACGACCTGGGTGTCCTCGATGAGATTGCGGCGACGGCAGAGGAGACCTCGCTCCCCGCCGCCGTCGTCTACGGCTACGGGTTCCGCTCTTGAGCATCGAGCGTCTCGATCTCTTCCATGCCCTGGCCGCAAGTCGCACCGAGGAGATCGTGGTCACCACGATGACGGCGACGCTGCAGTGGCCGTTGGTGTCCAGCCATCCCCTCGACTTCGACTTTCTCGCCTTCGGGATGGGTCACGCCGCCGACTTCGGGTTGGGGCTGGCCTTGGCCCGGCCGGAGCGGAAGGTGATCGTCCTCAAGGGCGACGGCGGGTTGCTGATGAGCCTCGGTTCGCTGGTCACTATGGGACGGTACGGCCCACCGAATCTCCTGGTGCTGCTACTCGAGAATCGGAGCTACGAGATGACCGGGGGCCAACCCCTCGCCCCGAAGGTGGACTTCGTCACCCTCGCCCGTGGCGCCGGTGTCGACAAGGTAGAGCGGATCGACGACCTGACCGCGTTCGAAATCGAGCTGCCCCGGCTCTTGACGGAGCCCGGTCCTCATTTCGTCGTCCTGCCGGTAACCAACTCCGAGCCTTTGCCCCCGGTCGCCCACACCGACCACGCCGAAAGGGTGGCCGATCTGCGCCGGGGGCTAGGGCTGGAGTGACCTCACTCTGGAGCCGGAACGACCTCGAAGCGAGGCGCCTCGAAGCCGGCTTCCACATAATTGGCGTTCTCCGGGTTCAGCTCGGTCTGGAAGTCCCAGATCGCCTGTTCCGCCTCGACCCATTCGTCGGTGAAGTACACCGAGTCGACGAACCAGTCGTTTTCCCCGGCCATGTACTCGGTGATGAAGGCGATGTCCTCCTCTGACTCCACGGCGAAGTGCTGGGGATACGTGGAGATGATCTCGGCCTGATTCTCCTCCCAGAGCTCGATGCCCTGTTGCCACAGGGCGAGGAAGGCAGCCATCTCCTCGGGATGGGCGTCGTAGAACTCCTCGGTGGCAGTGAAGAGGTTGGACATGATGTGCGCCTCTTCGCTCTCGAATCCGGAGAAGGTGTTGTACAGCTGGAATGGTGCCTGGCCGTCATACATGACGACCATGTCATCGGTCACCATGTAGGGAGTCGCCGCCTCGGGGATGAAGATCCCGGCCACACAGTCCTGGTTGTCCACCATGTTCTGCGGGTTGACAAAGTGGTCGTTGACGACCAGCTCGAAGTCGCCACCGCCGACCCTGAAGTCGAGTCCGTGCAGCTCGTTGGCCGCGACCGCCCAGAAACCGGTTGCCGACACCGGGCTGGCCACACAGAGGGTCGATCCCGTCGGGATGTCTTCGATCGTCTCGAAACCGGTGTCGGGGGTGGTCATCATCGAGTCCCGCAGGGCGTTGTACTTGCCGAACGTCACCGTCTGTATCCCCGTTTCCTGCTCCAGCACCGGGATCTCCAGAGTCCCCATCGAGACCACATCGCCATGACCCCCGGCGAAGAAGGTGAACTCGTCCCAGGTCGTGCTGGTAACGATCCTGATGTTGTTCTCCTGCTCCCAGTCGACGAGGTAGCCGTTGTCGTTCATGTAGTCCCAGACCGGATCCGGGGCGAAGGCGAACCGGATCACCGTGCGGTCTTCACCGTCGGCGCCCGTGGTGTCCGTCCCCTCGCCGCCACCCTCGCCGTCGCCGCCACATGCGGCGACCACCAGGGCGAGCAGCGTCAGCAGGACACCCCATCTCATCTTCGGTCGTGATCCCATCATCTCCTCCATGTCCCTTCGGGACGGTCAACTGGCGATCAGGTCCAATTCCTCGAACTTACGCAGCACCTGTGCCTTGGCCACCGCCACGTCCTCCTCGGCGGGGTCGCGGGGGAAGGGGAGGTCGATCTGGAGATCGTCCTCCAGCTTGCCCCCCTTGGCGAACACCAGGATGCGGTTCGAGAGCTCGACGGCCTCGCCGACGTCATGAGTGACGAAGAGGACCGTCTTCTTGGTCTGGCTCCACATGTCGTGCAGCTCACGGCGCAGGGAGCGGGCGGTGATGGCGTCGAGATGGCTGAACGGCTCGTCCATGAAAAGCACGTCGGGCTCGATGGAGAAGGCCCGGGCGATCCCCACCCTCTGTTGCATGCCCCCGGAGAGCTCCCCGGGATACTTGTCGACCTTGTCCCCGAGCTGGACCATCTCGAGATACTTCTGGCAACGAGCCCTGGTGGCGTCACTGCGGTCTTTCTGGACGAAGAGGAGGTTGTCCATCACCGTTCGCCAGGGAAGGAGGCGCGCTGCCTGGAACACGTAGCCCGGCTCGGCATCGTGATTGTCCTGGGTGATCGTTACCTTGCCCGAGCTCGGTGTCTCGATTCCGCTGAGAATGTTGAGCAGCGTCGACTTGCCGCAGCCGGAAGGCCCGACGACAGACACGAACACGTGACCACCGACATCGAGATTCACGTTCTCCAGGGCGACCACCCGATCTTCGCCCACGCCGAATTCCTTGCTCAGTCCTTCGACCTTGATCTCAGCCATCGTGGGATTCACTCTCCATGCTCGCCGTCCGCTCACGTTCGTCGATTTCTTGGTCCTCGATGAAGAGGAAGCCCTCACGTTGGACTCCGCCGAAGTCGCCCTCTGCCATCTGGACGGCGTCGATCTTGGGCCGCCACTTGAAGGCCCGCTCGGCGAGTGGGTCGAACACCAGCTTCTCCAGGGCCAGGGCAAAGATGATGAAGAAGATGGCGTAGCCGATGACCCCGTGAGCCCGATGGGCGTCGTACCAGAACTTGATGGTCCACCCCATCCCACGATCCGAGGCGAACACCTCGGTGATGACCAGACCCTTCCACCCAATGGCGTAGGCGTATCGGATGGCGGCGAAGAAAAAGGGCATCAGCGAGGGGAGGAGGACGTGGCGGGTGACCTTGTTCTGGGGTACCTCGAAGGACCGCGCCATGTCGATCAGCTCCTTGGGAGTGTTGCGCACCCCCTCCCGGATGTTGATGATCACGAATGGTGCGCCGGCCAGGACCACCGCAATGATCGGGCCGAGGTTGGTGAAGCCGAGGGCCAAGCCGAGGAAGAGGGCATAGACCAGCGCCGGCATGGCGAGCAATCCCATCACCCAGTCGTGGAAGAAGGCGTCGACCTTCTTGGACACGCCCATGGCTAGGCCGATGATCGTGCCCACGATGAGTGCGATGACGAAGCCGATGGTCAGACGCATCAGAGAGATGCCGAACTGGACATAGAGGTTCTCCGCCACGCTCGAGTAGCGAACTCCGCTGGTCAGGGTGATCTCCTCCCACATGAACACCGCCACCTGCTGTGGAGAGGGGAAGATCCTCGAGTCGAGCGTGTAATAGATGAAGTACCAGATCCCGAGCACCACGAACGGGAAGAGAATCCGGGCGGTGGTCGGCGACCTGAGGATCTTGGGCAAACCCCGCGGTGAGCGCGATCCGGTGGCGACGGCCGTGGCCATCAGGACGCCACCTCCTGACGCCAACGGAAGAACCTCCGCTCAGAACGTTGGAGAACGACCTTCTCCAAGATCAAGGCGAAGATGAAGAACGAGATCGCCCAGGCGAAGAACTCGTCCATCCTGAACAGCTGTTGTGCCACCCGCATCTCGAAGCCGATCCCCTCGTTGGAGGAGAACACCTCGGTGAGCACGGTCACCTTCCAGCCGACCGAGAACCCGAAACGAAGGGCGGTGAAGACGAACGGGGCAAGGAAGGGGAACACGATCTCCCTCTGTCGGCGCCAGTTGGTGACACCAAAGGCCCGGGACATGTCGATCAGGTCCTTGGGCAGGGCGCGGATGCCTTCGGCGACGTTTACGGTCACCAGGGCGAAGGAGGTCATCACGATGGCGAATATCCATCCCTGTGGTTCGAAGCCCCAGATCACCAGCCCGGTCAGCGCCCAGATCAGAGAGGGGGAGACCAGACTGATGGTCACCGCGTCCTTGAAGAAACCGTTCCACCATGGGCTCTGGGTGAGAATGCCGATGACGATCCCGACGAGGAAGGCGAGGCCGAACCCGATCCCGATCCGAGTCAGGGTGGCGGCGAAGCTGGAGAAGAAGCGTCCACTCGCGATCAGCTCGGGGATCGTCTCGGCGATACGGACCGGGCCGGGAAGCAGGTTCTCCCCAATGATCCTCGACATGAGCTCCCAGGCAGCCAGGAAGAACACATAGCCGGCGATTCGCCAGAACCAACGTTGCCGGGTCTCACGTCTGCGCAGGGCGAGGAGACGCTCCTCTTCGGCCGATCTCGGCCCCGTTGCCCTCTGCTCGACTGTCGTCGCCACTTGTGTCCTCAGCCTATCCGTCGGCTCGGGGAGGGTGGGCGGGCGGG
>JAICNB010000079.1 GCA_025928935.1 Acidimicrobiia bacterium
GATCCGCTGTTACGTGAAGGGTGCTCCCGACGTCCTGATCGGCAAGGGCGGTTCCTACCTCGACGCAGACGGCACCACGCTGCCGGTCACCGACGAGAACCGGCATCTCGCCCTCGATGCCAACGACAGGATGGCGGCGGCGGGCCAAAGGGTGATGGTGGTCGCCCAGCGTGAGTTCGACGCGTCGACGTTCGATCCAGCCGCGGACTTGATCGGCCAGGTCGACGACCTCACCCTGCTGGCGATGGTGGGGATCGTGGACCCGCCACGACCCGAGGCCAAGGCCGCCATCGCCGAATGCCACGACGCGGGCATTCGGGTTCGAATGATCACCGGAGACCACGCCACGACCGCGGCGGCCATAGCCGCCGAGCTCGGGATCGAGGGCAGGGCGATCACGGGGGCCCAATTCGCTTCGACACCAGACGACGAGCTCGTCGACCAGCTGTCAGACATAGGTGTCATCGCCCGGGTTGCCCCCGAAGACAAGATACGTTTGGTGCGGCTGCTACAGGGCACCGGCAATGTGGTCGCCATGACCGGAGATGGTGTCAACGACGCTCCCGCGCTCAAGGCAGCCGACATCGGGGTGGCCATGGGTATCACCGGCACCGAGGTCTCGAAGGAGGCCGCGGTGATGATCCTCACCGACGACAACTTCGCCACCATCGTCGGCGCGGTCGAATACGGCCGATCCCTCTACGACAACCTCCTGAAGTACCTCCGCTTCCAGATGTCCACCCTGGTGGCCTACATCGCCGTCTTCATCGGCGCGGGGCTGTTCGGAATCGCCGGGGGGATCCCGTTGAACCCTTTGCAGATCCTGTGGCTGAACATGGTCGTCGACATCCCGTTGGCCATCGCCCTCGGGTTCGACCAGCCAACTCCCGGATTGATGAAGCGTGTGCCTCGTCCGGTGGCTGCCCCGGTCCTGTCGGCCGGGAACTGGGTGCGTCTTTGTGTCCAGGGGTTCGTGATGACCGTCGGCACCCTGGCCGCATATTCCATCGCCGAGCCCGACTTCGGGCCCGCGGTGGCCGCCACCATGTTGCTGACCACCCTCTCCTTGTTCCATGTGGTGGCCGGCTATATGGCCCGGGACCAGGAGAACACTATCTTCGACAGGGACCTGTTGCCGGGAGCCCTCCAGCTTCGGAGGTATGGGTTCTCCCTCCTGGCCATCATCATGGTCACCGCTCTGGAGTTCCTGCAGCGCATCTTCGACACGGTGGCGTTGAGCCTCTCACAGTGGGCGATCTGCGCCGGGATCGCGCTGAGCCTCCTCGTCGTCGAGGAGCTGATCAAGCTGGTGCTCCGCCGGCAGGAGGGGTCGATCGGTGCCGGTCAGCTCAGGGAGCAGGCCGTCTAGGCCCGATTCCTTCCGTCTCTCCAGGCTGTCCACTCGGCGAGCGGTGCCAGGTCGTAGTTGGTGCGCCCATCGAATGAGAGAGTGAGCAGGGTCGCACCGGCGTCGAGATAGGCGTCTCCCGACTCGGGCTTGAGCGGGTTGGCCCCGCAGGATCGCTCGATCTCGGCCGGATCCCGTCCCTCGCGGGCGCACCAGCTCTCCAGGACTTCGCTCTTGTGCCGGATGACGTCGGGCCGGCCAAAACCATGCCAGATGTCGGCGTGACGCGCCGCGTAGCGAAGAGTGCGACGCTCGCCCCCGCCACCGATCAAGATCGGTATGTCCCGCAGCGGTGGGGGATTGATCACCGTGAGACGGTTCTCGATCCGGGGCAGCGCGTCGCGCAGTGCGCTGAGCCGGGTGCCGGCCGTGCCGAACGAGTATCCGTATTCCTCGTAGTCGCGGGCAAACCATCCCGCACCGAGGCCGAGGATAAGACGCCCATCCGAGATGTGATCGACTGTGCGGGCCATGTCGGCGAGCAGGTCGGGGTTGCGATATCCCACGGCCGATACCAGCGCCCCGATCTCCACCCGCTCCGTGACCTCGGCGAACGAGGCAAGCATGGTCCAGCACTCGAAATGCCGTCCGTCCGCGTCGCCACTCAACGGGAAGAAATGATCCCAGTTGAAGACGATGTCGGCGCCCATCTCCTCGGCCCTGACCGCTGCGGCCCGGATCGAGGCGTAGTCGGCGTGTTGGGGCTGCAGATCAACCGCTATCCGAACCGGTCTGTTCATGACCTGACGCTACTGGCGTCGAGCGAACAGGATGGCGAGGAGCCGCAGGATCTCGATGTAGAGCCAGATGATCGTCACCATCAGCCCGAAGGCGGCGAACCACGAGAAAGCCCGGGGTGCACCGGTTCTGATCCCGTTCTCGATGACGGCGAAGTCGAGGAGCAGGTTCATCGCCGCAATGATCACGACCACGATGCTGAACACCAGTGCCCCGGTTCCGACACCGGTGACCAGGGGGACGTCCACGTTGAATATGGACAGGATCCAGGTGGCCAGATAGAAGAGCGCGATTCCGACCGTGGCGATGATGATCACCGAACGGGTGCGTTCGGTCACTTTGATGATCCGGAATGCGTAGAGCAGCAGAGCACCGACGAACACGGCAACGGTTGCGGTCAGTGCCAGGAAGACGATGCCCTCGTAGAAGGTCTCGTAGATCTTGGAGATCGAACCGACCAGCGCACCCTGCCCCAGCGAGTACACGATCCCCGTGATCGGGGCCAGGGCGGGCCTGGCCACGGTGGCGAAGACCAGGACGAGGAGGACGACGACGAACACCCAATACCAGCGCTGCACGGCCACCGCGTTGGCCCACCCGTAGACCGCCCCGCCCACGACGAGCAGCAGCAAGAAGAAAGTGGCGGCTACCACCGAGCCGATCGTCATCGCCCTCCCGCCCGTCGTCGGTGCGGGCGTGGGTGCGGTCTGGAGCGCGGCGTCAGAAGCTGCTGACTCCCCGAATTGCTTGGTCAGGACCGGGTTGGCCATCAGGGCTGCCTACGTGGGGGTGACAGCATCAGACCGCCCCTATCCGATCGAGTCGTTTCGACGCCTCAGCTCTCCTGTCCCAGAGTCTGCAGGGTCAGCGCCTGGGCGACGATCATCTTCTCGATCTCGCTCAGATCGACACTCTCGTTGGAGGCGTGGATCTTGGCCTCGGCGACGTCCTCGGCGCCCCACAAGATGACCTCGGCGTCCGGGCTGATCCCTTGCAGACGGGCCACCAGCGGAATCGACCCACCACTCCCCATGAAGCCGGATTCTGTGTCGTAAGCGGCTTGCATGGCTGCGAGCGCAGCTTTCACCGCCGGGCCGTCCATGCGC
The DNA here is from genome assembly GCA_025928935.1 of Acidimicrobiia bacterium. Lineage (GTDB taxonomy): Bacteria > Actinomycetota > Acidimicrobiia > Spongiisociales > ZC4RG35 > JARDZU01. The sequence continues at coordinate 3,253 of JAICNB010000079.1, forward strand.
GCCGAGAACGGATACCCGACCCGGACCCTCTCCACTTCCACGTGGACACCCCACGGGGCGGCCTTCTTCAGATGCTCGATGAGCAGGCCGACCTCGTTCTCGGAGTCGGCCCCGGGCGGTATTCGCATGGAGATCTTGGCCGCAGCCTCGGGAAGGACCACGTTGGCGGCGTCTTTCACCGAAGGTGCGTCGATCCCGATCACCGAGGCCATAGGGCGAGACCAGAGCCTGGCCCCAACGGTTCCCGAGCCGATCAACTCGGCGCCGTCCACCATGCCGGCTGCCACCCGGAACGCATCCGGATCCATCTCGGTCCCGTTCCACTCGAACTTGGCTAGACCGGGGACCACCGTGTCGCCCGCCTCGTCGTGGAGCGACCCCAGGATCTTGATCAGGGCGAGCAACGCGTCGGGCGCGGCCCCACCGAACAGACCGGAGTGGGCCGGATGTTCGAGAGACTTGACCTTCACGATCACGATCACATTGCCACGCAGGGTGGTGGTGACCGCCGGCACCCCGGCGGCCGGGTTCCCCATATCGGCGATCACGTATGTGTCGGCCTTGAACATCTCGGGGTTGGCGTCCACGAACGGCCCGATGTGGCTGACCGTCTCCTCCTCGCCCTCGATGAGAATCCGCAGATTCACCGGTAGCTCGCCCTCGAACACGCCCAGCGTCCCGGCGTGGATGATCACCCCGCTCTTGTCATCGGCCGCGCCACGGCCGTAGAGCCGCCCGTCCTTGATCTCGGCCGTCCAGGGGTCGGTGTCCCAACCCGCCTCGACGGGGGCAGGCTGGACGTCGTAGTGGGCGTAGAGGAGGACTGTGGGGGCTCCCTCCGGGCCGGCCATCTCCCCGTAGATCGCCGGCTTGCCCTCGCCGAGGTCGAGCTCGTGGACGTCGGCACCGTGACGCTCCAGCACGTCTATCGCAGCTCGGCGCATCTCGTGCACCGGCTCCTCGGGAAATCCCGGGAAGGAGCACGAGGCATGGCTCACCAGATCCTTGAGGTCCTCCGTGAGGCCGGGCATCAATGCCTTGGCCCGGGCCTTCACTTCATCGGGTGTCAGCATCAGTCACTCCTTCTCCGCCTCGGCTCCCGGGCTCATGTCCCGTAGAAGATCACACCTATCAAGGCGCCGACGATCACCGAGGTGACGGTCATGATCAGCATCGGGACGAAGAAGCTGTGGTCGAGCAGCTTGGTCCCGAGCTTGGTCCCGCCGGTGAGGTCGAAGTTGGCCGCGGCGATCTGGGTGCCGTTGGCGGGCAGGGTGTAGACACCGCCTAGGGCGCCCGCCCACATCCCGGTGACCAGGCCCGGAGCGAGACCGGCTGCGAGTCCGATCGGGACGATGGTCCGGGTCGCCGTCGACTGACTGGTGGTCAGGGCCGCGACCAGGAACACTGCCAGGGCGAAGATCCAGACCGCGTTGTTCACCCAACCACCGATGGTGGTGACGATGAACTCCTCGTGGGCTGCGATGAACGTGGCCGTCAGCCAGGCGATGCCGAAGAGGGCGATGGCCGAGACCATGCCGGCTTTGAAGACGGAGGCACCGGGGACTTCGGAGACATTGGGCCGGCCCACGAGCAGGATGAGCACGCCGACCGTGAACATGATCAATTCGATGGTCGTGGTCATGTCGATGGGGACGGCCTCTCCTTCCACCTCGAATGCCGGTCTCAAGTCAGGAAAGAGACCAAAGATCACGATGGCCAGTACTCCGAGGAGGAAGACAATGGCCGAGTTACGCCCCTCCCTGGTGGCCTCGAGCACGATCTGCTCTCCTCCCGGCGCCCCAGGGCGGGTCAGGGCGCCTGATGCGATCTTCTCCTGGACCTCGGGGTCCTCGTCCAAGTCGGGCCACATGCGGCCCACGAAGAAGGCGGTGACGATGATGCCGATGATGGCGGCCGGGAAGGTGATGGAGAGGATTTGGACCAGGTCGAAGTTGAACGGCTCCACCGCGGTCAGCGTGAGCATCGCAGCCATTGCCGCTGAGACCGGTGAGGCCGCCAGCGACATGCCGGATTGCACGACAGACACGGTCAGCGGACGCGACGGTCGAATGTTGTTCTGATACGAGACGTCGTATATCACCGGCAGCAGCGGATACAGGATGTTGCTGGTGCCCGCGCCGACGGAGAAGGCGAACGCCGTGAGAGGCGCGATGTAGGTGATCTGCTTGGGACGCCTTTGGATAACGCCGGCGGCCACCTTGACCATCCAGTCGACCCCACCTGCCACTTGCATCAAAGCTGCGGCTGTGACGACGGTGAGAATGATGAGCATGGCCGAGATCGGTGGCTCTCCGGGAGCCTCTCCGAAGATGAAGACCAGGACGGCCACCCCTAGACCACCCCAGACACCGACGCCGATGCCACCGGCCCGGGTGCCCATCACGATGGCGGCGAGGACGACTACCGCCTCGAGGATGAAGATGATGTCCATTTCTCTCCTTTTCGATCAGGCCACGTTGCAGACAACGTCGAGTCGCTGCTCCAGGAGCTGGTAGGCCGTTGAAGTGCTGACGATCGAGTCTTCGACCAGGGGCAGGGTCACCTCCAGCGCCTCGTCACCGAGGTCGAACGTCACCTGTCTGAACTCGAGGAGATTGGTGCGGACCGTCGAGATGGCCTGGTCGTAGAGGCCTTCGGCGGATGCCTGTAACTGGTCCAGCTCCACCAGGGCTTCGTCGAGAAGCGCGAGCATGTCTGTGGTGCTCGCCGTTGTCGGATCGAGGCCGCGAAGCTCATCCGCCACCGTCTTCACGTCCTCGTACTGCCGGCACAGCGAGCGCTCCTGGATGTCCCCGCACGCGGCCACCATCAAGAGGGCCAGGGCGATCACCGCCACGCGTCGTGTATGGAGTCTGTTCATCGTGCTCCTTTCACTCCGGCTCCTGGGTGACGATCGTGACCATGATCTTGCACGCCATGACCATGTCGTCGATGGCTATGTGCTCGCTGGTGGCATGCTCGTCCACCATTCCGGTGGCCAGGGCCACACATGGGATCCCTTTCGCGTTGAAGAAGTTGCCGTCTGTTCCACCTCCGCTCTTGCGGGGGAACACCTCGATCCCGAGCGCCTCGATCGCACGGGCTGCCTCGCGGTACGGCTTCTCTGTCTCCTCGATCTTGTAGGTGCGGTAGATCTCCTCGGCCTGGAAGTCGGCCGTGGCGCCATGACGCTGGGCGGCACCCTCGACCGCCTGGCGCATCGCATCTAGCTGGGCGTCGAGCTTGGACTGGTCGTGGCTGCGCGCCATCCCCAGCATCTGGGCCTGGCCGGGGACGATGTTCCTCGCCTCACCGCCGGTGATGGTGCCGATGTTGGCCACTGTCTCTTCGTCGATGCGGCCTAGCGGCATAGCCGCAATTGCCTCACCGGCGACCTTCACCGCGTTGATGCCCTTCTCCGGCTCGACCCCGGCGTGCGCCTTCTTTCCCACGATGTCGATGGTCAGATACACGGAGGTCGGGGCCCAGTACGTGATGGCACCGATAACGCCTGCGGTGTCCAAGACGAAGCCGTAAGTGGCGCTCAGCCGGCTCAGGTCCATCTGACGGGAGCCGAGCAGCCCGCTCTCCTCGCCCACCGATATAACGAACTCGATCGTCGGGTGCTCCACATCCGGACTGGCATGGAGCAGAGTGAGGAGCTCGATGCAACCGGCGATCCCCGACTTGTCGTCTGCGCCCAGAATGGTCGACCCGTCGGTCTTGATCACCCCGTCTTCGATGATGGGCTTGATCCCGACATCCGTCCCTGCCGTGTCCATGTGTGTCGAGATGAGAACCGTGTCATCCCGGGTGCCCGGATAGACAGCGACCAGGTTCCCGACATCGTCCTGGGAGAGGGTGCAGCCGAGGTCGCTGAAGCGCTTGGTCAGCTCACGCCCGATTTCTTCCTCGTGTCCGGTCGGGCTGTCCACCGCGACCAGCTCGAGAAAGGTCTTCACCAACCGGTCGGGATCCACCTGGTCGACCAGCAGGGTGCTGGTGGCCATCACCTAGCGACCTCCAAGATTCGTGACGTGTGGATCGTCAATCTAGGCATTTGGCCGATTCCGATGCAGGGCCCGTGCGTCACTCCGCCTTCCGTGAGGGCTCAGCCGAGTAGAGCCGCTTTCTGGGCGTTGAACTCCTCTGCGGTCAGCACTCCCTGGTCCCGCAAAGCGGCCAGCTTGCCGATCTCGTCGGCAACGGACGAGCTCGACGAGGAGACCTCCTGGACATACGAGCGCATCGCCTTCTCCTGGTCGGCGGCCTGCTTCATGGCGCGCTCGGTCATCGACTTCCCCCGTGCGATCAGGTAGATGAGCACCCCAAGCCAGGGGAGCACGACGATGAAGATGGTCCATCCCGCCTTCCCCCATCCACTCAGGTCCTCGCTGCGGAAGATGTCGGCAAAGAGGGTGATGAGCAACCAGATCCAGACGAAGAAGAGGAAGAACCACAACATCGCCCAGAACAGATCCAACAATGGCATCTCTTTCCCTTCGGTCGAGCGCTAACAGGACTTCCGTGTTCCTGTGTCAATTAATCGGAGAGGGGCCTGTGCTTGCATCGCCCAACCGGGGTGATACGGGTTTCACCAACAGCTATCACCCATAGGGGACGATGCCGGCCGGGCCTTCGACTGCCGATGATTCGGGGGACTGACCGGACGGTGCGAATGTCTGTGGGCTCGGACATACCGGAACATCTGGAGAGGCTGCTTCGGCTGCTCACCATCGGTGACGAGGTGACCGTCGATAGTGCCCTTCACGGCACCGGCATGACAGACCTCGATCACAAGACATCGGCACTGGTGACAATCGCAGCCCTGGTTGCCACCGAGGCGGACAGCCCCTCCTATCAGACCGCGATCGACCGTGCACATGTCGCCGGGGCCGACGACGAGGAGATCGTGCAAACACTCATCACCATCGCGCCACTGGTTGGGGCGGCCCGAATCGCCTCCGCGCTTCCCCAGGTGGGAATTGCGTTGGGAGGCGGGGAGGTCCTCGACTAGCCCCAATCGAAAGGATCGTGCATCTCCGAGGTATTCGGCCGCCTACCATTTCCTGGTGACATCGGTTCGGAGCCGGGCGACGCCCACATCGACGCCCGATCCGGAATCCTCCGAGATACGAGATCTCGATCTACGACCGCCCTCCCTCCACGAAGGGTTGCTGGAGCGCGCGCATCTGCTGGACCGGGTTCGCTCAGTTGACGACGCCCGTGTCGTCGCCTTGGTGGCACCGGCTGGGTACGGCAAGACCACCCTGCTGACGCAATGGATGACGTCTGCCTCGATGCCGGCGGCGTGGCTCTCCCTCGATCCGGCCGACAACGACCCCGTTGGGTTGTTGAGCCATCTTTGGGCCTCCCTCGACCGTGCAGGAATGATCGTGGAGGGGAAAGTGGGCGACGTTCGCTTCTCATCGAGGCCCGCTGCCGACGGCATCCCGCGCCTGATCCGTGCCCTTCACCCCGGTCGAGAAGTCGGGCTGTTGTTCATCGACCATCTCGACGCACTCCGCACGAGAGCAGCCTGGGACGTGATCGCGGCCTTGATCCATCATCTCGATGGAAGAGTCCAGGTGATCCTGGCCTCGCGTGTCGAGCCCAGGCTGCCGATCGCCGATCTTCGAGCCCGAGGGTTCGTCGTCGAGCTGACCGCATCTGATCTCGCCTTCGACGAGGGCGAAGCGGCCCTTCTGCTCGACTACGTCGGTGTCGAGCCCGGCTACGACGTCGCCGACCTCATGATCAACACGGAAGGCTGGCCGGTGGGCGTCTATCTGGCCGCCCTCGCCATGAAATCCGGGTCCAGCGGGGTCTCGCCCACGTCGGTGCGCGGAGACGACGTGTACATCGCGAGATACTTGCGTAGTGCGATGCTCGATCGTCTCTCGGAATCGAAGCGGGCGTTCCTGATTCGAACGTCGGTGCTCAACCGCCTCAGCGGGCCGCTGTGCGACGCTGTGCTGGAGACCACGGGATCGGAGCGCCTGCTCCAGAGTCTCGTTCAGTCGAACCTCCTGATAGTCCCTCTCGACCGTGTCCGGGAGTGGCACCGCTACCACCACATGTTCCAGGACCTGCTCCAGGCGGAGCTGCGTCTACGCGAGCCGCGGGCCGTGGACGGACTCCATCGTCGGGCGGCGAAGTGGTTCGAGAGCAATGGCCAACCGGAACTTGCCATCCACCACGCCCAGGCTGCAGGTGACGTGCCCCGGGTGGCCCGGCTCCTCGAGCGGATCGGTCGCATCACCTATTCCACAGGTCGTTCCGACACCGTGTTCTCCTGGCTCGACTGGCTCGAGGAGCGGGGCGGCCTCGTCAGCCATCCCGCTGCCTCATCCCTGGGCGCCCTGGCGGCGGCCCTGAGCGGTGATGCCCTGCGCAGCGCCAGATGGTTGGATCTGATCGCTGATCAATCGCATCCATTGGCCCGGCTGGTGAGTGCGCTGCACTCCCGGTCCGGGGTGGCAGCCATGATCGCCGATGCCCGCCAGGCGAGAGACGACTTCCCGCCAGGCTCGGAGTGGACCCCGGCCTGTATCGCTGTGGAAGGGCTGGGCTTGCTATGGCTCGGGGACACGGATCGGGCTGATTCCTTGTTTGCTCAGGCGATCTCGATGACGGAACCTCTGGTCGCCGTGCCGACCGCGACGGTCGCACTCTCCGAACGGGCACTTATCGCCATGCAGTCCCGCGACTGGGCCGGCGCCGAGACCGCATGCGCGACGGCTCTTCGTCTCATACTCGACCATGGATTGGATGGTTACTCGACGAGCGCCCTCACATTCGTGGTGGCTGCACGTCTTGCCCGGCACCGCAACGACATCCCACGCGCCCGGGAGATGCTGGCCCGAGCCGTGCGACTGCGCCCTCAGCTGAACGTGTCGCTTCCCGGGATATCGGTCCAGACGGGGATCGAGATGGCCAGGGCTCATATCGAGCTGGCGGAGGTGGCCGGGGCCAAGCTGATCCTTCGTGAGATCCGCGTCATCCTCGATCAGTGCCCCGACCTCGGTCTACTCCCCGTCCAGTGGGAAGAGCTGACCCGATCGATGGCCACCATGGGGCCAGGAAAGGTGGGGCCTTCCACATTGACCACGGCCGAGCTTCGACTCCTGCCGTTGCTGGCCAGTCATCACACTTTCCCTGAGATCGGGGAGCGTCTCTACATCTCACGTCACACCGTCAAGACCCAGGCCATGTCGATCTATCGCAAGCTGGGTGCCTCGTCGCGCAGCGAGGCGGTTCGAATCGCGGGTGAGGCCGGGCTCCTCGGCGTCTGACATTTCACCCCCCTTAGGCGATGCCGGTGATGTGGGGGAAGAGTGTCATTGGGGTGGGCATGCTGGGCCATCCCCAGAGGTGATCGATGGATTCGGAGAGTATGGGACAGACCCTCCAAGAGCTGAGAGCCGCAGCCGACCCGAGTCGGTATGGGGCCGCCTTCGGTCCGGGTGCCCTCGACCAGAAGACCCGGGGCTTGGTCGGCATCGGCGCTGCGGTCTCACTCGGTGCATCGACGCCGACATATCGCCGGCTGGTCGAGGAGGCCCGTGAGGGAGGCGCCACGGTTGACGACTGCATCGGGGCGTTCGTGGCGGCCGCCCCGGTGTCCGGAGCCGTGCGCTTGGTCGCGGGGGCGCCCCGTCTTGCATCTGCCCTCGGCTACGACGTGGGCCAGGCCCTCGAATGACCAGCATGGCTCGCCGGGCGACCCTCCTCACCCTCATGGTCCTGGCGATTTCGGGATGTGGCTCGGATGAGATCTCTGTCGAAGAGGCCCAGGCCCAGTTCTGCGCCGACGTCGAGGAGTACGTGACCGCCCTCGACACATACGGCGGTCTGTTCGAAGACGTGGAGCTGACCGTAGGCGACGTGAGATCGGCGGCGGATGATCTCGATCCGGCCCGAGAGGCCGTGAGCGAGTCCGCCGCGGTCTTCCAGGAAGCTGTGGAAGCCGATCCCGACTCGGCAGTGACCATCGAGCTCCTTGAATCCGACTCGATCGAGACCGTGCAAGAGGCGGAGGAGAACTTCGACGACGCAGTGGCCGGGATCAACGACCGAACCCGGGTGGTGGATGCCGGCGTTCAGGTCACCTCGGCCGCATACGGACTCCAGGTCGCCTGGGTGCGCCTGTTCGCCGATGCCGGCTGTATCGAGGACGAAGGCGAAGCCTCGGAATGGGTGTCCGGATATGTGTCAGGGCTTCAGACCGACCTGGCCGCCATTGGCCTCTATGCCGGCAGGATCGACGGGATCTACGGGCTACAGACGATCGCCGCCGTCGAGAGGCTGCAGGAGGAGACGGGTTTGGAGGTGACGGGTCTTCCCGACCCTGCCACCCAACGCGCCCTCGCCGAACGTCTGGGGCAACGTGAATCGGCCCAGGTGGCGGCTCTGCAGGGGATCC
>JAICNB010000027.1 GCA_025928935.1 Acidimicrobiia bacterium
CCGGTCTATCTCAAGTTCACCGTGCGCAACAGCCCCAATCTGTATCCGAGCGGAGGCCACATCCGGGGGCTCGCCTTGGACACGGCCCGGGAGCGGGTGAGACGTGCGGAGATTGGCCTCGGGATCCTCGGTCGGTACATGCCCGAAGCGACGGTTTCACCCAAGTGAGCGAGTTGGAGGTGTCATGAAGCTGGGGTTGGAAGGCAAGGTGGCGGTGGTCACCGGGGCGAGCAAGGGGATCGGAGCCGCCATCGCCAGGGAGCTGGCCGGGGAAGGATGCTCGCTGGCCCTCTGCGCCCGGGGAGAGGAGGACCTGAGCGTCCTCGCCGGAGAGATCAGAAGCTCTTCCACCGTCGACGTCTTCTCGTCGCCAGCGGACGTGACCGACGCGGATCAGGTCATCCGGTTCCGTGACGAGGTCGTGACTCATTTCGAAAAGGTGGACATCCTGATCAACAACGCCGGCCGCTCCTATCCGGGCAATTTCGACACCCTTACGGATGAGGACTTCATGAACGACTACAACGTGAAGAGTCTCTCCCATATCAGGGTGAGCCGGGCGTTCCTCCCCGCATTGCGGGAGTGCGACTCGGGCCGGATCGTCAACATCAACTCGATCCACGGGCACCACGCCGACGCCCGATTCTTCACCTCCAGCGTCAATCGGGCTGCATCGATCGCGTTTGCCCGAACTCTCGCCCTGGCGCTGGCTCCGGAGGGGATCTGCGTCAATTCGGTCAACATCGGCTACGTGCTCACCCCGCAATGGTCCAACGTGCACCAGCGGGTCCGGCCTGACATGGAGGCAGACGAGTTCTTCGCCGACATGGGCTCGCGCGAGGTTCCGATGGGGCGGATGGGGAGGCCCGAGGAGGTAGCAGGAATCGTGACCTTCCTTGCCTCCGAAAGAGCCTCGTACATGACCGGAGCTTCGATCGACGTCGGCGGTGGGCAATAGGGACACATCAAGGATGCGGTGGCCAATAGGGACACATCAAAGAGAGGTGAGATCGAATGATGAAGAGCGGCAGGACCAAATCGAAGGACGGCACAGAGATCGCCTTCTGGACCGGCGGTGACGGCCCGCCGCTGGTCCTGGTGCACGGGATCACTTCGACGCACCTCACATTCGACGAGCTGGTGCCTCATCTGACGCCACATCGGACCGTGACCGTCTACGACCGCCGGGGGAGGGGCTCGAGTGGCGACGCGCCGGGGCCCTATCAGTTCGAGGCCGAGTTCGACGACTTGCTCGCCGTCCTCGACGCGGTCGGGAGTACCTCGATCGACGTATTCGCCCATTCCTTCGGGGCCTACATCGTCATTGGCGCGTCAGAGCGCGATCAATCGGGCAGGATTGGGAGAATGGTCTTCTACTCACCCGGATTCGGCGACACCTACCCGGAAGAGACCCTGAGGGAGATCGACGATCTGGTCGCTGCCGGCGACAAGGACAAAGCTTTGCGAGTGCTCCTCATGGACATCATCGGGATGCCGGCCGAGGAAGTCGACTTCATGAGGCAGAGCCCGGCATGGGCCGCTCGCATCGAGTCAGTCCATACCGTTGCCAGGGAGTGCCGGGCCGATCAGGATTTCTCCCTCGACGAGAGTCGGCTCGGCTCGATCGAAGCCTCTGTTCTCGTTATCTCTGGAGGGACCAACCCGGCCAATAAACAGGCGGTTGCCTCCCGTCTCGCCTCGCTCATGCCCAACGCCAGGCTCCTGATGCTCCCAGGGGAAGGACACGTGGCCCACCACACCGCCCCTGGCAGGCTCACTGAGGCCGTCCTCGAGTTCACTGGCAACCCCGGCTGAGTCCGCACCGAGCTGCCTCAACGGACGGCGATGTCGTCGGCGTATTCCAGTGACATCTCGGGCCACCAGCGGTTGGCGTCGATGTCTGATGTGATCGCCCCGGCAGCGCAGTAACCGGCGGCTCCACTGAGACCACCGCCATTGGGGCTCGTGGAACTGGCGTGATAGAGACCCGATATGCCTGGTATCCGGTAATCGGCGAGATCCGGATGGGGCCGGTTGATCCGTGACTGCCCCTGTGTGTAAGGGCCCATGCGCACCGCACCGTTCCTCATCGCCGCGTTTCCCCGAGTCACATCGAGCGGTGATCTCATATGGACACCGAGGACATTTCTGTCGTCGAGATTGGTGGTGACGCCTTTCCATACGTCGAGCAGCAACCCTTCGTACTCGCCACGCCTGCGATCCCAGTTGGCCGGGTCACCGTCGACCATATAAGGGGCGAACGGCCACCAGAAGGCGACATGTCCGTCTTCGGCGTAGCTCGGGTCGTGAACGGTGTTGCACGATCCATTGCCCACGGGGAGCCGTGGGAATCTCTCGCCCGTGACGTCTTTCATCGACTCGATCAGTTGGTCTGAGTCATCCGCCCCGAACGAGATGTTGTAGGCGCGGGCGACGTCGGGATCGAAGGCTTCGGCTAGGTAATGGGGTGGCTCGCGCAAGGCGAGATGGATCGTGGCCAGGCTCCCCCCGCTGGTCCAGTCCCAGCCCCGGGCCTTGGCTTGGACGGTCGGAGCGAAATGGTCGTAGCCGGTCATCTCCACCAGCTGGGTGAAGCTCACCCCCGAGACCACGGCCCGAGATGCTCTGATCTCGTCCTTGTCACGAAGCTCGACCCCAATGGCCCGATCACCCTCCAGAAGGATCCTGGTCACGGGCCGACCTGTGATCACGACGCCTCCGTTCTCCCGCACGACCGACGCGAGGGCGTCGGGCAGGCTTTGGGTGCCTCCTCGAGCCAGCCCGTTTCGTGTCAGATTGAGGAAGAAGGCGGGGAGCAACGCGCCGACGCCCGGCGTGTTCGTTGCCTGGACCACATGGATGAGCTTCTTCATCAGCACCCGCATCTGCTCGCTCTCGAAGTAGCGGTCCACCGCGGTGTACGGGGTCATCCCAGCCAGGGAGGAAAGCTCATCGGAAAGCGCGGAGTCGATCATCCCCTTGTCCAGTGCCTGTTGGGCAAGGTCGCCCGAGAGTGGTGGCGGGGTGAACTCGAGCGCGACAAGGAGCGGCAAAGCCCGGGCGAACCTCTCGCTCAGCCCTGCCCAGCTGTCGGCGTCCTTGGGGGAGAAGCGGCTTATCGACTCCCGACTCGCCGTCGGATCGCGGTGTATGACCAGGGCGCGGTCGTCGCTGAACACATATCCCTGCTGGACGTCGGGGATGATGTAGTCGAAGCCGTGGCGGTCGAGCTCGAGGTCCCGCATGATGGGGTAGTTCTCGAAGCCGTGGAAGTAGTTGCCACAGGTGTTGTGGCGGAAGCCGGGCATTATCAGCTCGCGGGTCGCGGTGCCGCCGCCGATACGCTCCTCACCTTCGACGACCACCACCGTGAGCCCGGCACGAGCCAGGTAGGCGGCGCAGGTCAGCCCGTTGTGGCCCGATCCGATCACCACGACATCGGGATCCCCGTGAAGGGCGTTCGCACCCGTGACACTCTCGGCGTAGGCCGTGTTATCCAATGACGTCGACGGGTCGCCTGGTAGATGCGCTCTTCACGATGGCCTCGAGCACATCGACCACCGGGATGGCCGCCTCGGCCCCGGTCTCGGGTTCGCGGCCGGTCCTGACGCAGTCGGCGAACTCACCCATCTCGTCGGCAACGGTATCGATGGTCGTCACTGGGATCTCGGTGCGTGAGGGCTCACCCCGCTTCTGAACGAAGAGCCGGGTGCCGTCCTCTTCGGACCAAGCCGCCGCGTCCGAGCCGTAGAGGGTGACGGTGTTCACTCCGGCGGTGGCGAGCAGGGTCACCAGGTAGGCCAGCGGACCGGACTCCAGCTCGAAGATCATGGCTGTCACGTCGTCTACGTCGAGAGTGGCGAAAACCCTTTTGCTGATGGCGGACACGGATCGGATCGGGCCCCCCAGGTACCTGATGGTGTCGACGTGATGGACGCCAAGAGGCGTCATGCCACCAGCCGGGATCTGTTCGGGGTTCTTGCGCCAATCGGGAAGATCCGGTTTGAAAGCGACGGGGACGGAGATGTTGGCTTCGATGTGTTGGAGCTTGCCCAGCTCGCCACCGTGGAGCATCTCGTGGAGTCGGCGATTGGCTGTCTGGCGTCTCTTGTTATGGCCGACCTGGAGAACCACGTCCGCCTCTTCGGCGGCACGGGCGCTCGCCCTCGCCTCCTCACCGGTTAGGGCCAGGGGCTTTTCCACGAAGATGTGCTTGCCTGCCTGCGCGGCGCGGGCAATCAGCTCGTGACGGACCGAGTGGGGGGTGGCGATCAGAACACCCTCGATGGCCGGATCCGACCAGATCTGATCGGGCTCGGCTACGGCGGCGCAACCGTGTTTCAAGGCGAAAGCATCCCTCGTCTCCGGGTTGCGGGCGTAACAGCTGAGCACCTGTCCCTTCCCGGTAGAGGCGACGCCGTCGGCTAGGACGTTCCCCCACCAGCCGAGTCCGATCGAGGCCAGTCCCACCGGCTGCGTCATCACCAGTCCTTTCAGCTACTCACCTGAAATCGTATAGAAAATATAGTCGACTGTCGAACGAGCATTAACCTGGACGATCTCGAACTTCTAGTGGCATACCAAGCCTGAACAACGAGTGGTCTCCAACATGGAACTCACGCCGTGGGCCAATCCCGAGGACGGATCCGAGGTGCTGAGTCGACGAACGGCCCAGGCGATGGTCGTCGGTCGTCTTCGCATCGAGATCCTGTCCGGGGCACTCCCCCCCGGGAGCAGGCTGCTCCAGGCGAAGCTGGCGGAGCGGATGCGAACTTCGACCACGCCGGTGCGCGCCGCGATGGCCGAGCTCGCTGCCGAGGGTCTGGCCGACGTCGACCCGCACCGGGGAGTGATAGTCCACGAGCCCACCGAGCCCGAGCTCCTCGAGATCTACGAGATGCGCTCGCTGCTCGACCCGATTCTCATCGAGAAGACGGTGGCCAACATCACCGAGCCCGAGGTCGAGCGGGCGGACGGGTTGTGCGACAGGTTGGACGGCCTGACCGAGCCCGGGTCTTGGGTCGTGCTCAACAGCCAATTCCACGCCCACCTGGACGACGCCGCGCGCAGCCCGTTGCTGGCGAGCACAGTTCGCAATCTCCGCAATCGCTCCAGTATTTACATTGCCGCCTCGTTGCGAGAGTCCCCGGACCGGATGGTCGCCGCCAACGCCGAGCATCGTGCCATGGTCGAGGCTTGCAGGGCAGCAGATGTGGCCGCCGCTCTCGAGCCGACGCTCCATCACATCGAGGCAACGGTCGAGCTGGTCACTCTCTATCTGCGACGTCTCGAGTCGAGCACCGCCTGAGGTCCGGTCCCACGACATCGCCGATCCGCCTAGCCGCAACGTCTGTCCGCCACAGTGGCAGACTGCTGACCCCTCATGCTCATCCGCCCCGTCGAGCCGGCAGACCTGGAGGCCCTATACGAGGTCGGTCTGCGCACCGGCGACGCGGGTGAGGACGCCACAGGGCTGTTCGACGACCCCCGACTCCTCGGGGAGGTGTACGTCGGGCCCTATGTGATGCTGGAGGCGGGAATCGGTTACACGGTGCTCCACGAAGACCGGGCGCCGGCCGGGTACATACTGGCTGCGGTCGACACCCGCCGCTTCGAGGCCGAGGCGGAAGAAGACTGGTGGCCGTCGCTTCGGGAGCGTTACCCGCATCCCGTCGACGACCCAACCACGGCCGACGAGGAGATGATCGCCCTCATCCACCATCCCGAGCTCGCCGCAGACGGGGTGGTGGCCGAATATCCGGCGCACCTCCACATCGACTTGCTTCCTCACATCCAGGGCAAGGGTGTGGGCCGGGCGCTGATCGATCGGCTTTTCGACGAGCTCAGGACGAGGGGAGTGCCCGGGGTCCATCTCGGGGCCGACCCCCGCAACGAGCGGGCGATCGCTTTCTACGAGCATTTGGGATTCGCCCATCTCGGCGATGACGACGATGTGGTGATGGGCATTCGGCTCTGAGCCTCCTTCCGGTTTGACTGGCGAGGGGTCGAACCGCGACAGATCGGCGCAGAATGGTTCTGGCCCACGGCTGCAACCGTTTGTGATATATATTGCAGGATCGACGCCAAGTCACCTCGAGCAGGTAAGTGAGCGGGATCGACACATCACCGCCCCGGGAAGTGGCAGGTCCGTCCGAGCCCCAGCCCGAGCTCCCCCGAACACGACGTCTGAGGACGTTGGCCCGGGCAGACAAGTCGAGCCTGGTGGGTCATGCCGGGGCCACCCCCTATGTCCTCTCCGGACCGTCCATCCTCATGGTCACAGCGCTCCTCGTCTTCCCGGTGGTCTACGCCGTGTGGGTGAGCCTGTTCGATGCAGAGTTCATCGGGGGGCCTCAGGAGTTCGTGGGCCTCGGTCAGTACACAGCGCTCCTCGGGGACCCCGACTTCATGGGGTCGGTGGGCCGGACTCTCATCTTCGTCACCGGTGTGCTGGTCATCGGTGTCCCCCTCGGCCTGGTCTTCGCATTCGCCCTGAGCCGGGCGACGGGAAAGCTCCGGTTCCTACGCGGGATCACCATCGTGCCCTATCTCATCTCGGGCATCGCCACCGCGGTCATCTTCCGCCTCATATTGAACCGGGACTTCGGCGAGGTGAACCGGGTGCTGGGCTTTCTCGGGATCGAGGACGTCGCCTGGTTCTCCGACCCCACCCTCGCCATGTTGGCCTCGATGCTGGCGCAGGTCTGGTCCGACCTCCCCCTGGTGATCCTGCTGCTCCTCGGCGGCCTGATGACTGTGGACGCGGAGCTCCTCGACGCCGCCGACGTGGACGGGGCGACCGGGTGGAAGAGGGCACTGATGGTGTCGATCCCTCTGATCATTCCCCAACTGGTGCTGGCAACCATCCTGCTCAGCTATCAGGCGCTCACTTCGCTGGGGGTGATTCTGGCCCTCACCGGCGGCGGCCCGGTAGATGCCACCCGGACCCTGCCCGTGGCTCTCTACGAGGCAGCCTTCGTCGACCTCGAGACCAACAAGGCCATGGCCATCGTCATCGTGATACTCCTCTTCAACGCGCTGCTGACCCTCGGCTATTGGCTGATCTCCCGACGGTTCGACCTGGAGGAGGCATGACCGCCACCACTGTCGCCGATCGACGTCCCGTTTCCTCTCCCGAGGCCCGGGTCAAGCGCTGGCTCCGCCGAATATTCATCGGGATACCCCTGGCGGCACTGGCCATTTGGACCATCTACCCGATGCTGATGACGCTCTCGATCTCGTTCAAGACGAAGGCGGACGTATCCGCAGATCCCGGCCTCATCCCCGCCAACCCGACCCTCGACGGCTATCGCTCCGTCCTCGAACGTGACGGGTTCCAAAGCGCCTTCGTCAACAGCATGTTGGTGGGTCTGGGCACCGCCCTGCTCACCGTGGTCCTCGCCGTCCCTGCCGCGTATGCGTTTGCCCGGTTCCGTTTCCGGGGCCGCCACCTCCTGCTCCTCTTCACGCTGTTACCCCGTCTCATCCCCGCACTCGGCCTCATGGTCCCTCTCTACCGGATAGCGGTGACCCTGGGTGCGATCGATCATCTCCTCACCCTGATCGTGGCGTTCACCGGCACGGTCCTGCCGCTGGCGGTGTGGCTCTTCGTCGGCTTCTTCCAGCAGGTGCCACGGGAGCTCGAGGAGGCGGCGAACGTGGACGGGGCGAGCCTCTACAGCCGTATCCGCTACATAGTCCTGCCACTGGCCTTTCCCGCCATCATCACGATCGGAGTGCTCGCCTTCAGGGAGGCGTGGAACGAGTTCAACCTGGTGTTGGGGCTCACCTCCAGCCCGGGGAGCCGCACCCTTCCCTACGAGCTGTTCCTGATGACCCAGACCACCGGTTTCCAGGACAACCCGGGTCAGGCGGCCTTCGCCATCATGACCATCATCCCGTTCATCTTCGTGTACCTCCGTCTCGAGAGGTACGTGGTCAGTGGTCTCACCAGCGGAGCCTTGAAATGAGCACATGAGCCGGACGCGGCAGGAGGCCGCATTGGGAACGGACCGCAACAACAAACGAGGAGGAGAAATGGAAGCCAAGCGCAAACGAATAACCGCCCTCTTGGTGGCCGGCCTGCTGGTGGTCGCCGCATGTGACGGTGGTGAGGCCGGGGACACCACGACCTCGGCTGCTGCCGGAGGTGAAGGGGACGGTGTCGAGATCACAGCCTGGTTCAACGGTGAGACGGTGCCAGCCGATGAGTTCGGCGCCCTCGAGGCGGACGGAGTCACGGTCGCCTTCGACATTCGAGGGGACGCGGTGCTCACCGACATGCTGCGGATGGCGGACGCCGGAGAGCAGCTGCCCGATCTGGTCGAGATCGACTCGCACCTCACTCCGGCGTTCATGGAGGCGGGACTGCTGGCCCCGATGACCGAGCAGATCGCCACCTGGGAGGAGGAGGACCCCGAGCTGTACGCCACCGTTCCGGCATCGGTTTGGGAGGACGGGACGTACGACGGGGAGATCTACCACTTCCCCAACAAGAGCCTGGTCGACGCCCTGTTCTACAACGTCGCCATGCTGGAGGAGGCAGGGGCGACGCCGCCTCCTTATGACACCTACTGGGACATGCTCGACGCGGCTCGTGCCGTACAAGCGGCCAACCCCGACCTTCCCGCCTACTTCGCCACCGGCGGGGCCAGTCACGACCGGATGTTCCGCTGGCTCTACTCCTTCGGCGTGCCGTTCGAGGAGAACAGGCCTCAGGTCGACACGGAGCAAGGGATCGAGATGATCGACTGGCTCCAGACCATGTACGAAGAGGGGATCACCGACCCCGAGTTCATGATCAACCAGGCCGATGAAGGCAAGGGCGCCTTCGTCGCCGGGGAGCTTCCCTTCATCGAAGAGGGTCTCAACGGCGGTGGCGGGTTCATGCTCGATGACTTCGCCTATGGCGAAGACTGGCTGACGACCCCCTATCCGATCCATGTCGACAGTGGCGGGACCCACATCGGTGTGCCCCGGGGGTGGTCGATGGCCGCTGACGCCGCCAACCCCTATGAGGCGAGCCTGGTGCTCCGCTATCTGTCCGATCCCGAGATCGCGGCGGAGCGCTACTTCGATCTCGAATCCGGGGTGGTGCAGTCGATCCCGGTGCTCGAGGGTGAGCAGATGGCCGAAGAGCAGCCGTTCTTCACCGAAGAGCTACTGGGGATATTCACCAGCCTGGAGGGGCAGATCCCGCCGGCCACCAACACCAATGCCGTCGGGGAGGTCCTGGTGAACATGGTCGAAGAACTGACCGTCACCGGCACCGACGAGACCCCAGAAGAGGTGGCCGCCCGCTACCAGCCCCTGTTCGACGAGACCGGCTCCTGACCCCATCGCAGACCTGATGCAGGGCGTCACCGAAAAGTGACGCCCTGCCGCGATCATGCATGTCATCGAAGCTCACATGTCCCGGATCCAGCCCAGGACATGTCGATATTCGGCGGCGGCACCCTCCGCGAGGAGGCGCTTCCGATCATCCTCGGGCAGACTCGATTCGAGTCTCGCCCGGGCGTCGGCCAGCGATTCCCGCGAGATGCCGATCGGGCTCCTTTCGAGATGGCCGAGGAATCGGGCCGCGCTCTCCATGTCCTCATCCTCCATCTCCAGACGAAGGGCCAAAGCGGGGAGCCCGGCATGGACCTCGCTGTCGAAGAGGAGCAAACGGTCGACGATCGTCGTCAGCTGATCCGTCGCTTCATCGATGCGGCCGGCTTCGACGAGGCTCCGGACCGATCGAGCGCCTGAACGCGTCGAACACGGCAGATCGCCCACTTCGGCCAGGATCCGTGACGCAGCGACCAGGTCGTCGACGGGAGCCTCCAGGCCCAGGTCCTGGCTGGCTGCCCCGTGGTAATACAAGGCGTGGCCCAGGCCGTGACGGGCACCCAGGTCACCGAGTATCTCGATGCTCCTCGCCAGGTTCGCCAGGACCCATTCGTCCTGACCGGTCCCGATCAGGGCGCTGGCGGTCATCATCCCCGCCGCGGCGAGGTATCCGTCTCCGAGGCCGAGGGCTTTGCTGATCGCCTCGGTCACGTGCTCTCGGCGCTCACCCGGATCGCCGGCCTGGCCGAAGGCGAGCAGGAACTCGACCAGCGCCTCGTCCCATGCCGGGTCCCACATCGGACGGGCACGGCTGGCGGAGACCAGGTCGCGGCCTTCCTCCATCCACGACCCTGCATCCTCGAGACCGACCAGGTTGGCATAGGTCACGCCCCGGGCCAGCGTCAACCAGCCGACCAGAGCGTCGTCCCCAGACTCCCGGGCGCGTTCCAGACCGCGGTCGGCGTATTCGGTGGCCTTCGGGTCGGTGAGGAAGGTGGCGAGCAGGGCTGCTTCGAGCCACGCCTTCGCCGCCACGGATGGTGTTGCCCGGTCCCCGTGCTCAGCCAGTGCGGCCATCAGCGTGTCCCTGCCCTCGACGTGCATGCTCGACTGGGCCCAGAACCAGGTCAGGTCGAAACAGATCTCGAGAAACGGGCCCACCTGACCCTGATCGAGAAAGGTCGCCAGTGCCGCCCTCGTGTTGTCGGCCTCGACGAGCAGCTCCCGGTTGGCCTGTGCCTGCTCCGGCCCCCGGAGACGCGGAGCGATGGCGGCCACCCGGGATGCGAAGTATCGAGCATGCGCCATCCGTCCCTCCTCGGCCTCGCCACCTTCCACCAGACGAGTCTGGCCGTACTGCCGGATTGGCTCGAGAAGGCGAAAGCGGGAGATCCGGCCCTGCCGAGACGCCACCACCAGGGATTTGTCGACGAGTTGGTCGAGGAGGCCGATCACATCCGCGCCGTCCCCCATCTCCTCCGCAGCGGGGAGGTCGAATCCGCCGGCGAACACCGATAGCCGCCGGAAGAGCGCGGCCTCCTCGTCCGAGAGAAGGTCGTAGGACCACCCGATGGTGTTCTCCAGAGTCCGCTGTCTCCTGACCGTGGTCTTGGAAGCCGCGGTGAGGACACGGAACGACTCGTCCAGCCGTGAGGCGAGGTCACCGATGGTCAGGGTGCGGATGCGGGCGGCAGCCAGTTCGATGCCGAGAGGGATGCCGTCGAGGCGGCGGCAGATGCGGGCGATCGATTCCAGATCCTCCGGCGTGGGATCGAAGTCGGGTTGGATCAGCGCCGCCCGATCGACGAACAGGCGCACCGACTCCGATGATGCGAGGTCTGAGCCGGCAGAGGGCAGGCCCATCGACGGCACCCGGAAAACGGTCTCGCCCGGCACCCCGAGCGTCTCCCGTGACGTGGCCAGGATGGAGAGGCCGGGGCTGGCTGCGAGCAGGTCGCCGGCGAGCCCGGCGGCGGCCCCGAGGACGTGCTCGCAGTTGTCCAGGATGACGAGCAGCGTCCTGCTGGCGAGGAAGGCCTTGATCACTTGGAGAAGTCCCATGCCGTCGCCGGGTCGGAGCCCCCAGATCTCGGCTATCTCGTTCACCACCAGCCCCGGGTCCGAGATGTCCGCCAGGCCCGCCATCCATATCCCGTCACGGAACATGGCCTCCAGGTCCGATGCCGCTTCGATGGCGAGACGGGTCTTCCCGGCGCCACCCACCCCGGTCAAAGTGACCAGACGAGACGAGCCGACCAGCCCCTTGACCGTGTCGAGCTCGGCCCGTCTCCCCACGAATGAGGTGAGCCGGACCGGCAGGTGGACTCGTTCGACCAGCGCGGTCCGAAGCGGATCGGTCACCTGGGGAAGGTCGGGATGGAGCAGCTCGAAGAGGTGCTCGGGGCGTTCCAGGTCTTTGAGCGAGTGGACACCCCGGTCGATCAGGGTCATCGGAGCCGTGACCCTCCCATCCACCAACTGGGCAGTCGTGCCGGAGACCAGGACTTGGCCGGCGTTGGCGGCCGCCATGACCCGGGCCGCCCGGTTGACGTCAGGCCCGAAGTAGTCACCGGCTCGTTCGTAGGACGTTCCGGTGTGCACCCCGATCCGCACTTTGATCTGTGGCCCCGGCCACGACTCCCTGAGCAGACCGAGTTGGGCTCGTATCGCGGCCGTCAGGGCGGCACTCGGGGTGGGGAACGCGGCGGAGAACGAGTCGCCCGCCGTGGAGAAGACGTACCCGTCCTCATCGATGATGCAGCCTTCGAGAATCCGGTCGTGGGACGCCAGACTGGCCGCCATCCCCTCCCGGTCCGTCTCCCAGAGCCTGGTCGACCCGACGACGTCGCTGAACAGGAAAGAGACGGTCCCGCTGGGCCTGGAGCTCACCACGAGAGGGTATCGGCCGGGCTATCGAGCCCGGGCCAAGGACCGCGTCTGAATCACCCCATGTGGGTGACCCTTCGGCCCGACCTGATCCGATAGGTTTCCGCTAGGCCGAAAGGGCCGATCGCAACGATGCGGTCCGTGAGTGCCGATCGAATGGAGGCTCGGAGATGTGCTGTTTGGCCGCAATCATGGTGCTGGTGGGGCCCCGCTTGGCCATCGTCGTCTGGGGTCTGGCACAGCCGGCCCGTTGGGAACTGGCATTCTCGACCTTCGTCTGGCCACTCCTCGGGTTCGTGTTCCTTCCCTGGACCACCCTGATGTACGTGGCGGTGTCTCCGGGAGGGGTGACCGGGTTCGACTGGTTCGGGATCGTCCTGGCCGTCGTCGCCGACATCGCCTCCTATTCGGGGAGTGCGTGGGGGAATCGAGACCGGATCAAGGCCTACAGCACTACCTATCCGCCCGTGCCCCGCTAGTGGCCACTAGTCGCGGCGACTAGTCACTCGGCCTCCTGCAAGAGGGGTTCGCCAATCGGCGTGTAGGTGGCGATGAAAACGCCGGTGCTGGAGATCTCACCGTTCTCGAGCCTCATTCCGGCCGGCACCGTGCCCGGCCCGAAGAGATGCTTCCCCTCACCGAGCACCACCGGGAAGATGAAGAGGTTGATCTCGTCGACCAGACCTGCCTCGAGCAAGGTCTGAATCACGCCGTGGCTGCCGTGGACCTGTAGCTCCCGCCCGGGCTGTTCCTTCAGCCTCCGGACTGCCTCGACCAGATCGCCCTCGATCGGGGACGCGTTGTCCCAGGTGAGGCCTTCAGGACGGCTGGTGGCGATGTGCTTGGGGAGATTGTTCAGAGCGGCGGCAACGACATTGTCCTGGTCGGGGAACCGGGACCAGTACGGATACATCATGTCGTAGGTAGTACGGCCGAGGAGGACGGCGTCGGCCCGGCTGAAGATGTCGTCGATCCGCCTGCCGAAGTCCTGGTCGATATGCGCCGAAACCCATCCTCCCAGCTCGAAGCCGTTGCTCAGGTCCTCGTCATGGCCGCCAGGGCCCTGCATGACACCGTCGAGCGTGACGAACGTGGTCACTGTCAGTTTCACGACATTTCCTTTCTCCGGCCGACACTCGGCCTACACCCTTACTACGAACAAGGGGGCCACGAAACGACAGGACGACTTGGGAGGAGGGATGACCCTGGCAGAGCAGCTCGACGATCAATCCCAGGATCCAGAGACCTCCCTGTTTATCTTTTTCGCGATGGGAGCGATGGAGGCGACGCGTGGCCGGCGTGAGCCGGCGGCCGGGCAATGGGGCATCCCCTCCAGGCTGACCCTGGCAATGGTCCCGGTGGCGGTGGTGGCCCTTCTGCTCGGGGTCTTCCTGTCCTGGTCGATGGCCCAATCGGGTGAGACAACGGCGGCCGTGACGATCGCGGTGGTGGTTGGCGCGGTGGTGACCGGGTCCCTGCTGGTCGCCTATCGCATGGGCCGGTCCTTTGGGGCCCGCATCGGCGAGGTGACGGACGCCGCCCGGCGCATGGCCCACAAGGACGTCGTCGAGCTGCTCGACGCCTTGCGCACCCCGGAGTCGACTCCGGCCTCGACCCCATCACTCGGTCTAGACACGGCTTCAGCTGACGAGATCGGTGACCTGGCACGCTCCTTCGAGATCATGCATCGGGCCCTCGTCGAAGTCTCGGCTCGTCAGATGGAGTCGCTCAGGGTCGGCATCTCCAGCATCCTCATCACGCTGGCCCGTCGCAACAGCTCTCTGATCGACCGGCAGCTCGCCCTCCTCGACGAGCTCGAGGCAAGGGAGGACGACCCGGAGACGCTCGGTGGCTTCTTCCAGGTCGACCATCTGGCGGCTCGGATGCGGCGCAACGCGGAGAGCCTGCTCGTCCTGGCCGGGTCGGACTCTCCCCGGGTGTGGGCCAAGGCGACGGACATCTCCGACGTGGTGCGGGCCGCACTGAGCGAGGTCGACGAGTATCAGCGGGTCGAGTTGCTCGCTGTGGAGCCCGCCCGACTCTCCGGCGCCGCGGTGACCGACGTCGCACATCTCCTGGCCGAGCTTCTCGAGAACGCGGTCCAGTTCTCGGCGCCCACGGAGCCGGTGCGGGTCACCGGTCTCTTCGACGTGGGCGGTTATGAGCTCTCGATAACGGACCGTGGAGTCGGCATGTCGGATACGCGTCTCGCCGAGCTGAACCGCATCCTGGACAGACCTCCCGCCCTCGGGTTGTCTGTGGAGCCGACGATGGGAATCTACGTTGTGGCCAAGCTGGCCCATCGTCATGGGCTCGCCGTGCAACTCGTCCACAGTGTGCCTGGCATCACGGTCAAGGTGAAGGTCCCCAGAGACCGACTGGAGACGGCGGAAGTCACGGAGCAGGCGGATCCATATATCGAGGTGATCGACCTGACCGAGCCCGAGATGCTCGAGCCGGTGGAGGCAGCGGGCCCGGCTGGTGTCGATGAGACCACCGAGCTCCCGATCCGCGTCCCGGGTCAGGCGTTCCAGGAAGCGGACCCCGCCCCGAGTGTCGTTGCGGGTGATGGCGGGGGCAGCCTGCGGGCCGCCCTCATCGACTATCACCGGGGACAGGCCGAAGCTGCTGAAATCGGGCTGAGCGATGTCTGAGGCAGCCGCCAACCTCGACTGGCTCCTGGAACGACTGTGCTCGACGGTCCCCGCCATCCAACAGGCGATCGTCGTGTCTTCGGATGGATTGGCCCTCGCCAAGTCAGAAGGCGTCGACCGGGAGACTGCAGAGCGTCTAGCTGCCGTGTCATCAGGGATGATCGGTCTCGCCTACGGATCCGCCGGCCGTTTCGGGGCCGGGGCGGTGTCGAATGTCATCGTCGAGATGCAGCGCGGCTGGCTCTTCATCACCGGGATCAGGCACGGTTCTCTCCTTTGCTGTCTGACCAGCAAGGAGATCGACCTGGGGGCGGTTGCGTTCGAGATGTCCATCTTCGTGCAGAGGGTGGGGGACAGCCTCACGCCGCCTGTGCGCGAGGAGCTGAAGGCGAGGCTGGTCGAGCCCGAGCCGGCATGAGCGACGTAATGGCCGGCGGGCGCATCGTACGGCCCTACACCATGACAGGGGGCCGAAGTGGTGTCGGGCTCGTCCCTATCGCCTTGGAGGCATTGGTTACGGTGACTCCTGCCGGCATGAGGATGAGAGGGAGGTTCCGATGGGAGTCGGCAGAGATCCTCGCCCACAGCCGGAAAGAGACGGCCATCGTCGAGTTGGCAGCGATCCTCGACGTGCCCGTCGGGGTGGTCAGAGTCCTCGCTGCCGACCTGCGGGATCAGGGGGCCGTCGCCATCACTGAGCCACCCGGGGCCACGGACACGGCCGATTCCGATTACGCCGAACTACTCCACAAGGTGCTCGATGGGATCAAAGCCCTCTGACCGCACCGGGCTGACCCCGGTCAAGATCGTGGTTGCCGGCGGCTTCGGGGTCGGCAAGACGACCTTCGTCGGGGCCATATCCGAGATCGAGCCACTGCGTAGCGAAGCGATCATCACTGATGCCAGCTTGGGCGTGGATGAGATCGTGGCGGACGGGACCAAGACCGAGACGACGGTGGCGATGGACTTCGGTCGGATCAGCCTCAAGCACCATCTCGTCCTCTATCTGTTCGGCACCCCGGGGCAGGACCGTTTCCATTTCATGTGGGACGAGCTCGCTCGAGGCGCGATCGGTGCCGTCGTTCTGGTCGACACCCGCCGCATCGAGGCTTGTTTCGCTGCCGTCGATTTCTTCGAGAAACGTGGCACCCCGTTCGTCGTCGCCATCAACACCTTCCATGGTCGTCGGGTCCACGACCCTGAGCTGGTCCGAGAGGCACTGCGGATCGCCCCGGAAGTCCCCATAGTCCACTGCGATGCCCGGGTGCGGGTCGATGTGCAGAAGGTGCTGGTGGCCGTGGTCGAACACTCTCTCGAGCGTGTGATGAGCGAGGCTGCGGCCAGCTAGACGTGAGTCCGTCAGGCCGGGATCCTCATCGCCTCCGGCTCGACGTTGGAAGCCAGATCCAACCGCACCGGCTCGGCAGGGAGGCGCAGCTCGAAGACATTGCGGCCGTCGCCGGTGCGTCGATAGGTGATCTCACCGTCCATTTGGCGGGCCAGCCGCCGGGCAACGGTGAGGCTCAGGCCCACTGCCGCAGGGCGGGTCGGTTCCGAACCGCTGCGAAGATCGGCCTCGAACATCCGGTCCCGCTCAGGGACCGGGACAGCCGGACCGTCGTCGATCACAGAGACGACCGTGTCCGGGCCCGATCCAGACACCTCCAGGCTCACCACGCGGCCGCCATAGTGGACGGCGTTCGTCACGAGGGTGGCCAGGATCCTCAAAGTGAGCCCGGGGTCGGCCCAAAATCGCTCGGCACCAACCGCGATAATGACTTCCCCGGCATTGGGCAGCTGGGCGAGGACCTCCCGGCACACCAGCTCGGCGTCGATGGAGCGATTCACAACGGGCGCAGACCCGGCCCCGGCCGACATGATCAGGTCATCCACGATGGATGCGACCCGCCTCGCTTCGTCGTCGACGTGTCGCACGATCCGGTTCAGGTCGATCGGGTCTCCGGCGGCCGCGGTGGTCAAATCCAGGATGGAGCGAATCGGCTCCTTGATGTCTGCCGCAATGGCGGCGACGAAATCGTCCCTCCCTGCCAGCTCTGTCTGAAGACGGGCCTGCTCTCGATGGCCGGCGTCGCCGTCCATGAGTTGGAACAGGATCATGGCCGGGCGGTTGGGGGCGGCCCGGGTGAACGAGAGGGAGGCCATACCCCAGATGGCCCGCCCATCAGCGGTGCGGAAGCGCAACCAGCTCTCGGCGACCCTCGTCTCGGTCTGGCCCATGTCCTCCCAAAGTTGGCCGAGCATTTCGAGATCGTCGGCATGGATCACGCTTCGAACATTCGCCCCGTCCACCGGTCCGAGCATCCGGGTGAGTGCTTCGTTGGCGAGGATGAAGTCACCGGAAGGGGTGAGGGCTCCCATCCCGATCGACGACCGCTCGAAGCCGACGCGAAACAAGTTCCCGGCGGCCTCCCTGCGAGTCTCGACCCTTCGGTCGAGCCGCCAGCCTGCGATGAGGAGGAGCACCAGGACCGCATCCAGGGTCACGGCCACGATGGGCAGGGGCATGTCGATCACGCCGGCCCGGAAGATGATCGATTCCCGATAGAGGGAGAGGAGTGCGAAGACGTGGAAGGCGATTACGTACACGAGCCCGACCACGAGCAGTCGGGTCTCCCGATAGAACGAGATGGCGACGAGGGCGAGGAAGAAGGCGATGAACGATTCAGGGGAGCCTTCGAGGTGTCTCACCAGGATCCCCGCAGTCGTGACCAGCCCCAGTGAGACTGCTCCGGCTCCGACCAGGCGACTCCTGGCCGCCAACCCGGCCACCGCCGTGACCAGCACTATCAGCGTTCCCGCGACCACCTCGGAGATAGGCACGCCACGAGCCAGGCCGACCAATGCGAGCGCGGGGACCTGGGCCAGCAACAAGACGAGAAGGAAACGATGCCGGGTGGCGAAGATCCTCGGGTCGGTCTGGTCCCGTCTCATGGAGGCTCTCCTCTTCCCCGGAAAGAGTCTGCGACGCCTCGGCATGCAGACACAGTATCTCCGCGAGCCTTCCGAGCCCGGTAGCAGTCCTTGGTCGCGGGGTGGCGCTGGGAGTACCGTTTCGGTCATGCAGATCCACGATCTGGTCGAGATGGCTCTGGCCAATGTCGACGACCGAATGGTGGAGCCGACAGCCGTGGAGCCCGCCGAGCTCTCTCCATATGCGGTGCCTGGCCTGGCGCAGATCCTCTCAGAGCTCGTGGGTGCGATCGGCGCAGCCAGTGCGTGCCGGATCGCCGCGTCATGGGAGGACGACAACTACTTGATCACCACGTCATGGAGCGGGCCCGAGATGGCCATCGACGTGCTCGACCGAATGCTTCAGGACGTCGAATTGCCGGTGGCCATTGCGTCTGTGGCCCGCCTCGCCAGGAGTCGAGGGATCCGGGTGCGCTTCGTCCCAGGTCCCGATGCGGTGACTGCTCAGATCGAGGTGCCAAGCTCGATCGTCGTTCGGCCCAATCCGGCAGATGTCTCTCAACTGGTGACTCGGGATGAAGTCCCGTTCATCCCGCACGAGCTGGAGCGACGGGTTCCGGTCCCGGCCGGATCCTCGCTGGATGAGAGCGAGTCCTTCCTGGAGCGTGTCTTCGCACCGTTGCGTCGCTCCCGGGCCATTTCATCCGACTCGAGTGAAGGCGTGGTTCTGCAGGTGCGGGTACCGGGGGAGAGGTTCACCGATGTCGAAGACGACTCACCGAGCACGGTGGCGGCCGAGGCGGCGGTCGAGATCAGATCGGCCCTGTCAACCTTCGATCGGGGCCGGCGTTCGGCAGAACTCGCCGGCTGAGGCTTTTCACGCCGTCCAGCCGAGGAAGGTCTCTCCCAGATAGGCAGTCGCCAGCCAGATGGCGAACATGATGAAGGGAAGGGCGAGGAACCGGTTGCGCTGCCGGCGCCAGCGGACGGCGAGATACAGGCCGCCAACCCAGATGACCGCGAGGACCAGGATCGCCCAAAGGGGCATGATCAATCCTCCGACCAGCACCGGGAACCCAGCAGCCAGATAGAGGGCGAACCCGATCACGTCCACCGGAAGCCCGCCGGGGGCGGGTTCGGTGCTCGGTGTTTGGTCTACGTGTGCCATCGGTCCTCCTGCCCGCGTTACGTTAGGGAGAGATGAGAGCCCAACTCGGCCGGTTCGGGATATGGCGGATGGCGCGAGGTATGAACCCGGAATTGGCTGCTGCGGCAGAAGACCTCGGTTTCGGTGCGATCTGGGTTGGCGGCTCTCCGCCGGGAGACCTCGAGCTGGTGGAGACTCTTCTCGCCGCCACCGATCGCATCCCGGTGGTCACGGGGATCGTCAACATGTGGCGGGAGGATGCCGAGACCGTTGCCGCATCCCACCGCCGCATCACCGCGGGATATCCCGGCCGGTTCCTGCTCGGCGTGGGAGTGGGGCATCGTGAGGCCACCTCCGGGTACCAGCATCCGATGGGGAAGATCGCCGACTACCTCGACCGCCTCGATCGGGGTGGGGTGCCACCTGACGAGATCGTGCTGGCCGCCCTCGGTCCCCGGGCTCTGACCATCGCGGCTCAGAGGACTGCCGGGGCTCATCCCTATCTCACGACACCTAATCACACCTCCCTGGCCCGGCGGCTCCTCGGCGAGGGCCCGTTGCTCGCCCCCGAGCAGAAGGTCGTACTCGAAACCGATCCCGATCGAGCCCGAGCCATCGGCCGGCCGGTGTTGGCCAGGTATCTGGCCCGCGTCAACTACCGCAACAATTTGTTCCGTGAGGGGTGGCTCGAAGCCGACCTGGACCACGAAGGCAGCGATCGGCTCGTCGATGCGCTGGTGCTTCATGGGTCGGAAGACGATTTGGCGGCCGGCCTCAGGGCCCATCTCGATGCGGGCGCTGACCATGTCGGGGTACAGGTCCTCGACGACGACCCACTCCCGGCCTACGAGTCGCTGGCCAAGGCGCT
Organism: Acidimicrobiia bacterium; assembly: GCA_025928935.1. GTDB lineage: Bacteria > Actinomycetota > Acidimicrobiia > Spongiisociales > ZC4RG35 > JARDZU01. Next base: position 19,817 of record JAICNB010000027.1, read on the forward strand.
CTTCCGGTGAATCGCCCAAATGTCGGATGAAGCCGGTCTCGAGGTCATGCAGCCGGCGGACCTCTATGAGCTTCCACTCGATCGGTTCACGGCGGCCCGGGACAGCTTGGCACGGCGTCTGAAGGCGGACGGTGACGAGGAGGGCTCCCGGCGAGTGGCAGCCATGCGCAAACCCTCGGTCGCGGCCTGGGCCCTGAACCGTGTGGCGCGTGAAGACCCTGGAGCGGTGGCACGGCTGATCGAGAGCCATCGCAAGCTCCGAGAGGCGGGCTCGAGAGAGGCGGTCGAGGACGCATCCCTATTGAGACGCCAGACCGTGGCATCTCTGACCGATGCAGCGATGGCCGGGCTCGGGACCGGATCCCAGCAGACCCGGGATCGGATCAATCGAACCCTCCTTGCTGTCGCCACGGACCCGGAGGGCGAGTCGGATCTCCAGGCGGGCACTATGGTCCGTGAGCTGGAGCCGACCGGGGTGGGATGGGGTGAGATGGAGCTACGTCCTCCGCCCCCGCTGGATCCGGCCGTGGAGGCGAGGCGTCTGGTCGAGGAGGCGCGTGCCCGGACGGAGCGGCTTGAGATCGAAGCCGAATCCGCCGACCAGGAACTGGAAAGGGCCAAAGAGGCGCTGGCCCGGGCCAGAGACAGGGCGAAGAAGGCTCGCTCGGCTGCCCGGAAGGCGGCCGACGAGCTGCGACGCGCCGAAGAGGCCGCCGAGTAGCACCAGGGGTCAGGCCTTTCGCTCTGCCAGCAATGTGGCGCCGCGGTGGGCGATGGCCGCGATCGAGATCATCGGGTTCACCCCCGAGGAGGTGGGGAAGCAGGAGCCGTCCATGACGTAGAGCCCGGGGACACCGTGCACCTCGTTGTTGGAATCGACCACCGAGCTTCCCGGGTCGGAGCCCATACGGGCACCACCCATCTGGTGGAAGGAAAAATACGAAGTCTGGTGGGCCCCGTAACCGATGGCGTCGGAGCGCTCTACGAAGGCGTCGATCGGTTCCCGGTCGGGTTGCCAGCGCACCGGCGTGACGGCCGAGCTGAACACCTCTATTGCACCCGCCGCTGCGAGGAGTTCCGCCCCCCGGCGTACACCCTCCCTGACATGGGCCCGATCGTAAGGGGAGATGCGGTACTTCCACCGGGGTCTGCCGTCCTTGGTCACGGTGACCCGGCCGTGGTCGCGATCACGGAGCAGGATCCCGGCCACTCCGAGATGTCCCAGAGCCAGGATGTCGCGTTTGAACGTCGCCCCGTCCTCCCATCCGAGAAAGGCAGCCGGGAACAACGGGTGGATCGGGGCGGTCTCGAACCGGAACCCGTAGCCCCTGCCATCCAGGTCGGCGAACTGGTCGCTGTATCGAGTCTGCATCCGGCCGCTCCACGGCTCGACGAGCTCCTCGAATCGGCCCCAGACGGCGGTCACGGGATGAAGCCTCAAGTATCTGCCCACCGCGGGACCGTCGACCCTGCTTCTCAGCAGGAGGGCAGGGGTGCTCAAGGCTCCTGCGGCCACGACCACGGCACCTGCCCTGACACGGAGCGTGTGTTCTCCGACCTGAGCCAGGGCTCCCACAGCCCTTCCCCCGTCGATCTCGATGGAGAAGACCCGGGAGCCGACCACGATCCGGGCCCCATCGTGGGAGGCATCCTGGAGATAGGTGGCCAACACCGACCGCTTGGCGGCGATGCGGCAACCCATCGTGCAATAGCCACAATCATCGTCAGTGCAGCCGGAAACGTTTCGGGGCATCTCGTCGACGTGCCAACCCAGGTTGCTCAGGCCTTTCTCCAGGATCCGATCCCGCTCCGACGGGTCACCGTTGTCGCGATTGGTGCCCAGGCGGGTGGCGACCGAGGCCAGTGAGGCCACGAAACCGTCGCCGTCGAACACCTCGTCGAATCCCGCCAGCCGATCCCACTCCCTGCGCACCGACGGGAGAGTCGGGAAAGAAGTCGTGTAGTTGATCACGGTGCCCCCACCCAGGGTCGACCCGGCCAGCATGTGGATGCCCCCGTCGGCGGTGCTGCCGAGCCCGCCGTCGAGATACATGGACGCATAGGCATCGGATTCGAGGTGGGTGAAGTCGGCCTCATCGTGATACCCACCCTGCTCCAGGACCACAACGCGCAGGCCTGCCTGCGAGAGGACGCCTGCTGCGGTCCCTCCTCCGGCCCCGGAGCCGATCACGACGACATCGCAGTCGAGAGTGGTGTCCTTGTCGATGAGCACAGTGGGCATCCGCGGCGACGACGGCGGGGGTGGGCCATCGGGTCCCGGGTATGACATCTCAGACCAGGGCTCCGGGGGATGGGTCGGGTCGTCCGTGGTCACCCAGAGCAGAGCCGAGAGCGTCTTCACGGCCCGGATCCCTTTGCGAACAAGCTCCAGTCGGCTGCCCAGCATGCTCCGAAGAGCGACACCGCGCTCCTCGGGGGAGAGGTCCCTGAGTCGCTTCGGTCGCCCGAACAAGACAAGCCCACCGGCCGGCGCCTCGAGTAACCCGAGGAACAACCGGAGGTCGCGGCGGTCGGCGTCTCGGGGGAGCGAATCGAAGACAGGCGGTAGCCCCGCCGACAGTCCCAGGGCCGATCCCGGTGTGGTCCACGCCGGGCCGTCACCGGGGACGGAGGGGAGGAGAGTGTCGACCAAGATGTCGAACGTCTCGAGATCCCGCGAGGAGAGCGTCACGCCCCGACCGTACGCGGCCTATCGAGCGGGAGCCAGGTTGCGATTGACACGGAACAGGTTGCCCGGGTCGTATCGCGCCTTGACCTTCTGCAAACGCTCGTAGTTGGCCCGGTACGACGACTCGATCCGGGATGTGTCGTCATCGATGGTCTGGAAGTTGATGTAGTTCCCACCGGTGGAGAACGGACTGATCTTCTCCCATGACTGGCGGACCCACGCCTGGTATTTGTCGCCATCGAGGTTGCCGGCAGGCCAGGCACCGGCGGCGCCCGTGACGTAGGTGGCGTCGCGGTTGCCGACGGCTCCGTCGTCCTCGGCGTGCTCGTTCACCGCACCCTCGAGGTGGAACATCATCATCTGGGACATCGGTGATTCGATGGCGGACCCGATGTCGACGAACACTGGCAGGAAGTCGTCGGCCAACTCGGCGACGAACTCGGTCTTCCAGTAGTAGTTGGCGCCCTTGGGCTGTGTGGCGTCGAGCATCGATTGCTGCTCGACGTAGGTCTTGGGAACGATCAGATCGGCGATTGGGTGACCGAGGCCCTTGATCGGAGCCAGGTCCTCCAGCGCCTGCGCCGGGTCCCCGGTGTGACAGGCGACGATGGCGATCATCGGCTTGCCGTGCCATGGCTCGGGGATGAAGGGGGCCGGCGGAGCGAGACGCATGGTGATGACGAGGGTCAGCTCCCGAGGAGCGCTGGCGGTCAACTCCTGATACAGGCCCAACACATCTTGGGCGTGGTCCTGGGCCGGCCACGCGATCAGGCCACCAACGATGTCCGGGCCGACCTCATGGAGGCGGTAGGTGAATTCTGTCACCACTCCGAAGTTGCCGCCGCCGCCACGGATCGCCCAGAACAGATCGGGCTCGGTCTCCCGGTTCGATCGCCGCACCTGCCCGTCGGCAGTCACGATCTCGATCTCGATCAACTCGTCGACCGTGAACCCGAACCTCCTCGTCAGGTAGCCGAACCCACCCCCGAGGGTGAGGCCGGCCAAGCCGGTCTGAGAGACGAAACCAAGTGTGGTGACGAGGCCATGTTCCTGCGTGGCTCGATCGACATCCCCGAGTAGGCAGCCCGGGCCCGCATGTACCACACGCCGGTTGGCATCGACCCGCACCTCGTTCATCCGGGACATGTCGAGGGTCACCCCGCGGTCGGCGAGGGCCAGGCCGGAGATGTTGTGACCGCCGCCCTTGATGGAGAGCAGAAGGCCATGGTCGCGGGCCAGATCCACCGTCGAGACGACCTCGGCCGTGTTGTCCGGCTGTATGACCAGGGCGGGCTTCTTGTCGATGAGGCCGTTCCAGATGAGGGTTGCCTCGTCGAAGCGGGGATCCGCTGGGAGCACCCTGGCCTTTTCCGGGATCCTCTCGAGGGCGTTCAGGTCGAGAAGGACGGTATCGCCATCGAGTGTGGAGATGTTCAGTGAATCGGGTGCCATGTTGCGAGCCTCCTCTCATCAGCTCGTCACGTTCGACCCGGAGCCAGGAGCGACCCTAGTCGGAGGACGCGGCCGTCGACCAGGGGACTGGCGGCCGTCGCATGGTTTGTGGCCTGTTCCCGGGTGGTATGAGCCTGGGAAGGAGGCCGAAGATGGCAGCCAAGACACTTGAGAAGCTGAGCAAGGCCGAGCTCTATGAGCGAGCCCAGGAGGCGGATGTCCCCGGCCGCTCCGACATGAGCAAAGACGAGCTGGTCGATGCCCTATCAGCAGGCGGAAAGAAGGCCAAGCATGGGGGCAAGAGGACCCAACCCTCGACGGCCAAGCGTTCGATCTGGAACGGGGCGATCACCTTCGGCCTGATCACGATCCCGGTCGGCCTCTACACAGCCACCGAGGACCGCGACGTGTCCTTCCATCTCCTCTCTGGCAAGGACAAGTCGCGGATCGAGTACAAGCGGGTCTCGTCCAAGACCGGTCGGCAGGTCGACTGGGACGACATCGTGAAGGGCTACGAGTACCAGAAGGGGAAGTACGTCGTCTTCACCCAGGAGGAGTTGGAGCAGATCGCTCCCGACAGCGCCCGGGTGATCGATGTCGTCCAGTTCGTCGCAGCCGATGAGGTGGACCCGATCTTCTTCGAGAAGACCTACTTCGTAGCTCCGACCGAGGTGGCGGTGAAGGCCTATTCGCTGTTCGTCAGGGCCCTCGAGGAGTCGGGACGCGTGGCGGTGGCCAAGGTCGCAATTCGTGAGAAGGAACGGCTCTGCATCCTCCGGGTGCGGGACGACATGGTCGTACTCGAGACGATGAAGTGGCCCGACGAGATCAGGCAACCGGCCTTCGACCAACTCGACACCACACCAAGGGTGTCGACGAAGGAGCTCGAGATGGCTCGTCAGCTGATCGACCAGCTGACCGGGGAGTTCGACCCGTCGATCTTCGAGGACAGCTACCGGCATCGAGTCGAAGGGGCCATCGAAGCCAAGATCGAGGGCAAGGAGATATCCGTGGCTCCCGCCTCGGCGCCATCGGAGAAGGTGGTCGACCTGCTCGAAGCGCTCAAAGCGAGCGTCGACCAGACCAAAGCAAAGAAGTCGGCGTGACCCTCGGCCAGCGACCCACGGGGCCTGACCGGGGACGGCCTGTCGAGGATTGGACCGACGAAGAGGTCATCGCCGAATACAGACACATCAAGGGCGAGCTCGCCGATGAGGACCCGGATCATCGACATGAAGAAGACGCTCCGGCGGAGATCATCGAAGCCGAGATGAGACGACGGTCCTTGAGTCCGGACAGGGAGAACCTGATCCCGGATGCAACCGCACACGATCCTCAATCCGAGCCTTCCAAGGTATTTCGAGGAACGGCACCGGCGGCAGGTGCAGATACGCCGGGTTGACCCTGTCAGACTCCGCGAGGCTCTCGACAGTTCCGGCTGACCCGGGCCAGTCGACGCCCGGGCTTACGATTCCTCTGGTGACGAATGGTCCCACCCTGCCTCCCTCGCTCACCGGGGGCAGCTACGAGGAACGCCGGGTCGAGGAGCTACGGCGCTGGAAGCGTCGTGCCAATGGCTTCCTACTCGGGGCCTTGGTGGTCTTCATCATCAGTCATCTCTTCGGCGACGACACCGGTCTCAACGGCTTCATCAGGGCCGCCTCCGAAGCGGCACTGATCGGGGGCATCGCCGACTGGTTCGCGGTGACCGCCTTGTTCCGCCATCCCCTGGGCATCGCGATCCCGCATACCGCCCTCATCCCCCGCAGCAAGGACGAGATAGGGCGGGGGCTGGCCGAGTTCGTACACCAGAACTTCCTGGACCCGACCAACCTGGGGAACTGGCTCGCCAACGCCGACATCGCTCGGAGGCTCGCCGTGTGGCTCGATTCGTCCGACCACGCCCGGTTGGCGGCCAGACGCGCGATCGAGACCGGGTCCACCGTCGCACAATCGCTCGACGACGAGCGAGTGGCAGCCGTCATCACCCAGACTTCGCTCGACTGGATGCGTCAGACCCAGGTCACGCCCATCATCTCCTTGGTCGTCGACTCGTGGTTGAAAGGGGGAAGGACAGGGGAGACCATCGAGGCGACATTGCGGGCGCTTGACGTCGTGATCACCGACAACATGTCCTACTTCCGGGAGAGCTTCGCCGGGTCAGCCCCATGGTGGATGCCGGCTTGGGCGGGGGATCTCGTGTTCGAGCGAATCATCGGATCGTTCCGGATCATGGTCGACGAGGTGGCGTCGGACCCTTCCCATCCGATCCGCGCCGACATCGAGATGATGCTCTCGCGCATCGCAGACGACCTGCGCAACTCGGAGGCCCTGGCCGCCCGGATCGAACGGTCGAAGCTGCGCATGCTCGAGTCTCCGGAACTGACAGCCGCCGTCCAGTCGCAATGGCAGATACTTCAGGGGAGCCTGGGTCGGGCCGCCTCGGAGCCTGGCTCCGAGCTGGAGCTGCGGCTGGCCGAGCTCATCCAGTGGTGGGCGCAGAGGGTGCTCGAGGACGACGCCTTGCGGGGGCGGATAGACGCCTGGATCGCCGAGGCGGCGGAACGGCTCGCCCACCAATGGGACGACGAGGTCATCGGGCTGATCGAGACCACGGTTGCCGGCTGGGACGCCAACGAGATATCCCACCGCCTCGAGCTGCAGTTGGGTCGTGACCTGCAGTTCGTCCGCATCAACGGGACGGTGGTCGGCGCCCTGGTCGGAATCACGATCCACGCCCTCCTGTTGCTCGCCGGCCAGATCTGAGCTCGTTTAGCTCAGACCGGATCAAGGCGGAGAGTGGTGCTCAGCGTCTCGGGCATGAGCATCATCTCGAGTGAGCGGCCGCGGTATTTCCGTCTCAGTGCTTGCGAGGTGCGTTCGATCGATACCGGATCGCTCGCCGGCATTGCCAGGAACTGAAACCGATCATCGCCGATAGTGAGGGCGACGCGGGGCTCTGCGACTGCCCGGCGGTACCAGTGGCCATCTTTCCCCCGCACTGATCGAACGAAGACCGTTCCTTCATCGACGACAACCCAGATGGTCGTGCCCGATGCCCGATCACCCTTTCGGGTCTCGATAACGACTTCCCTGGCCTGGGCGATCTTGTCGAACTGGTCGGGGCTCAAGGTCACGAGCCGAGACTAGGGCGGCTCGGGACCGGGTCTCATGGCAGTGTGTCGACTCTGGGGCTCATACCTCGATCACGGCTCCGTGAGTCCCGGGGATCACCTCGAACCCACGAGCCGCCTGCTGCAGCCGGACATGAGCCTCATCGAGGGTCTCGTCGGTGTGCCCGGGATCGTGATGGAACGTCATCAGCCGGTCCACCTCACAGAGACCGGCGAAGCCGAGAACGTGGGTGTAGGAGCTGTGCCCCCAGCCCAGACGCTCGGCGTACTCCTCATCGGTGTATTGAGAATCGTGGATCAGCACATCGGCTCCACGGGCCAGGGCGTATCCCGAGGTCCAGTAGGAGTCGTTCGGGAAGTCGTGAGCTCCCAGCGCAGGCTCATGATCGGGGAGATAAGTCAGGGCCCGACCGCCTTCCTCGAGCCGAAACCCCAGCGTCGGACCGGGATGGGAGACCAGGTCGGCCGTGACCTGTATCCCGTCGAGGTGAAACTCCCCCGGGGCGACATCGTGAAAGGCGACACTCTCGAGGTCGCGGATCCTGATCGGAAACAGGGGAGGCGATAGATAGCGGTTGAGCCGCTCCTGAAGGGACTGGTGCGAGGAGACGGGGCCCCAGACGTCGACCCAGATATCTGGATCGTGCAGCGGGGAGAAGAACGGGAGCCCCTGGATGTGGTCCATGTGGAGATGAGTGATCAGGACGTCTACCTTTTCGACATCCCTCACCTCGGCGCCGAGTGCCCGCATGCCACTGCCTGCGTCCAGGACGATCAGCCGCCCTTCGCCACTCCGAACCTCGACCGACGAGGTGTCACCCCCGTAACGAGCGGTCGCTGGGCCCGCGCTGGCGATCGAACCCCTCGTTCCCCAAAGCCGCGCTCTCAGTCGTCCACCTCCCAGAAGGTGGCGAGGACCCCCAGGAATCGCCCATCCTGGCCCTCGAGGGGGAGAGCGGTGACCTCGACCGCCCGCCACACGCCGTCCAGCCCCTGGAAGCGAAGCGACCTGTGGGCAGGCTTGTGCTTGCTCAACGCGACAACGACCGGGAAGTCGTAATCGGGCAGTGGCGAGCCGTCCATCTGGGTCACCTGCCATTTCCCCACCAGCTGCTCCGAGTTGATCGGGCCCACATCGTCGAAGTGGACACCGAGCAGGCCTTCCGCCGACTCGTTGTAGTAGATCAGATTCCCCTGCTCGTCCATCATCCACATGGGGATCACCAGATGGCTGGCGAGCTGGCGGAGGAGGATCAGCTCCAGGGGCTGTTGTGCCATGAGGGGAAAATTAACGCAGAAATCGCCCGGGTGTCAGGTGACGTCGAGACGGTAGGTCGCCCCGTCGTTGACGACATCCGCGGCCCTCGTCGAGCCGCCCGGAATGTAGACATGGCGACCGGCCGCGACCAGCGGATTTCCGTGGAGCCCATGGGGTAGCGACTCGACCGACAGCCACCCCCTCGATTCGTCGTCCAGTCTCTCCACGCTCTTCAGCGCCTCGTCGGGATCGAACACCTCGCCACCTGCGACGAAGACGCTGTCCTCGACCACCACCGCGCCGAAGCCTGAGCGGGGATCCAACAAGCGCGGGCCTTCCCGCCAGGTCTCGGTCTCGAGGTCGAAGATGTCGGTGGTGTCGAATATCTCTCCCATCCAGCGACCCGCGATGGCCCAAACCTCTCCGTTCACATGCACGGAGGCGACGTGCTCGCGTTGGGTCGGGGGCGGAGTGAGGGCGTACCACCGGTCACTGGCCACTTCGTAGCGAAGGAACAGCCCTTCGGGGACTCCGCCCACCAGGTAGATCTCCTGGCCGACCGCTGCTGCGGATGCCGCCCCCACCGGGATTGGGGTCGGGGCACGCCCCACCCAGGTATCCCCGTCCAATTCCCACACGGCAGTAGACGGGTCGCCTGCCGACGTGTATCCCCCTATGAAGAAGATCCTGTCACCCACCACCGCTGCCATCCCGTGGTGTCTTGCCTCCGGGAGCTCGGTGAGTATGCGCCAGGTGTCGGTGGCGGGCGTGTATGCCTCGACGCTGGCCGTGACCCCGGTGCGGCCCACGCCGACTTCGATGAGACCGCCGAGCACCACGATCTCGTCGTCGAGGACCACCGCAGGGTGCTCGCTGCGGGCGATCTCCATCGGCGCCAGTTCGACCCACCCGGCCGGGGATCGCGTCGTAGTGGTGTCGCCACCGGCGGTGGTGATCGTGGAGCCCTCGGTCGAAGACGTGCAGGAGGCCATGAAGACGACCAGTGCCACGAAGAGACGTTGCACCCCACCGATCGTACGGGCCGTCCAGGGTGATAGGTTCGGATCATGACCATCGAAGGGGCGAACATCGAGGACCGGGCCGTCGACTCCTCCCGTCCCCACGCTGCCAAACACACCCGTCAATACCTGGAGAGTGATGGGGCCGAGGTCGATCATCCCGCCGCGGGCAGTCTCATCCTCCTCTACACCACTGGCCGCACCTCCGGCGAGATCCGCCGCACGCCGCTCCGATTCTTCGAGATCGACGGGGATCTCGTGGTCGCCGCCTCTTATGGAGGCGCCCCGAAGCATCCAGACTGGTATCTCAACCTCGTCGAGGACTCAGCGGTTTGGGTTCGACGAAATGGCGATTTCTATGAAGCTGTCGCGATCTCGATCGAGGGTGAGGAGCGGGATCGTCTCTGGGAGTCGACAGTGGTGGTCACGGCTCCCCAGTTCGGCGATTATCAGCAAGAGACGGAGAGGACGATCCCGCTGGTCAGATTGGTGCGCCGGGACTGATCGCTCAGCCGAGAACCCGGTTCGCCTCGCCCAACAGATCGTCGATGTCGCTCCCCGATTCCTCTGCCAGGAGACGCCGGATCCCGGGCGAGACCCTGTCGAGCACACCGGCCATCTTGGCCAGCACCGAGCGTTGCGCCTTCATCCGGGCGGCTTCGTCCGCCGGCGTGACGAGGTCGTCGACGATGGAGCCTTCGGCCCGGGAGGCGACCATAGGATCCGGCATGCCTCGCACCCAGACGAGGGAGCGTCTCCCCGGCCCCCGATTGTCTGTGATCGGCTCGACGGCCGTCACGTCGTCGGAGCGCACGTAGGCCCCGTATCCCAGGGCCACCAGCTGACCGGTCTGCACACGCATCTGTCCTCCTCGTAGGTCCGAGCCGTCTCAGGACCTGGCGTCCTCGGCCAGGGTGTATGCGACCAGTGCATTGGCATGGCCATGGCCCATGCCGTATTCGGTCTTGAGCATGTTGACCAGCTCCATGTGCCTGGTCAGCTCACTCGATCGGATCAGCTCCTGCCACTCTTCTATGGGTCGGCCGTACTTTCGCTCGATCGAGGGGAAGTAGGAGGCCGGGCCCTGCACGCGTTCCGAACCCTCAGCCATGGGCGCAGGCTATCGCAGCTCCTCGGCCTGGTTGAATCAGACGGGTTGTTCAAACCGACCCGCACCGAGCGCCTGCTGATTCGCCCCTTTCAGGAGGACGACATCGACGCCTACTTGGCGCGGCGGAACGATCCTGATGTTGCCCGCTACCAGGATTGGGAACTCCCCTACTCCCGAGAGCGGGCGGAGCGGGTGCTCGAGCATGTGATGGGTCTGGCCGGCCCCAATGACGGCGAGTGGTGGATGGCAATCGTCTGCGACCCCGACAGCGGTGAGGTGTTTGGAGATGTTGGGGCCGAGCTGTCGTGGCAAGGGCGCACTGCCGAAATCGGGTACACCTTCGCCAAGGAGCATTGGGGCAAGGGCTATGCCCGAGAAGCGGTTGAAGCCCTCATCGAGAATCTGTTCGAGGACGCAGGGGTGACCCGGGTCTGCGGGACGCTGCACCCGGACAACACGCCCTCGGCGATGGTGCTGGAGCGCACCGGGTTGCTCTTCGAGGGACACACCAGGTCCTCGTTCTGGGTCGGTGAGGAGTTGTCCGACGACTGGATATACGGGATGACGAGGTCCGACTGGCAGACCTGGCGCACGCGCCCCCGTCTGCCTCCCGAGGACGTCCGACTTGTCGAGATCACCCCCGACAACGTCGCCGTGGTGACGGGATTGAAGACCCATCGGACCCAGGAGGAGTTCGTGGCGCCGATGTTGCAGTCGTTCGCCGACGCCCTGGTCCCGGAGGTGGTGAACGGGGCGCCCGTGGTGCCTTGGATGCGGGCCGTCGTCGCCGACGAGGAGATAGTCGGGTTCGTCATGCTCGCGTTGACCACCCCGCACCATCCCGAGCCGTTCCTGTGGCGTCTCCTCATCGACCGTATTCACCAGAGGCGGGGGATCGGGGAGCGCACATTGGACCTGGTCGCCGGGGAGTGCCGGCGAAGGGGTGACCGGGCGCTGCTCACCAGCTGGGGTGAGGGCCGAGGCTCGCCCAGGGGCTTCTACCTGGCACACGGGTTCGAGCCCACGGGCGATGTCGTCGACGGCGAGACCGAGGGTCGGAAGCGTCTGGACTGAACACATTGGTCGTCTTTCGCCCGATGTGTGCGAACCTTGTCCGATCGTCTGCGCAGATGGTGTGATGCAAAGGACGACGAGCGAGCGCGAGATCACGGAATAGGTGTCATGGAGGTCAGCAACGCCGATCGGGTGGTCTTCCCCAACGATGGGATCACCAAGGGCGACGTGGTTGGCTACTACGAGCGCGTGGCCGAGCGGATGCTCCCCTTCATCGAAGGCAGGCCGTTGTCCGTGGAGCGCTTCCCCCGTGGGATCGGCGGGCAGGGATTCATGCAGAAGAACGTGCCTGAGCACGCTCCGGAGGACCTCATCGGGCGCTACACGGTCCCCAAGGAGGACGGGGGGACGACCACCTACCCGATGGTGAGCACGGCGGAGGGCATCACATTCTTCGCCAATCTCGGCGTGATCACCTTCCATGTCCCCCCGGCCCGAATCGAGGACGAGATGCACCCCGATTGGGCGATATGGGACCTCGACCCGCCACCGGGAAGTGTCGACCTCGTCAGGGAGGCGGCCAAGGAGATGCACTCGGTCCTCGAGGGTTACGGGATCCCGACGCTGCTGCTCACCTCGGGCTCCAAGGGGTATCACCTCCGCGCACCCCTGGCGCCAACAGTCGACTTCGAGTCGGTTGCCTTCGTCGCCCGGGGCACCGCTGCCGTAGCAGCGGCAGCCAACGAGGATCTGATGACGCTTGCCTTTCGCAAGGCTGATCGGGGAGATCGGGTCTTCATCGACTGGATGAGGAACACGCCGCGTTCCACGTCCGTGGTCCCCTGGTCGCTTCGGCCGAGGCAGGGGGCACCAGTCGCCACGCCGATCTCCTGGACGGAGCTGGACCAGGTCGCCCCCGACCAGGTGCGTATGGGGAACATCGCAGAGCGCTCCAGGAAACGCCCATGGGCCAAGGCCCAAGCCATCGATCTGTCCGCGGTCGTGGAGAAGGTCGAGGCCGATCTGGCCTCGTCGGAGATAGTCCTCGAGCCCTTCGACCGGTTCCGTTCCTGATGGACCATTAGGTGCTCCTGGCCGACCTGGTCGCGGTGTCGGCCGAGGTGTCGGCGACGCGGGCCCGATCGGCCAAGATCGCCCTGCTCGCCCAGACCCTGCGCCGACTGACCCCCGATGAAGCAACCGTGGCCGTCTCCTATCTCACGGGCAAGCCTCGACAGGACCGGCTTGGGGCAGGCTGGGCCACCGTCTATGGGATCGATGCGACTCCCGCTGACGAAGCGAGCCTCGAAGTGCTCGGCGTGGACGCCATCCTGGACGATCTCGCCGCCACGTCCGGGCCCGGTTCGAAACTGAGGCGGGAGACGCTGCTGCGGGATCTCTTCTCCGCAGCCACTTCCGACGAGCAGAAGTTTCTCCGTGGCTTGATACTGCGCAACCTGCGTCAGGGTGCGCTGGAGGGGGTGATGGCCGATGCGGTGGCATCGGCACTCGATGTGCCTGGCGAGCATGTGCGGAGGGCCGCCATGCTCGAAGGTGATCTGGTGGCGGTGGCCTCCCGTGCCCTGGCCGAAGGCAGGCAATCGTTGGGAAGGGCCAGCCTTGGGGTGTTCACTCCGGTTCTGCCGATGCTGGCCAAGACCTCGACCAGTGCCGGAGAGGCGGTGCGCCTCCTCGGCCGAGCATTCGTGGAGTCGAAGCTCGACGGTGCTCGTATCCAGGTGCACCGGGAGGGTGAGCGGGTGAAGGTCTTCACCCGGAGCCTCCGGGACATCACGTCCGCTCTGCCCGAGGTGGTCACCGCGGCGCTCGGCTACTCAGCCCGATCCTTCATCCTCGATGGGGAGGCCCTGCTGTTCGGTTCTTCCGGCCCCGAGCAGTTCCAGGACTCGATGAGCCGCTTCGGGTCCGGCCCGGCGACGGAGGCCCGTCCTCTGGCGGTCTTCTACTTCGACTGCCTCCATGTCGACAGTGCCGATCTCATCGACAGACCATTGGTAGAGCGACGAGCAGCACTGGAGGCGGCGGTCCCGGCGGAGTCAGTGGTGGAGGGAATTCTCACTGACGACCCCGACGAGGCCGATGGCTTCTTCGAACGTGCGGTTGCTTCCGGGTACGAGGGGGTGGTGGTCAAAGACCCCGACCAGGCGTACGAGGCAGGCCGCAGGGGTGCGGGGTGGCTCAAGGTCAAGCCGACCCACACCCTCGACCTCGTCATCCTGGCAGCGGAATGGGGGTCGGGACGCCGGGAGGGCTGGCTCTCGAATCTCCATCTCGGCGCTCGCGGCCCCGATGGCGGCTATGTGATGCTCGGTAAGACGTTCAAGGGTCTGACCGACGAGATGCTCGCGTGGCAGACCGAGCGATTCCTCGAGATCGAGGATCACCGGAGCGGCCATGTCGTCTATCTGAGGCCGGAGATCGTCTACGAGATCGCGTTCGACGGGGTTCAACGGAGCACTCGTTACCCGGGTGGGGTGGCCCTGCGTTTTGCCCGGGTCAAGCGTCACCGCGACGACAAGGGCCCGGCTGACGCGGACACCATCGAGACGGTTCGCTCCTTTGCCCGCTCCTAGCCTGCCGTCGCCATCCAATTGACGGTCTGAACCACAGCCGGCGCTTCGAAGCCCTTCAGTTCCACCAACCGCTGGTCGGACACCGGATGACCTATCTCGTCAGCCGCGGCCAGCGTGGCGGTGGACACCAGGATCTCGTCGCCGGCCGCGGCCGAGCCGACCCTCGAGGCCAGATGCACGCCCCGACCCCGGTAGTCGTTTCCGTCCAGGGTGGCCTCGTCGGTGTGGATCCCGATGCGCACCGAGGGCGCAAAGCCGTGTTCGCGACGATGTGATTCCAGACGTCGCTGGATGGTGACAGCCGCCTCGACCGCATCGAGGGGACGGTCGAACGCCACGAAGAACCCGTCGCCGGTGTGATTGACTTCGACCCCCGTGTGCTCCATGAAGGCGGCGCGCAGTGTCCGATCGTGCCAGGCGAGCAGAGACTCCCAGCGCTCGTCCCCGATGATGCCGATCAGATCCGTCGAGGTGACGATGTCGGTGAAGAGGAAGGTCTTTGTCAGCCGCTCGCCGACCCGGCCTGGGTCGAGGGAGGACATCAGCCCCTCCACATGTCTCAGGGCGGGCTTGGCGCCGAGCCGTTCGAAGACGGAACGTGATGCTCCCAGCTCCATGCGGGCCAGGTCCACGTCCCCCGCGGCAAGATGGGCCTGACCCAACGCCGTCCTCGCCCTCGCCGCTTCGTAGGGGAAGCCAATCTGATTCCACGATCGCCATGCACTCTCGAGTTGACCCATCGCCGACGCGTGGTCACCCTCATGCAGGGCCAGCAGCCCTCGTGCAGTGGAAGCCATCGCGTCGAAGGCGGGACGCTCGAACTTGATGGCTAGCGCTTCGAGCTCTTCGATGGCAGAGCGGGCGGTTCTCACATCGTCCCTGGCCAGGGATACCTCCACCTGGGCGGGCAGCAGAAGTGATCTCGTGAGGACGTCGGTGTGCTGCCCGTCACCGGTTGCGGCGAGGCTGCGCTCGAGAGCTCGGGCAGCTTCGTCGGCGTGTCCGCGTGCCAGCATCAGCAGCGCCATCCCAGGCTGGGGATCGGTCCCGAACTCGTAGGCCTTGTTGAAGGCGACTTCGGCTCCTTCCTGGTCCCCCATGTGCAGGCGGACCTCGCCCACCTCGTAATGGGCACGTCCCACGGCGTCGAACATCTGGTAGCGCTCCAATTCGGCACAGGCATCGAGGGCCTCCGCCTCGGCGGCGTCCCAGTCACCTCGCAGTCGCTTCAACTCGGCGCGATGGACCCTGCAGACACCCGAGTAGCCCCCGAGCGAGTGCTGACTCATCCAGCGGTCGGCGCGCTCGGTCCATTCACCCGCTCTGCGGAAGTCACCGAAGGCGCGGCAGGCGGCGATCGTGAGGCAATAGACATCACTGGCCGATCGCAGACCGGTGTCGCCGGCAAGGGCACCGGCAGTGGCCTCGTCGATCAGGGCGAGCCCGGCACTCCATTCGCCACTCGAGACCAGGGCGTATCCCTTGAAGGCCTTGGCGAGCGACTCCACTTCCCGGTTCCCGGTCCGCCTGGCCATCTCCAGCACGTCGTCGGCGATCAACAAGCCCTTTTCCACATCTCCGTTTATCGAGATGTCTTCGACCATGTCCAGTATCCGCAGGAATGCGTGGGTCGGGCTCTCCGGCTCACCCTCGAGCAGACGGGCAGCATTGGCCTTCCATCCCGACGCGACCGACAGCGCCAACCGTCTCGCGGCGAGGTAGGCGAGCAGAAGAGCGACCCTTGCCGCTTCGACATTTCGACCGATGCCGTCGTAGCCGGCGTAGGCCCGCTGGAGGGCGTCCACCGATTCGTCGGGGTGCCCGGCCCACCATGCGGCGTCGGCCAGCAATTCGAGATCGGGCGGTGACAGAGGATCCTGTTGGTCGGCCTCGGTCAGCGTCCTCCAGGCCTCCTCCCAGGCTTCGCCAGCCGCCGCGGCCCTCCCCACTTCCAGTGTCTGCACGACGGTCAAGGGTACTGCCTACCCATTCGATGACACCTGGTTCCGGTTTCATGTGGTACACCGTTAGGGTGCCGGCAAGGGTCGCGGGAGGGCGATCTCACAATCATCTCGAGGTCCACCATGTATCGACGTCTCTCTGTCCTGCTCGTTGTCGTCTTCTTCGCCATTGCATGTGCCCCAGAAGCCGAGCCCACCACGACATCTAGAGAGACCACCACCACCACCAGTCGCCCCACGACGACGACGACAACCGTCCCCGCCCCGACGCTGACCATCGAAAACGCGCCGCCCGAGCTCCTGGCGATGGTCGGGGGCTTCTATGCGTACGCCACCGGCGAGTCGAAGGACGCGCCACCTGCCCCGGAACCGGTCCTCGCTGCGATCGAGCCCAAGCCCGTGGAAACCCCCCTCCAGGGTGTCGCCTCGATCGGAACCTTCCAGGGACAGGGCGTGGCCACGGTGGAGCTGGACGGCGACCTGTTTCTCGCAATCGACGACGGCAGTGGCTGGCGCATCGTCGGAGGCAGCTGGCCGAATGTGGCGGTGCCGGCCTACTACGGCACCGGCCCGCGTCTGGTGGCGGTGGTCGGATCTGACGCGAGGCCCTGGGAGGATGTCGTCACGAGCCGGGCCGACAGCATTCATTTCGTCGGCTTGGACGGGGCCGGAAAAGGCGGGATCGTGGGTGTGCCCCGTGACTCTTGGGTGCCCATCGCAGGTGGTGGTCGTGGGAAGATCAACTCGGCCCTGGCCAACTACGGGACCGAAGGGATGATGCAGACCTTCCGTGACCTGACCGGTCTCCCGCTCGAGGGCTACGTGCTCACCGGTTTCCTCGGGTTCCAGGAGATGCTCGGGAACGTGCTCGGTGGCATCGATCTCGTAGTGCCGTACGCGATCAGCGATTCGGCGTCGGGGGCCGATTTCCAGCCTGGCACCCAGTATGTGAACGGACCGGCCGCCCTGGCCTTCGCACGGGCTCGCAAATCCCTGCCGCAGGGCGACTTCACCCGTTCCGCCAATCAGGGCCTCGTGCTGATCGACACCGCCAAGAACCTCCAGCACAAGGGTTATGGCGCCATCCCCCGGCTCCTCGAGCTATCGGAGCCCTTCATGGTGACCGATCTGAACGCCGAGCAGCTCCTCACCTTTGCCGCACTGCTGATCGGGACCGATCTCGACACGATTCAGAATCAGGTGGTGCCCGGTTCGAGTGGCTCGGCGGGCAGCGCCAGTGTCGTCTACATATCAGAGTCGGTTGGGGAGGTGTGGGCCGATCTGGCTGACGGGCGCCTGGGCGCCTGAGCGGTCAGTAAGGCCCCGGTCTACTCGGGTGAGTTTTCGAACAGGCTGAGGTCGATGACGTCTTGATGGACCCGAAAATGTTCCCAGCACGGGTTGCAGAAGAGGACCTTCCAGGTGATCGCCTTGCCCGACGATCCTACGACGAACTCACCGCGGTCGGCCTCGTCGCCGTGTTCACAATTTGCGATCAGCTCGCTTGCCGGCGCCCGACCTACCACCGAGGCGACGAGGTCCCCCGATTCCCGGACCAAAGTGACCGTGGTGTCAGTAGCTGGCATCTCAATCATTGACTTCGGCATATAGGTCCAGCGACCCAAGCCGTTTCTATGGACTTCTCACGAATGCGAAGTATGGGCCCGTTAGCGTGCTCGGCCGGATGAATCGATCGATCCGTGTGATGACGGCCAATCTCCTCGTCGATCGGGCCAATCTCACCTACCTGGGCAATGTGCTCGAGGTGGTCGACCCCGATGTTCTGGTGACCCAGGAGCTCGGGCACAAGGCCGCCGACCTCATCGCCTCCCGATTTCCCTATCACGATCTCCGTCCCCAGCTCGATTCCAAGGGTCGTGGCATCGCCGGCCGATTAGAGGCCCGGTTCGGTGAGATCCCGCTGCCCTGGCGGGCCGGCATGTGGGCCAGGATGGGTCAGGGGCATCAACAGTGGCTTCTGGCCAACGTCCACATCAGAAATCCGATCGTTTTCCCGTGGTGGCGAACGGCGCGGCTCCGAAA
>JAICNB010000081.1 GCA_025928935.1 Acidimicrobiia bacterium
CGACACCTCCATCCGTCTCAGCCACTCCCGGACGTGGTCCCCGTCGATCCCCGTCAGCCGCAGGTTCTGGCCCACCGTGAGGTCCGGGATCAGAGCCGGGTCCTGGAACACCGTGGCCAGCCCAGCCTCGACCGCGGCGGCGGGAGTCGAGACGTGGACCGGCTTCCCTCTGACCTCGACATCGCCTCCGTCGGCCTGATGCACGCCGGAGAGGATCTTGACCAGGGTCGATTTGCCAGCCCCGTTGGCACCGAGCAGGGCGTGGATCTCCCCAGGAGCCACGTCGAGCTCGACGGAACGCAGGGCGATCACGTTGCCAAAGCTCTTGGCGACGGCGCGCGTGGACAGAAGCGGCGTGGCGCTCGGCTCAGTGGTCACAAAGTTGATACTTGCTGAAAACGAGGCCGAGCGCCCGCTGCCCGGCCCCGTTCTCTCTCAATCGATCGGTTCTTACTCCTCGCCAGGTCCGACACAGTCGGAGACCTGGGATTCCTCGTAGGTGGTAAATGGCTCGATCTCGACGTAGGTGCTCCAACCGACCTGCTGGTCCGGGTCGAAGAGCTCCTCGAGGGCGGCCTGGTCGTCGGAGGCGAAGACCTCCGGCGTGAGGGTCACCACCTGATCGGGCTCCTCACCGGTCAGGGCCTGGATGGCAATCGCGGCTCCGACACCACCGATGGCCGGTGGGTTGGTGACCGCGGCGCCGGTCAGCCCTTCGACGTTGATCAGCTGGTCGATGAAGCCGTTGTTGTCGGCTCCGACGATCGGCACGAACTCGGCCCCGGCGCTCTGGAAGGCCTCGACGACCGTGTAGTCGATGCCCGAGGTCCAGATCCCATCCACGTCGCCCGCGCTGATGATGTCCAGCGCCTGCTGGCCACCGGTGGTCGGATCCCAACCGGTGAACGTCTCCTGGGACACAGTGATGCCCGGATAGTCGGCCAGTGCCGCCTCGAACCCTGCATGGCGGTCGGTGTCGGCGGGCACGCCATCGATCCCGCGCATCTCGACGACGTTGCCCTCACCTCCGAGCTGATCGAAGAGCCAGCGGGCACCCAGCTCGCCATAGGCGACCTGGTCGTTGGTGGCCACATAGGCGCCCTCGGCCGTCACGGCCTGGTCCACCGCTACCACCACGATCCCTTGGCTGATGGCTTCCTCGATGACCGAGTTGAGCCCTTCCCGCTCGCTGGGGTTGATGATGATGGCGTCGACGCCCTGTGAGATCAGGGCCTCGATCTGACCGATCTGGCCCGTGGTGTCGGTGTTCTCGTTCTGGAGAACGACCTCGTCCACGACGCCGCTGGCCAGGGCCTGTGCCTTGATGGCACAGATCATCTGTTCACGCCAGCCGTTGCCGGCAAGCGTGTTACTCACCCCGATGGTGTAGGTCTCGTCCTCGGCGCTGTCGCCACCCCCACAGGCAGCGGCGATCAGAGCGAAGACACCGACCAGGGCTGCGGCCCGCAGTCCTGTCCTTCTCTTCATCCTTCCTCCTCTATCTTGTCTGTGCCGTCTTCACGGCCTTTTCATTCATCCCGCCGAGGCGGGAAGAAGCCTTTCATGCGATCCCGGCCAGGGCCTCGTCGATCGCACGTGGGGTCAGGATGTGGTCGATGGCCATGGCGGCGGCGCCGATGACACCGGCCCTGTCCCTCAGAGGGGACACCGCAATAGTCAGGTCGGTAGTGCTCAACGTCGTCGAGCGCTGGTACACGACTTCCCGTATGCCTGCCAGGAGCTGTTGCTCGGCTCGGGCCAGGTCACCGCCGATCATGATCAGCGATGGGTTGAGCAGATTGACCATGGAGGCCAGCACCTGGCCGATGAGACGACCGGCCTGTCTCACCGCCCTCGTGGCATCCTCGTCGCCCCTCTCGACGAGCCGCACCACATCGCGGCCACCCATTGCATCGAGACCCGACTCCCGCAACCGGCCGGCGAGGGCGGCGCCCCCGGCCAGGGCCTCCAGGCAACCGTTGTTGCCGCATCGGCAGACCACGTCCTCAGAGGTGGCCCTCACGTGGCCGATGTCCCCTGCAGCCCCATTGGCGCCGCGGTGGAGCACACCACCGAGAATGAGCCCGGAGCCGATGCCGGTGCCGACTTTGACGAAGACGAAGTCGTCCACCTTGGGCTCCATGACCCAGTACTCCCCCAGCGCCATGATGTTCACGTCGTTGTCGACCAGCACCGGGGCGTCGTATCGCTGCGCAAAGGCGTCTTTGATGGGGTGCATGTGCCAGCCGGCCATGATCGGGGGGTTGACGGCCATTCCTCGGGCGAAGTCCACAGGCCCGGGCACCCCGATTCCGATGCCCCGAACCTCCGACGGCGGCCTGCCGATCTCGTCCAGGAGCCGGTCGAAGGTGTCGAGGAGCCAGCCGATGACCGCATCCGGGCCTTTGTTGATGTCGATCTCGGCGGTCGTCTCGACCAGTGACTCGGCGAGGAGGTTGGACACGGCGATCCTGGAATGCGTCGCCCCGAGATCGGCGGCCAGGATGACGCCGGCCTCGGCGTTGAAGCCGAGGAGGGACGGGGGCCGGCCACCGGTAGATGGGGCGCCACCGACCTCGACCACCAGCCCAGCCTCGATCAGGGCATCGATGCGTTGGGCAACCGTGGACCGGGCCAGACCGGTCACCTCACCGAGCTCACCGCGGGTGCGGGCCCTTCCGGTGCGGATCAGATTGAGCAGGTCGCCAGGACGGTCCGGTTCCGGGGTCTGCGTCCTCTCGGCGTTGTTCACCAATGCTTCGACGCCTCCAGTTTTTCCACCATGCCAGACACTTTTGCGCGTGTCAAGAGCATAAGTTGCGGACTTATGCACAGGCGGTGGTGGGGCTAATCGGACGACTTGCGCAACACCCGGGCCAGACGCCCCGCATAGTCCGAATAGGCCTGGTCGAAGAGACGATGTGACTCGCTGGTCCCCACCAACGAAGGACTGGTCAAGACCGCGGGGGTGATCCCCCGCTCGACGAGACGGCCGGCGACCCTCACCTTCAGCTCATTCACCACAGCGGCGTTGGCCAGCGTCGATCCTGGCCCGACCGGGAGGCCCAGCCCGGGGACATGAACCAGAGCGTCGCCGGCCGGCGTCCCGATGTCGATGACCAGGTCCGCATGATCGAGAAGCCGGGTCCCGCTCGGGTGAGTCGGATCGGCTGCCATCGACTCCGCAAGGGAGGTCACCGCGGCGACCCTCAGGCCACGTCGTCCGGCCCCCATGGCTATCTCGACCGGAACAGCGGAGCGCCCGCTGGCGCTGAAGACGACCATCACGTCGCTCGATCCGAACTCGAAGTTGGAGAGGATCACCTCGGCCAGCCCCTCGACCTGCTCGATGAACATCGCCTGTCGTTGCCCGTTGCTGCCCACCACCTCGGTGTGGAAGGTCATCGACAGCTCCGCCATCGGGTGGAACCCCGAGAACGAGCCGTATCGGGGAAACATCTCCTCGAGCGGAATCCGTGAGTGACCCGAGCCGAACAGATGCACCAGCCCCCCGACTGCGATGGCATCTGTGGACCAGCCGGCGAGCTCGTCGATGGCGTCCATCTGCGATCCCTCGATGTGGTCGAGGATGGCTCGCGCCGCGTCGATCCAGGTCGCAGCTTCCGGGTCCACCGTCATCCTCTCGTCACCTGCATCGGGGGGATGTATATACAGGCCTGGTGACTGACGCATCGTGTCGAGCGGAGAGAGGCAACCGGTGAGCGGGCAACTGCTCGGTCTGGACCTCGGGGGGACCAACATCAAGGTGGTCCTGCTCGAGCCGGATGGTGACATTTTCCGGCCGGCGTCGGCCCGGGAACACCCCACCGAGGCCGGTGCAGGCCCGGAGCACGTGGCCGACAACCTCATCCGGGCCGCCCGGGCACAACTGCGCGAGAACAGCGGGATCGATCGGGTCGGCCTCGGAGTGCCAGGGTTGTTCGACTCCGCCACCGGCGTCATCGAGCTCTTCCCCAACCTGCCAGGTGGTTGGGAGGGATTCCCGTTACGGGCCACGATCGAGGACGCCCTCGACACCCCGATCACGATGGTCAACGACGCCAGGGCATTCACCCTCGCCGAAGGCATCCTGGGTGCGGGCAGGGGATTCAGGATCGTGGCGTGCCTCACCCTGGGAACAGGTGTCGGGGGAGGAATCATGATCGACGGGCGGATTCACCTCGGGGCGTTCGGGGTCGCCGGCGAGATCGGGCATCAGATCATCGATCCCGACGGGCCGTTGTGCGGATGCGGGAACCGCGGGTGCGTGGAGGCCATGTCCCGGGCCGACGTCCTCACCGACCATGCAGGGAGGGAGAGCGTTGAGGAGGTCTACCGGGCCGCTGCGGGAGGTGATGCGCGAAGCGTCGCCGCCATCGAAGGGGTTGCCCGAGCCCTCGGCATCGGCCTGGCCAACGTGGTGACACTCATCGGGCCCGACCGCATCGTCATCGGGGGAGGCATCGCCGATGCCGGCGAGCTCGTCCTCGATCCGATTCGCCGGGCGATTCGGGAGCGGGTGACCCTGGTGCCCGCGGAGCGGATCGATGTCGTGGCGTCTCAACTCGGCAAGTGGTCTGGAGCGCACGGCGCCGCTCTGGCAGGGCTGCTCAGCCCGTGACCCGGGACCGGTAGTCGTCGAGGATCGGGGCCGTGGCGGTGGCGCCACATCTGTCCGCACCCGCCTCCATGACCGCCAACAGAGCGTCGAGAGTCCTCACACCGTGTGCGGCCTTGACCTTCATGTTCGGTCCGACGCTGGCGCGCATGAGTCGTAGATCTTCGATCGTCGCCCCGGTGGGAGCGAACCCGGTCGATGTCTTGACGTAGTCGGCGCCGGCGGCCTCGACCAGTCCACAGGCGACGACCTTCTGATCGTCGGTGAGATAGGCGTTCTCCAGGATCACCTTGACGATGGCGGCACCGGCGGCCGTGTCGACCACCGCGGCGATGTCATCCTGGACTCGCTCATACTCCCCGGACAGCAGCAGGCCGATGTTCATCACCATGTCCAGCTCGACCGCCCCGTCCTCCATGGCTCGGCTCGCCTCGTGAACCTTGGTTGAGGTGGCGCTGTCACCATGGGGAAAGCTCACGACCGTGCCCACCGAAACACCCGCTCCGGCAAGTTCCTTGGCCGCCAACGCCACATCGGCCGGCCGCACGCAAACAGACACCACCTGGTATCGAGCGGCCAGGGCGCAGCCATCCACGACCTCGCTCAGTGTGAGCTGAGGCCGGAGCAAGGAATGATCGATCGCCCCGGCGAGCTGCTCATAGCTGACGTCGTCGACCGTGAGATTGGTGGGCAGCATCCAGGGAGTCTCGTCGCACCGCCGTGCTGTCTACAAGTCCTGCTCCAGCGTTGAGAGAGCCGGCGAGCTGGTCACCGGGCCGGACACACGTCGATGGGTCATTCGACCCTAGGAACAAGAGACGCGAAGAGATCGACTCTGCCTTATGGCAGGAGATGAAGCGTCTGTCCCGGGCCCCAGTTCGCGGCACGCGGACAGGGACCACATCGACGCAGGAAGCAGTTCCGTGACGCTGATCGACCGACTGGCGAACGGTCTGGGCAACGGCATTGGACTCCTCGTCAACAGTGGAATCCTGTTCATTCTGTTTGCACTGATCTGGCTCGCTTTCGGGGCAGCACTTGTTTGGAGCCAGGGGAGCATCGACGCCGTCTGGACCTGGATTCGCGACCTGCCATGGCTCATCGAAGGCGTCGTCTGGCTTCTCTTCCTCCCGGTGATGCTCGGCATGTGGATCTGGCAGACGTCCTGGCCTCTGATCTTGCGACTCGTTCTCATCGTGGGTCTGGCCGGTTGGACGTTGTTGGTTTTCCCAAAGCCCTGGAAATAGCTTCCTGGCTGTCATCTAGATGGGTCTGACCGCCGCGACAAGTGCACCGGCACGTTCGGTCACCACGGCCAGATCCGAATGCGCGGTGAGCCATCCGCCTACGCCGACCGCAACTGCACCCGCATCGATGTATGTAGTGGCGTTGTCTGCGGAGATCCCGCCGGTGGGCACGAGGTCGATCTCGGGAAACGGCGCCCTCATCGCCATGATCAGATCCGGGCCCCCCACCGTCACGGGGAACACCTTGACAGCAGTCGCCCCGGAATACCACGCAGCATGGATCTCGGTCGGTGTCAGGGCGCCGGCGATGAAGGGCACTCCCCGGTCCGCCGCCCAAGCAGTCAACGAGGGATCGTGGTGCGGGGACACCAGAAAGGCAGCGCCTGCATCCACGGCCGCCGCGGCTTGAGCGATGCTGGTGACCGTCCCGGCTCCGACCAGCATCCCTGACCCATCGAGGCTGGCCAACGCCGGGATCCCTGGCGCTACCTCCACCGTGACCTCGAGAACTCCGATCCCTCCCTCCAACAATGCTTGGGCTAGTGCTTTCGCCTTGCCCGGCGTCACGCCGCGTGCCACTGCGATAACGCGCTGCTCGCGAATCGGATCCGGCAACGCCACTCGTTTCACCTCATACCTCGGTGACACCCCATCCACCGTCCACCTCCAGCACTTGCCCGGTGATCCGCCCCGCCTCGTCGGAGAGCAAGAAGACGGCAGCTGCGGCGACGTCCGCCGGATCGAGAAATCCCCCGGCTAGCGGCTGCTTTTCGCGGGCGTAGGCAACGGTGGCCGGGTCCGAGGCGGCACGGGCGGACATCGGCGTCTCTACCAGCCCCGGTGCGATCAGGTTGACCCTGATCCTGTCGTGTGCGTAGTGCGAGGCCAGCGACCTCGTCAGGGAGATCGCTGCTCCCTTGGCCGCCGCATAGGCGTGAGTCACGAAGTACTGCGATGGATGCATGGCGGAGATGCTGCCGATCAGGACCACCGATCCTCCCCCATCCCTCCGCTTCATCAGTTTGACCGCCTCACGAGCGGCGAGAAAGGGAGGGATGGTGTTGATGTCCATCGTGTGACGCCAACCCTCGAGCGGAACCTGATCCAATGGCCCATCCCCGCGGCCGCGCCCGCTGGCGCCAACCACGGCGAAGAGGCCGGTCAGGTCTCCGAAACGATCGGCGCATGCGGCAAAGGCGGAAACCGTGGCCGCCTCGTCGGTGAGATCGGCCGCTGACCAACCGACCGGGCCGGCGTGCCCGAGTTCGGCCGCCAGGTCACGACATTGATCCCCGTCTATCGAGATGATGAACACCGATGCACCCTCGGAGGCGAACCGTCGAGCCCCGGCGGCCGCGATCCCGGAGGCACCAGTTACCACCACCACCTGCCCGGCGAGTCGCATGCCGGCGTTTGTAGCAGGACTTTCGGTCCCTGGTCTTAGGGACCTAAGACTCTCGTGCAGTCTTTCACAAGGGCCGAGGATGAAGAGATAAGGCAGTTGGTCCTACAAGAAGGAGGCACCTAATGACTGCTATCGATCGAGAGAAGCTGGTCGCTACCGAACAGATCAGCCCTCCACGCAAGCCTTTTGTCTTTCTCACCGCCGCCATCCTCTCGCTGGCCGTCGGACTCGGCTCATTCGCCGGGGGCATCTTCGGTGCCTGGTACACATGGGATCAGGCCGTCGCTCAGGACGTGACCACACCCGAAGACGCCGTCATCCCGGAAACACCGGTGAGGGGCCCGTTCACGATGTGGGCCCAGGCCGACATCATCACCCACCACCAGCTGGATAACACCGAGGGCCTGTACTACGCCCAGATGCCACGGGAAGTGCCGATGATGGACGAGAACGGCGCCGCTGTCCTCGACGAGAACGGCGAGCAGGTCATGGGGCCCAACGAGGCCAGGGCGTCCTGGATCCCCGCCACGACCCTGACCACCACACTCGGGCTGGGAATCGTCTCCTACGCACTGTCCGCCTTCGCGGTCGTGATCGGCTTGACACTGATGTTCACCGGCTTCGTGTTCCTGTACATCCGCAAGAGGGCCGTCCTTCTGTAGGAGCCAACGCCTCGCGGATGGTGAATCGGGCCCCCGTCAACCGGGGGCCCGATTCGTGTGTCAGGACGACGGAGGCAAGACCGCCGAACGGGGTGGCTAACGATCCCGTCGGAGCATGGTCCGCACCGCCGAGTTCTTGTAGATGTTGGAGAACTGGCCCCACTGTCGTTTCTTGTCAACGCGAAGGACCGTGGTCTCGACCACCGGCTCCTCGACCCCGTAGTGAGAGGCCACCTGGGTCAGCGTGTGGTTCCAGATCTTGTCCTCCATGCGGGAGGTGAACAGCTTGAAACTCACCTCGTAGAGGGGGTCGTTTGCCCGGACCAGTAGATGGATCCTGGCGACGGTGGATCCATCCTCCCCCTCGTGGGCGCTGAAGGTGATGATCGCCGCCCAGGGATGGCCTTCGGGAGTCATGTAGGACCACGACCGGTCGTCGGCATAGATCACCCTGACCCCGGTGGTCACCTTGGCCGGGCCCTTGCCACCGCCGATCACCGCCACCTCACCGGGCGAGATGCCGCCTGCGGGGGCGTAGAACTTGTTGTAGTCGGGCCAGAAGTCGCCGAACTTTGCCTTCCAGGTGGCGATCAGCTCCTCAGGTGTGGGCCCGGGAACACGCACCTCGTAGGTCTTCTGCCACAGTTGGCCGAAGCCCTGCAGCGGCCCGGTCGGCTTTCGTCCTTCGACGTTTCCCTTGCGTGCTCCCTCGGCGACCTCCCCCACGTGGAAGGCGTCGACCGGCTGCGCCCAGCTCTTTGAATTCCTTGGCTCGGTCAACTGGTTCCTTTCTCCGATCCCCTCAATGAACCATGACCGCGTTCCGCCACCGTTACGAGAAAGAGGGCTCCCGCCATCCCATTCGGTGACCATGTCGTAACGGGATTACGGCACAATCCCGGGTGAATGTCTGAATACGACGCGGTCGTTGTCGGCGCCGGCCCCAACGGCCTGTCAGCGGCGGCGGAGCTGTCACGCCGCGGGCGAAGAGTCCTTGTGGTGGAACTGGCCGAAGAGATCGGCGGTGGCACCAGGACCGAGGAGCTGACCCTGCCCGGCTTCGCCCACGATGTCTGCTCGGCGATCCACCCCCTCGGGGTCGGCTCGCCCTTCTTCCGCGATCTCGGTCTCGAGGTCGAGTGGGTCCATCCCGACATCCCTCTGGCCCATCCACTCGGAGGGGGCAGGGTCGGCGTCGTGGAGCGAGACGTCGAGGCGACGGCTCGCCGCTTCGGCGACGATGCCCGCCACTATCGGCGAATCCTCGGCCCGCTGGTCGAGGCCGCCGATGCCGTGATGGAGGACTTCCTCGGCCCGATGACCCTTGTCCCCGACAACCCGGGGAGCTTCGTGAAGCTGGCGAGCCGAGGCGCCCTGCCTGCCTCGATCATCGCCTCCGGGTTCTCATCGGCCGAGGCGCGCGGTGTCCTCGCCGGTCTCGCCGCCCACGCCATTGCGCCTTTCGGCTCACCTCTGACTGGAGGTGTGGCATTGCTCTTCGGTGTGTCGGCTCACGCATACGGATGGCCGATGGTCAAAGGTGGGTCACAACGGATCGCCGAGGCCCTGGCCAAGGTGATCGTCGACCACGGAGGCACCATCGAAACCGGGCGCATGATCGGATCCATCGACGAGCTACCCGAAGCGCCCGTGGTGATCCTCGACGTGATGCCCCGTGCCGCGGTCCGGATAGGCGGTACCCGCGTCAGCCCTTGGGAACGGCGACGGCTGACCGCGTGGAGGACGGGGCCGGCCGTGTTCAAGGTCGATTGGGCCCTCGACGCACCCATCCCGTGGGCCGACCCGTGGAGCGCCAAGGCCGGAACGGTTCATGTCGGAGGCAGCTGGGAGGACGTCGCCGCAGCCGAGGATCAGGTGCATTCGGGCAACCACCCGGAGCGACCGTTCGTCCTCGTGGCACAGCAGAGCCGTTTCGACCCGACCAGGGCACCCGAAGGGAAACACACCGCCTGGGGCTATTGCCACGTGCCGTCGGGCTCTGATGTCGACATGACCGAAGCAATCGAGCGACAGGTCGAGCGGTTCGCGCCCGGGTTCAGGGAGCTGATCCTGGAGCGTCACACCATGAACGCAGGCCAGTTCGAGGCCCACAACCCCAACTACATCAAGGGTGACATCGCCGGTGGCGGGTTCGGGGTGAAGAAGGTGTTCCAGCTGGGGTCGACTGCCCCCTACCGGATCGGCGACGGGCTCTATCTGTGCTCCTCGGCGACACCGCCCGGAGCCGGCGTCCATGGCATGTGCGGCTACTACGCGGCCCGGGCCGCCCTGAAGGGCTGAGGCCAGGCACGCGAAAAGGCCGGGCCCTGCCGGCCCGGCCCTCCTCTGCGAAATTGGGATCAAGAGTGACGCTATGCGACGCTCAGGCTCCCAATTTCGACGCCTCAGTCAGACCGCGGCCAGCGCGGCTGTCTCGTCGTCGAAGATCTCGATCGCCTCGTCGAGACGTGTCAACGAGAAGATCTGGCTGTAGTGGTCGGTCAATCCGTAGGCCATCAGACGATGGCCGCTTCGCTGGGCCCGGATCAGGGTGGTTACCAGCAACCCGATCCCTCCACTGTTCATGTACTCGAGCCCCTCGAAGTTGAGCACCACGGCGTCGACCCCGCCATCGGCTGCCGCCTCGTGGGCAGTCGAGATCTCCTTCTCGGAGAAGGAGGTGATCTCTCCCGAGATGTCGATGACTCGAACCCGGGGCGCCACCTCCCGTACGTTCATCGTCGTGTTGGCTGTTGGCATGGGTCCTCTCCTCACCCGGCCGCGGCTGCAGCCGTCTCGTTGTCGTAGATGGTCATGAAATCGGACAGCCGGGTGATGGTGAACACCTCCCGGTAGTGGTCGGTCAGCCCGAATGCCCCGACTTCGCGCTGTTCCGCCCGTGCCATCGCCAGCACCCCGACGATGACTGCGATCCCCGTCGAGTTGATGTAGTCCACATCCCGGAAGTCCATCAGGATCCTCCCCGGCCCGGATGCAGCTTCCTCGTAGGCGCTCTCCAGGGCCTGCTTCGCCGCCCGGTTGACGGTCCCGCTCATGACCACGACCGAGCCGTCCTCGGTCCTGGACACCGTTGCCTCGAACACGCTCTCCATCAGAGGGCTCCTTCCCGGTTCATGACGAGCTCGACGGTGTGTGTTCCGCCGTTGCTCGTCGATTTGACCTCGTCGACCATCTGCTCGATCAGGAACAGGCCCCAACCGCGGGGGGTCTGCTCACCGGCCAGCTTGGCTTCGATGTCGGGGACCGCCGCATCGGGGATCACCTTGTCGCCGCCTCTATCGGTGACGAGCACACTCACCGTATCGTCGTTGGCACAGACCTCGACGTCCACATCGAGCTCCGCACGGAACTCGTTGCCGTGCTCGATTGCGTTCATCACCGTCTCCCCGACCGCGGTCTTGAGCCGCTCGAGACGGTCCGTCTGCAGCGCCAGGGAGTCGATGGCTGCGGCCACTTTGGCTATGGCGATCCGCTCGTTGCCTTCTTCGCTGGGGACACTGAACCTCGCCAGGACGTAGGGCTGCTCCTCGAACGTCGACGCGGCATCCTGGGCAGAGGAGGTCCGCTTC
>JAICNB010000012.1 GCA_025928935.1 Acidimicrobiia bacterium
CGCGGAGCAGGGCCAGGGCCTGGCCGGCGCTCACCAACCCGATGCTGGCCCGAGGGCTGGCTCCATAGGCGAGCAGACCGTCGATTGCGACGCGATGCTCTTTCGGGTCCCGTGTCGCCAGGACCAGGCGGACCGCGTAGTCCTGGACGGCCCGGTCCACGTATACCGCCGCCGCCGCGGCCTGTAGCCCGGCGACGTCGTCGGTCGAGAGGAGGGCCACCGGGGTAGCCACTTGCTGGCGTACGCGGTCGACGATGTCGTGCTCCTGACCGGGGGTCGGATAGTCCACCGGGATCCGCATCAGGAACCGGTCACGCTGCGCCTCAGGCAACGGGTAGACCCCCTCGGACTCGATCGGGTTCTGCGTGGCCAGCACCAGGAAGGGGCTGGGCAGCGGATAGGTGGTGCCTCCGATCGAGATCTGACGCTCGGCCATGACCTCGAGCAGGGCGGACTGCACCTTGGCAGGTGCCCTGTTGATCTCGTCGGCGAGCACGAAGTTGGCGAACACCGGCCCCAGCTCGACGTCGAAGCGCTCGGTCGAGGGCCGGTAGATGCGCGTACCGACGATGTCCGACGGGAGCAGGTCGGGGGTGAACTGGATACGGGTGAAGCTCCCGCCGAGGGTTCGGGCCAGGGTGGAGACGGTGAGGGTCTTGCCCAGGCCGGGCACACCTTCGAGCAGACAGTGGCCACCGGCGAGCAGCGCGACGAGCACTCGCTCCAGCACCCGCTCCTGGCCGACGATGACCCGCTGCAGCTCGGCCATGACCTCACGCAGCTGGACCCCATGATCGACCGGAGTGTCCGGGTGCATTGGCGGGGTGGCCTCCGGCCGCGGTGCGAACTGACTCGTCGTCATGATGTTGGGCCCTCCTCGCCCGGCACGGCGCCACCCGGGAGCCCAAGCAGCATGTCGAGGAGCAGCTGAAGCTCTGGCGGGATGTCTGAGGCGCCGAACATCTCCTCCAGCATCTCCTGGAGGCCGGGCAGATCCTCGAGGCTCTCGGTCCCATCCATCCCGAAGAGCTCGTCGAGCAGGGGGAGCAAGTCCTCGAGACCGGGGACCAGCTGATCGAGGCCGCCTCCGAGCCCGCCCAGACCATCCTCGGGGGCAGGGACACTCGGGGCATCGACCCCACCGTTCGTCTCGACCTCCTCCATCAGGCTGGAGAAATCCTCGACCGGCACCGCGAAACCGACACCATCGTTGCCCCCCGACATGGAGGCGATTGCGGTGTTGATCCCGATGACCCTGGCCTCGGCGTCCGCCAGCGGGCCCCCGGAGTTGCCCGGGTTGATCGGGGCATCGGTCTGGATCAGGCCGGTGAGGGTGCCCATGGGGGTCTCGAGCTCACGGTCGAGCCCGGAGATGATGCCGGCGGTGACCGACTGCTGGAATCCGAAGGGGCTGCCCAGCGCGATGGCCGGCTCGCCGACCTCGACAGTTCCCGGTTCCGCGATCGTTGCCGCCACCAGGTCCGTGGCATCGGTCAGGGCGACGATGGCCAGGTCACGCTCGGGGACACGTGCCACCACCCTTCCGTCGAAGCTGCGGTCGTCGGCGGTTCGGACTGTCACCTCGTCGGAGAACGAGACGACGTGATGGGCAGTCAGGACAAGGCCGGAGGTGTCGTAGATCACCCCCGAGCCGACCCCGCCGCCTTCCTCCAGGCCGCCAAGGATGTCGATGTGGACCACGGCCGGGCCTAGCGCAGCGGCCACTGCCGCCGGGCTACCGGCCTCGGCTTCGGCGGCAGGCACGGTCGGAGTGGTCCCCGATGATTCCTGTCCCTGCTGCCACACCCAGGCGGCGAGACCGACCAACGCGAGCACCACGACGGCGAGGACATAGACGAATACGCGCAGACCGCTGCGCTGCTTCTTCTCGGGCTCGCCTGGCACCGGCGGAGCCACGGGCATCTCGTCGGTGGCCACGGCCGACTCAGGCGGAATCTGCGGCGGGATCACCTCACCAACTGGCGGCGAGGCGGGAAGATCACGCCAGGATCGCTTTCGTGGGCGAAGCTTGGGCGGGCTGGGATCGAGCTGGGTCAAGACGGTCCTCCGATGGCTACCAAGGCGCAAGATAGGAAATGCCCTTTAAAAGGCCCGTCAAGCCACGGAGGGAGAAAGCCACGGTCGGATCAAGGGATGGACCCGGTCAGGGGCCATCACGTCGCGGCGGTCGGCGCCGATCTGCAGTGGCAACCAGATTGCGAAGGTGCTGCCGGCTCCCTCCTCGGAGTCCAGGGTGATTACGCCACCCTGCGCCTCGGTGAGCTGTCGCGAGATCGTGAGACCGAGCCCGGCCCCACCCTTCCCGTTGGCTCGATGGCGGTCGTGCGAGCCCTGCCATCCCCGCTCGAACACCCGCGAATGGAGATGAGACGCCAGACCGGGTCCCTCGTCGGTCACTGCAAGCCACGCCCATGAGGCCGTCTCGCCCCAGTCGACCCGAACCGACGAGCCGGCCGGGGCCAGGCGGACCGCGTTGCTCAAGAAGTTCCCTATCGCGGTCTGCACCGCAGCCGGGTCGACCGAGGGGACGGTGCTGGGTGAGGAGCCTGTGATCGTCAACACGACCCCGTTGGCGAGACCTGGGCCGGCGTGCTCCGCCACAGCCGCCTGTGCGATCTGGGCCAGGTCGGCCGGTCCATCTCCCTGCTCGACGGCCAGCCGACCATGCCCGGCCAGGTCGTCGACGGTCCTGGCCATGCGATCGACCGCCCGGCGGGCGGCGTCGATGTAACCGACCGCGCTCTGCTCCGGTATCTCGAGCGAGGCGAGCTCGAGGTTGGTCCCCATGACTGCCAATGGGGTTCGCAGCTCATGCACCACCTCCTGCAGCCGGTTCTGGCGATCGACTTCTGCGAAGGCGACCTCGGCCCTCGCCCCGGCCACGACACGCTTCACCTTCCCAGCCACCCACCAGGCGACCACCAGGGCCGGGATCAAGGCCAGAGCCGGCGCCAGGAGCCCCGAATCGATTAGACCGTCGGTTGCCGCCTCGTCCACCACCACCACCAGCGCCAGGTCATCCCCGACGCGGGCCAGGCCGGCATCGGAGGTGTCGCCTGGATCGCTGAGGAGGATGGCCAGACTCGCCACCATCACCACCCCGGCGAGCAGCACCGCAGGAGCAGCCAGCACGAAGGCGAGGAGCACTCGAGAGCGGGTCATCAGCTCGCCTCCAACATGTATCCCCGGCCGGGAAGGGTGACGATGGGCGGGGCGGCGCCGGTGGCGGCGAGCTTCCGACGCAGATTGGACAGCGTCATGCGAACCGTGTTGGTGAAAGGATCGGCGTGCTCGTCCCAGACATGCTCGAGGAGGCGCTCGGCACTGTGCACCTCAGCCGGATGGAGGAGGAACCAGCGCAGCAGGGCGAACTCCTTCACGGTGAGCGGCACCGGTTGCCCGTGGAACACCACTTCATGACGTGCGGTGTCCATCTCGATTCCGGCGAGGGAGATCATCGAGCTGCCGGTGGCCGTGTCCCGACGCAACAGGGCCCTGACACGGGCACTGAGCTCGCCGAGAGAGAACGGCTTGACGAGATAATCGTCGGCTCCCTCGTCCAGCCCCCGGATGCGGTCGTCGACACCACCCCGGGCGGTGAGCATGAGGATTTTCGGGCCACGGGCGAGGTCGTAGGCCTGCCTGGGATCGGCGAGGACACGCCGGCACACCTCGAGCCCGTCGCCGTCTGGGAGGTTCAGATCCAGGCAGACCAGGTCGTAGGGGTTCAGCTCGGACAAGTCCATCGCCGTTCGGGCGCCAGGAGCGATATCGACCGCATAGCCATCACGTCGGAGGCTGTCGGCGATCGCCGCGGCGAGATCCTGCTCGTCTTCGACCACGAGGATGCGCATCAGGACCGCGCCTCCACGCCGCCGACAGGGCCTGGAGGGCTGAGGATTGCTGGTGATGTGGAGGGAGTCATGACGCCGCCGCCGGGGAAGCCGCGGTTATGACGCCACGGACCAGTTCTGCGGTTCCCGATCTTGTCGACGAGGGTGTCTAGAGGGCATAAAGCTCGATGCGCCGCTGGTCAGATGATGGCCGCCTTCTCCTCGAATCCGCCGGCCCGTGCGAGACGACAGTTCGAGTTCGAGCTCGATCTGATCCTCTACGGCCTCGACAGCGAGCTGCGGCGAGCCTGATCATTTAGATTCGAAATCGCGCCAATCGCCGGCCACGCGAACCCACTGCTGGCTCGGTCGGAGCGCAGTGGTCTTCAAAAGGAGCAGCATGAGACCCACCACCCCCCTTGCCGCGTTCGTTCTCTTCGCCATCGTCACCGTCGAATTCGGCGGCTGGTCGCTCCTCGGCCTTCTCACCAGCCAGGACAGTCTCTCCCCATTCCAGGAGCAGTTCTTCCGAGCCGGTCACGGCCATGCCGGTGTGCTGCTCGTCCTGGCGCTGGTCTATCTGATGCTGATGGACCGAACCAGGTTCAGCGGCCGGGCCCAACTGCTGCTCAGCCTTACCCTCCTCGTCGGGATCCTGCTCCAGTCAGGAGGCTTCTTCCTGCATTTCGCCGTCGGTGAGGAAGGCCAAGCCTCGGCTGGGACCTGGATGACCCGATCGGGTGCGATCTTCCTGGCGGTCGCTTTGATCACGCTCGGAATCGGGCTGCTCCGCTCCCGAGGCGATCAGACCGTCTGATCGGTCTGCGTCAGAGGTGGCCGTTCCTTCTGGCGTGACGGCTCGCAGACAGGCTGGCCAGCGCGAAGGCAAGAGCGAAGACCAGATAGATGACGGCCACCGCCAGGGTCAGCCAGCGGTACTGCGGGACCAACGGCTGGACCAGGGCGACGACGAGTGCTGCCACCAGGAAGAAATACACCCTGCGGTCGGTCATTCGAACGCCCCCACTATCAGAGAGATGAGTCCCGCGATCAGGGCAGCGCCCGGGATGGTGAAGACCCACGCCCAGACCACCCGGCCCGCCACCCTCCATCGCACGGCGGTGAGCCGTCGCGCCGCGCCGACTCCGACGATCGCGCCGGTGATGGTATGGGTGGTCGACACCGGTATGCCCTGAGCGGATGTGAAGAAGAGGGTGGCGGCCGCCGCGGTCTCCGCTGCCACCCCACCCGAGGGCTGCAGCTTGGTGAGCTTGAACCCCATGGTCTTGACGATCCTCCAACCACCGACGAGTGTGCCCAGGCCGATGGCGGTGTGGGCGGACAGCACCACCCAGAGTGGCACTTCGGCGTCGGGGGGAAGCGTCCCGGCAGCGATCAACACGGCGAGGATGATGCCCATGGTCTTCTGGGCGTCGTTGCCGCCATGCCCGAGGCTGAATGCCGCGGCCGATGCGAGCTGGCCGCGGCGGAACCCCCGGTTCAGCTTGTCGACATCGCGGCTGCGATGAAAGACCCATTGGATAACCACCGTGAGTAGCAGACCGAGAGCGAGGCCGATCAGGGGTGAGAGCACGATGAAGGCGCCGATCGTCCTCAGCCCCTCCGAGATCAACACATCGAGACCATTTCGGGCGACCGCAGCACCGGCTATCCCGCCGACCAATGCATGTGACGAGCTGGTGGGAAGACCCAGCCAGAACGTGAGCAGGTTCCAGGCGATCGCCCCCACCAGCCCGGCGAAGATCACCCCGACCGTGAGGGCGCTCTGCATCACGACGTCCTTGGCGATGGTGTTGGCGACGTGGGTGCTGAAAACGAGGAAGGCGACGAAGTTGAAGAACGCCGCCCAGATCACGGCATATCGGGGCGAGAGCACCCGGGTCGAGACCACGGTGGCGATCGAGTTGGCGGCGTCGTGAAATCCGTTGGTGAAGTCGAATGCCAGCGCAAGCAGGATCACGACGATCGCGCCGAGCTCCACGATTTGCCTGCTCTACGCCTGCTTGACGACGATCGTGGTGACGATGTTGGTCATGTCCTCGATTCGGTCCTGCACCGCCTCCAGCGACTCGACGATGTCCTTCCACCGAATCACATCGATCGGGCCCATCTCGCCCGAGAAGAGCCGGGCCACCGCCCTCCGGTAGATCCGGTTGCCCTCACTCTCCATCTCTCCGATCCCGGTGATGATGGGGCGCAGCCCGCGCATGTCCTCGAATCGATCGAACAGCTCGACGACTTGGTCTGACATCCGATCGAGCACGTCGACCTGCTCCACCACCTCCGGGATGAGCTCTGTGATGTTGGTCAGCACCACCATCTCGGACACGTGATAGATGTCGTCGACCACGTCGTCGATGCCCTGGGCGAGCCGCTGGATGTCCTCGGGGTCGAACGGTGTCACGAAGGTGGTGTCTAGACGGGTGAGGATGCGCGCGGTGAGCTCGTCGCCGACCCTCTCGACGTCTTTCACCGAAGCGTGAAGCTCCGCGGCCCGAGAGGTATCGGCGAGAACGTCCTTCAGCCGTTCGACACAGGTGGCCAGATTCTGCGCTGCCAGCGAGAAGTCGTCGTAGAACTCTCGGGTGGAGGGGACGATCCTGAACTTCATCGGAGGCTGGCACGCTAGTTGTGGCGGGCCTGTTGCGCCTAGTTGGCCGGAGCGTCACCGGAACCGACCCGGTTGGAGGTGTCACGCAGGTGCGAACGCAGCGGTGAAGTGCCTCAGCCAGGGGGCCTGCTCGACCATCCTCAATCCGGTCAGCTCATCTGCCCTGGCAACGACGGCACTGATCACCTCACCCACGTAGTCGATGTGACTCTGCGTGTAGGTGCGACGCGGGATGGCGAGGCGGACGAGCTCCATCGGGGCCGGGATCTCCGTCCCGTCGGGTTGAGGCTTGCCGAACATCACCGAGCCGATCTCGACCCCGTGCACCCCGCCCTCGACGTACAGGGCGCATGCCAGCGCCTGGGCCGGGTATCTCGCCGGGGGGACATGGGGTAGGAACCTGACCGCGTCCAGATAGACGGCGTGACCCCCGGGCGGGCGCACTGTGGGCATGCCCGCCTCCTCGGCCAGATCGGCCAGATACGCCGTGGACCTGATCCGATAACGGAGATAATCCTCGTCCAGCGCCTCCCACAGCCCCTGTGCAACGGCTTCGAGGTCATACCCCGCCATTCCCCCGTATGTGGGGAAGCCCTCGGTCAGGATCAGGAGGTTGCGTGACTTCAGGGCGAGGTCTGGATCCCTGACCGCCAGGAACCCTCCGATGTTGGACATCCCGTCCTTCTTGGCAGACATCGTCGCCCCGTCGGCCAGGGCAAACATCTCTCTTGCTATCTCGAGCGGGGAGGCATCT
This sequence comes from Acidimicrobiia bacterium, assembly GCA_025928935.1. Taxonomy (GTDB): domain Bacteria; phylum Actinomycetota; class Acidimicrobiia; order Spongiisociales; family ZC4RG35; genus JARDZU01. The sequence continues at coordinate 7,241 of JAICNB010000012.1, forward strand.
TCGTAGCCCTGCTCTCGCTCCCTTATGAACCATGAGTTCTCTGCAAAGCGGCAGGCATCGAGCACCAGGGGGATGCTGTGCCGGTCGCACACCTGACGGACGTCTCTGAGGTTGGCCAGCGACACCGGCTGTCCCCCACCGGAGTTGTTAGTCACGGTCACCATCACGAGTGGGATCCGGTCCGCACCGACCTCCGAGATCGTCTCCTCCAGCGCGGCGACGTCCATGTTCCCCTTGAACGGATGCTCCGATTGGGTATCCCGCCCTTCGGCGATGACCAGGTCGCGGGCCTCGGCTCCCTGATATTCCACGTTGGCCCGTGTGGTGTCGAAATGGGTGTTGGAGGGCACGATGTCGCCTTCCCGCACCGTCACCGAGAACAGGATCCTCTCCGCGGCACGGCCCTGATGTGTCGGTATGACCTCCGGGAAACCGGTGATCGAGCTCACCGTGTCCCGAAATCGCTGATACGACCGGCTTCCGGCATAGGACTCGTCCCCTTGCATCATCCCCGCCCACTGACGGGTGGAGAGGGCCCCCGTCCCCGAATCGGTGAGGAGGTCGATCGTCACGTCGCTTGCCTGGAGGGAGAAGAGGTTGAATCGCGCCCGTTCCAACACCACCTCTCGCTGTTCCCGGGTCGTGAGGGCGATGGGCTCGACGGAGTGGATGCGGAACGGCTCGATGATGGTCCGAAAGCGCGGCTCCCCCGAGAGGCCTTCCCTCATGCGGAGGTGCCGGCCATCGGCCTGGCGATCTCGTTGCCGGGGACCACCTCGACCGGTTGGCTGTCTTGCACGGCCTCCTCGTCCAGGGACATGCCGATCAGCAGGATCCCGGCGACGACCAGCCCCGTTTGATAAGTGCTGATGACCCCCAGACCCCCGGCGAGCATCAGAAAGAGGCCAATCGCTCTCAGCCAATCTCGGGTGGCGAAGGACGACCACAGGGTGGTCACCATCGCGCCAAGGGCGAGGGCATAGGCGACTCCCGAGAGCCATCCAGGGACACCCAGATTCCACAACACGAGTATCGACAGGGTGGAGCCGCCTGTGACCAGGGCACCGACGCCAAGAGTGGCCGCGGCCAGACCGGCAAAGACGGCCGGGGGCCTCGGAGTCATGTCGAGGAGGAGGGGCGTGGTCACCCCGGCCAATATCAACGAGATCTCGGCCACGAGGACGAGGGTGTCGACCTGCCGGCCCGACAAGCCGCCCCCCGAGCCCTGAGCCAACACGGAGACACCTGCTGCGAATGAGCCGAGTGTGAACAACGCGATCGGGAGGGTGCGCGGGCCCCGCCACGAGGCCGCGGTGACGATGACCACTGTCGCCAGCGATGACCAGCCCAGGATCTCCGACGTCAGGAGACCGGCTCGGCCGGCTCCCGCCACCACCAGGAACAGGGCCGTGGCCGCACCCGACAGCCGGCCCCGGGTGTCCCTTTGTCGGAGCCCTCTGTAGGCGAGGACGGCCAGAATGGCCACCAAAGAGACGGTGGCGAGGAAGTAGCCCCACCGCCCCACTTCGGCCAACGCCGTGATCGGCGTCTCAAATCGGCCCAAGCCGGGAATGTGGACCAGGGTGCGGGTGGCGGTGCGCAGGAACAAGAGCTCGGCGACGACCCACGCTCCGAGCAGGACGGGGAGGCCGCCAAGCGGCATCGGGTCAGCTCTCTTCGACATCAGGCCCATCCGGCCGTCGACGGAGGTAGAACCAAACTGCGCCGGCGACGATGACGACAAGGGCGATGAAACCGATGCTGTACGCCAGCATCGGGCTGGGCGGGGTGTAGGCAGGCCAGTCACCCGTCGCCGCCACGCCGCGACGCGGGGGATCTTCGGGGGTGATGGCCAGCCGGGTGAACGCCGAGACAGACTTGATGCCATCCCGCTCTTGCCGGCTTCCGTCCCAGACGGCGAATGCAACATCGATGGGCTGGTCGGGGCTGAATGCGGGCTGGAGCTCCCCTGCCGGCTCGAACGGTCTGGAATAGACCACCATCCAACGACCGTCCGAGTAGACCCCCTGTCCCCGGAGGGCATCGGAATCGGATGAAGTCAGGGTGCCGAAACCGCCGGCCACAAGATTGTGCACCGGGGACCTGACCTCCTGAGAAAGTGGGTTCCCCGCCGCCCTCGCGGTCAGATGGAGGTCGTCTGTCTGCGGGTATAGATCGACATAGCCGTTGGGAGGCAGGCCCGGTAGCTCCCCCTGCTGATCGCTCCGCCACTGCCAGATGTTGACCGCCTGGTCGGCGAGCCCCATGCAGATGAACGGCACCTCGCTCCCCGCCTCGGCGGGATACTGGATCGCGGCGGCATCGGTGAAGGCCTCTGATCGGTCGGAGAAATAGTCCGGGGTGAAGTCGGACCACTCGAGCATCACGAACAACTGGTCCTCCCAATGGACCGCGCGGATCCCCACCCGCTCGACAGCGCCACCACCCATGGGTGGTGTTATCTGTTGGGCCGTGGTCGGGACGAACACGGGGAGGATCGACTGCCACTCGGGAGCGGATCCGTCCAGCCCGGGATCCTCGGACACACGCCATGCGCCGATGGTCAGGGTCTGTGCCTGCGCCGGATTGGCTTCGGTTACGCGGAGCATGACCGCAACGACCACCAAGACCATGAGCACCCCGAGCTTGGGCAGCGCACGCCTCATGGGGAACCACCCGCTCGGGGAACCGGGCATGGGCCGCACATGCCATCGTCCGGCGGGTCCTGTGGGAGGGGATCTTCCACCACGTCGGTAGGGACAACGCCGGCGGCATTGGCATCGATCTCGACCCACGAAGCCAAGAGTGTGCCGAGACAGCGGTACCAGGGGCTGGGGGCGATCGCGGCTGCGCGTCGGCCGAAGGCCGGACCCCAACACCCGAGATGGTCGCGTATGAACAGAGACGACATGTCGGCACACGTGACCGCGTCGTCAGCCCGATTGTCCAGTAGGGCGCCGAGCTCTTTTCGAGCCACTACCGCCATGAACTCCAGTTCGACGGTCACGTGATCGAGACGTTCGTGCTCATCGCCGCCGGCGCGCAGTCCCTGAGCCCGGTAGAAGCCGGCGATGTCTGCGAGAAGCGCCGTTTGCTGGAAGATGCCATCGCCCCGGTAAGCAGTCTCATAGCCGGGGGCATCCTGAGATGTGATCGGCGGGAAGAGCGCCATGTGATGGTCGCGGGCGGTGTCCACGTTGGTGGGGAGGCTTGCGGCGAGGTCGTGGAGCAGGTCGCTCAAGGGCTCGCCGACGTCGAGGAGCAGCGAGGCCGGGATCAGGTTCTCCCGCAACAGGGTCAGCCGTCCCGATGTGGGTTGGGCGAAGCCGTTGGCCAGGACCGAGTAGATGAGGGCGCGACCCGCCGCTTCGATGACATCGACGCGGGAGTGGAGTGCGGTCGTCATATCGAATTCACCTTCAGTGGGCGCTCGTGGAGCGGCTCCTCCACCCGGATCCGCACGATCTCGTGGCCGTCGGCGTCGAAGCCGATGGCCGTGTCGTTGAAGATCTCGTACGGCCGGCCGCCCACCATGACCTCTCCCACCCTCTCCCCTTCGTCGACGTCGAACGAGAAGATGGTCTGTTGTGAGGCACGGAACAGCTGGAGCACGGCCAAGAGACGTCGCGATGGCCGCGTGTAGCGCTCGATTGCGTGGTCCACCCCGGGACCGAACATCTGGCGCAGGTAGTCCCGGGGCACCCAACGCGGTGGGATGTAGTAGATGTTCGGCTGGGTCCCGAACTGGGGGTACAGGGGCAGGGCCACCTGCTCCTCATGGACCAGGTAGTAGAGGGGGTGTTCAGGATCTGGAGTCCAAGTGCCGTCGGCCTCCACCGATACCAGGCCCTGCATCCGGATCTTGCCGACACAAGCCGCCATGCATCTCGGCTCCATCGGGTGCCCGTCGGTGAGGGGATCGGTGCCTTCCACTCTCGGATAGCAGCCGATGCACTTCTCCGACGTGCCGGTGCTCGGCCGATACATCGACTTCTTGTAGGGACAGGCCTCGACGCACTTGCGGTAGCCCCGACAGCGCTCCTGGTCGATGAGGACGATCCCGTCCTCGGGCCGCTTGTAGATCGCGTTGCGTGGACAAGCGGCAAGGCATGCCGGATAGGTGCAGTGGTTACAGATCCGGGCGAGGTAGAAGAACCAGCCCTCGTGCTCGGGGAGGCTGGTCCCCTTCGCCGTCCAACCGGTGCCATGGTCCTCGAAGCGGTTGGGCGCGCTCCACTCCTCATCGGCGGGGAGGTACCCCACAGCCCTCTGCTCGGGGCTGGCTGCCTCGAAGACCGTCTTCCCCTCGAACCGACCGTAGGGGGCAGCCTCGGAGTGTTGCCCCGCATCCCACACCTGACCGCCCGGGTTGGCCTCCTCGAGCAGTTCGAGCGTTCTCACGTCCCAGTGACGCGGATATCCGCCGTATGGCTTGGTCTCGACGTTGTTCCACCACATGAGCTCCTGGCCGGGAGAAAAGGTCCAGGTCGACTTGCAGGCCATCGTGCAGGTCTGACAAGCGATGCAACGATTGATGTTGAACACTGCGGCGAACTGCCGCTTGGCGCCTCCGCCCTCGAACCGGTAGTCCATGTCCCGCCCGAGCTGCCAGTTGTAGGCGGTGGTCATCGGGAGTCTCCGAACACTTCTGCCACCAGGACCGACACGAAGCGGGAGCCCCGGCGCCGGTAGATGGCGTGGGGATGGCCATACAAAGGAGATTCGAACAAGCGAAGGATCTCGCCGGCGGTGAAACCGGTGAGCGCGTATTCCTCGATGATGCAGCGTGCCGTCTCGCGGTCGGTCGTCTCAGGATCGTTGACCGGAAAACCGGTCCCGACCAACTCGAAGGGATCGTCCTGGTCCAGGTACTTCACGACGAACTTCCTTTGATGGTCACCAGTTGCCCGCCCAGGTATCTCTGCATGAACCGGTCCTCGCCCCCGGGGCTCTTGCCGGTCGCACCACCCGACCACACGCCCTTGCCCCCCAGACCCCCCGACTCGGCTTTGGTGATCCTGACCAGGGTCTCTTTAGGGACGGTGTTGATGGCGTGGTTGTCCTCGTCGAAGCCGAAAATGAAGCCCATCGACCCTCGTCTCTTATGGAACAGGGTGTCGGTCTGGTGCATCGGTGGCGCCCAGCCCCGGGTCAGGGACTGTTGGCTTCCGTACCTGAAGCTGGCCTGATAGCCGGTGTCGGCGAGGGCCCGCCCGTCGGCCCTGGTCTTCTGGGCCTGCACGGTGCGTGGGGTGGCCATGTAGAAGGCGTGCTTGATCATGGTGACCCCCGGCGGGTAGGAGTGGTTGTAGGAGACGCGGGCCATCAACCGCGCCGTTTCGTAGAACGGATCCTCTGCGGAGGCGCCCACATAGGGCCGGTCGGCCTCGTTCGCATCGATCCAGACCCAGTCCCCGTTCTCCAGGCCCAGGCTCCTGGCGTCGACCGGGCTCATATGGAGCTGAGCGTCACCCACCCCCGGCATCCTCTTCTCGGTCCGATAGGGGTCGCCGAAGTTGGAATTCCAGATCCAGTGCCAATCGGTGACGGCCCAGGAGGAATGCACGGAGTGACGGGACTTCGGAGTGAGGCAGAGGAACCGATAGCCCTGGTCGAAGAGAGGGTTGACCGTTTGGCGAACCTCGCTCCAGGGCATGGCGATGTTCCGCACCTGCCTTCGGTCGGCGTCGAGGTCATCGGGCGAGATCCCGTAGCTCCTGGGACGAATCCAGGGGCTGGTCGAGACGATGACGTTGGGCAGATACGGAGTGGCCTCCACCGCCTCGCGGTGGACGATCAGGTTCTCTCCGTAATCGATCGCCTCGGGAAGGTCGCAATATGCATTCATCCGCCCGGTGTCGGTGTAGAAGGGGAGACTGTCCCGAACCTGCTCCCAGAACGGGATGCGGGGATAGGTGCGGTATTGCATCAAAGCCCCTCCCGGCTCGCCGTAGCGGCCGGCCATGACGTCCTCGACCGTGTAGCCCTCGGTCGTGAAGCATGCGGCCAGGACCCGGTCGAGATACACCTCGGGCCGACCCTCGGTGGCGAAGAGGAAGTAGTCGGCGAACCGTCTCTCCGAGGTGAGGCGGCCCAAACCCCGAGCCACCCCGGCGAAGATGGCGATGTCATCCCGGCTGTCGTACAGGGGCGCGATGCCCCCCTTCCACAGCTGCAGGAACGGGTTGGAGCAGGAGCCGCCCATCTCCAGCGTCTCGAACTCGAGCCAGCTGTTGGCAGGGAGGATCAGGTCAGCGAACTCGGCGGACCCGGTCCATTCGATCTGCTGGTCGACGATCATGTCGACCTTGGGATTGACGTTCCTGATCAGGTGGTAGGCCCATTTGGCCTGGTTGATCAGGTTGGCGTTGTTGTACCAGAGGACCTTGGTCGGCGTAGGCATGTGGGTGTGGCCCGTGAAGACCTTGCGCCCCTCCTCCGGTGTGTCCACCACCAAGGGTCGGTCCCCGAAGCCCCAATAAGACGTTTCCTCCTCGTGGCTGTAATGGTGGACATTGTCGAAGTCGTAGCGGTCCGCCGCGTCGAGCAGGGGGTTGAACGGATCCTCGGCTACATAGCCTCCAACGCCGGGGCCGAACCAGGGGGCAGCGTGGAAGATTCCTCCCTTGTAGTTGCCGGCCCAGGTGCTGACACCCGCACCTGGTGATCCCACCTGGCCTGTGAGCATCGCCACCATGTAGGTCGCGCGGTTGTGAAGGGTGGCATGGAAGTAATGGTTCACCCCTTCACCGACATGGATCGCCATCGGGCGAATCGTCGCCACGTCATCGAGTAGACGCTCGACCAGATCACGGGGAGAGCCTGTGATTTCGAGGATCGTGTCGAGGTCGTAGTCGGCCAGGTGCTCCCGGTAGAGATTGAAGGCTGTCGCCGCCTCGACTTCGGAGCCGTCGGCCAGGTTGACCGTTCCCCGCCAGTCGAGTTCGGGATCGAACTCCATCTTCTGGCCTACCTGTTCCCGGCTCAAGGCGCGGAGGGCGCCCGTGGTATCGCGAGCTACGCGGTCACCGATTGCCTCGTATTGCTCGGCGGTCATCCCATGGAGGGTGAAGCTGGGCGTGCTGGGATCGAGGAGTGGCGTGTGATCTGGAAAAACCTCGTCGGCCCGCAGCCTTTGCAGAGTGTCGAGGCGTATCAGGAGCGGGAGGTCGGTGAAGCGATTGACGAATTCGTGGTCGTACAGATCCCGCTCGATCAGCTCCCTGGCCAGATATAGGAAGATGGCCGTGTCGGACAGCCCTGCCCGCACGGGGATCCAGTAGTCGGACTTGGACGACTGCGGCCCGTATTCGGGGACGATCGAGACGATCTTGCCGCCCCGCTCGATGATCTCCTGGAACCAGTGACTTTCGGGCATCTTGTTCTCGACCAGGTTCTTCCCGACCTGGATGAGGAGACGGCTGTGGCGGAGGTCGTTGAAATCGACCTCACTGGTCTGGAGCCCGTGGACGAAGGGGAACCCGGGGGCCTGATCCCCGCGCCATGTGTACTCCGACCAATCCCTCGCCCCCCTGGCCTCGTCTGGCCCAACATCCCTGACGTGGGCGTCGAGCAAGGCGAGCATGTTGGCGAATCGGAAGATCCCGAACTTGCCGGCGACGCCATGCGGCGGGAGAGAGGATCCGAATTTCATGGTCCGGACCCCGGACTCCTCCCAGAACTCGAGCATCTCGGGCTCGTAACCGTCCTCATCGATGAGACGACGCCGACCGTCCTCACCGGAGTAGGTCTCGGCTACCGCGCGAAGACCGCCGGCGACATAATCGTCGGCCTCGTCCCAGCTGAGCCTGACGAACGTGTCGTTGCCCCGATCGTCGAATCGATACCTGGTCCGCAACTCGGGCTGATCCGACAACGAGGGGAAGCCATCATCTGCCCATTCTTTCCACCCTCGCCTGACCATCGGCGCCCGCAGTCGGTAGGGCCCGTAGACCCGACGATGGAGGGTGTACCCCTTGAGACAGCCACGCGGGTTCCAGTGCGCGGTGGAGGTGTTGCCTTGAGGATCGCCATAGTTGGCACCGTCGTAGTTCTGTTCGAGGCGGATAACCACGCCGTTTCGAGAGAAGGCCCGGAGCCGGCACATGTGAGTGTCGTTGGGGGCGCAGATCACCGTGAAGGAGTCGTCGTAGGAGTACTGGTCTCGATAGATGTCCTCCCAGTCGCGATTCGGGTAGGTCAGGAGCGGGTTGTCGACGCCGGTGAACGCCTCCAATGCCATCAGGTCGAGATCGAGGACACCAGTGAGGGCGGCGAGCCCGGCGCCGCCGGCCAACTTGATGAATCGACGACGGGATATCCCGGTCATGCTCGCCGACCCCGGCCGAGATACGACGTATGAGATCGGCTGGCCATCTCCATGCCACGAGAGCAGGACCACGATTGCGCAAATAGGGCCGAAGGTCCCTTAGAGCAGACAACTCCTGGTTTTTACGATCGAAACCTGATCTATGCCTGAGACGAGCGCGCACACCATCGGCGGTGACGGGGACCTGACCTACCGGGCTCTGGCCGATCCCAAGCGTCGCCATCTCATCCGGCTGCTGGAGGATTCGGAGCGTCCCATGGAGGTGGGGGCTCTGGCCGCATCCGTGGGGCTCCATCCCAATACCGTGCGGAACCATCTCGATCTTCTCTCGAGGGCCGGTCTGGTGGAGAGAGAACCGGAGAAGCGAACCACTCCCGGTCGACCGAGGATTCTCTACTCGTCGTCTTCGCAGGACGGTCGGTCCCCTGGCGCAGAGGGTTACAAGTTCCTGTCCGAGGTGCTCGCCGGCTTCATCGAAACGACAGTGGAGGACGCGGCCGCCGCGGTCGAAGAGGCTGGCCGAGCCTGGGGTCGCTACCTAGTGGATCGACCTGCGCCAAACGTCCGGCTCGAATCGTCCCGGGTCGTCCAGCAAATGGTTTCGACCCTCGTCGATCTCGGGTTCGCCCCGGAGGAGACCGGCACCGCTGACCACGTCCTCATCAAGCTCCATGACTGCCCCTTCCGGGAGATCGTGCGACGGCACGGCGAGGTGGTGTGCTCGATTCATCTCGGAATCCTGCGCGGCGCGGCCGAGGAGCTGGGAGGTTCGGTGACCGTGGACACCCTCAGCCCCCTGGTGGAGCCGTCCCTCTGCCTCGTTGAACTGTCGGTGCCCTGAACGGGCCCATCACGGGTTTCGGGCCGAATGACCCTGGCGGGGACCACTCATAACCCGTTCGATAAGCGCATGGCTGATTCAGAGCGTCTCGATGCGAAGGGACCGGTGACCACGGAGGCGGGCACCGCCAGGCTCGGCTACGTGATCGCGATCGTGGTGAATGTCGTGTTGCTGGTCGTCGTCCAGAACATCCTGGGCTCGGACCTTGCCCCCTTCCTCACCGCGGACTTCGCTCTTGTCGAGCCGTGGATCACGCTCTCGTTGACCGCCTCGATCCTCGCCAACGTGGTGTACCTGAGGAACGTCACACCGCAGGTAAAGGCGATCGGCCAGATCGTCATCAACCTCCTCAGCGTGGTCGTCACCTATCGGATCCTCGTGGTGTTCCCATTCGATTTCACCGGATACGACTTCGACTGGGAGACAGTCGCCAGGGTCGTCCTCATCCTCGCCATGGTCGGCTCTTTCATCGGGGCCGCAGCCGAGCTACCGAAGCTCATAACGCCTAGAACGGTCCGTAGATAGTGCCCGGCCCGGGGAACCCCATGGATATGCCCAGCGCCACTGTCGATCTCTACTGGATCCCTCTCGGTGCCGGGGGCAGCGGTTTGGTGCGCGCCACCGGCCGCATCTACGAGAGGATCACAGCGCGCCGGGAACGGCGCCACCCGATGCATCTGCTGCACACTGCGCTCCAGGTCCATCTTCCCGAGGGCCGATTCGTTGTCGAGACGATGTGGCCCAGCCCCGACACAGACCTCGAGGCGCGCGGGGTGGTGGTATCGGGCGACGTCGGGGTGAGGCGGCTTGGGCTTGCCCGCTGGCTCCGTTATGAAGTCCGATGCTGGCGCGACGGTGTTCTCCCCGATTCGGGTGCTGCGATCGGTGGGCCGCGCACGGTCAGCCATGACATCGTCACGGCCCGTCGACTGCTCGAGCAGACTCACTCGGTTCCCGAGTTGATCTGGGGTCGGGACGAGATGGGGACAGGCGAGATGTGGAACTCGAACTCGGTGATCTCATGGCTGTTGACGAGGTCCGGGCTGCCGACTGAGGCCATCGCGCCACCCCGAGGCAGCCGTGCCCCGGGCTGGCAGGCGGGGATCGTGATCGCTCGGGCCCGCGGCGGAGGGACCACCACGCCATTGACGACAGGTAGCGCTGCTGTCTGAGCCCGGCACAGACCCGACCGATCGAACTCCGGAGATAGGGTTGAGGCCATGGAGGTGAGGCGCAGCCTGGCTACCAGGATCCTTGGCCTGACCCTGGCCATGCTGACGATCGGCGCATGCTCCGGTGATGCCGACACCGGGACGGCGCCTGGATCTGCAACGACGGAGGGTGTCGGGATCACCACCACGACCTCGGTGGCCGCGACCAGCACCACAGCCGTCGCCTCCACGGGTTCCACCTATCCACCCGAGTGTCTGGAGGCAGTAGAAGGGTTCATCGCGGAGATCGAGCCGATCGTCGCCGAATTCGATTTCGATGGTGGCGATATGAACGACTACCTGGACCTGTTGACGGCTCAGGTACCCGCTCTGACCACTCTCACCGAGCGCTACCTGGAAGCACAGTGTGAGGCGTCGAGTCAGCTGATCACTCCGGGGATGGAGGAAGATCTGCTCGCCTTCGCCCAAGCGCAGGCTCCTGGATCGATGGCCTTCCTCGAGATCATGACATCGGAGATCCCGCATCGGGACGCCGACTGTGAGGGCTTTACCGGGGCGATGCAGAGTTACATCGACCAGGGTGGGGTCTTCGCCGACCTCACGCCCGCCCAGAAGCTCGATGTGGCGAATCTCTACGCCTCGATCACGAACTGGTGTGGTTTGCAGACCGCTGGTGAGTACCTGAGCCGGCCCGAGGTCGAGGGATTCCTCGGGATCACAGTCGGCTGAAAACCGCCCACCGCGAGAGTCCCCCCTCACCCATTGACTGTCATCGTGGCCTGCTGTAAAACTAGTTTGGGTTGGCGATAGAAGGTATCGCCTCAGCACGGCACGAGGAGGTCCAAGTCATGACCGAGCTCAGCTTGTACGAGAGGTTGGGTGGTGCATTCGCCATCGCGGCCGTAGTTGATCGGTTCAGCGATGCCCTGATCGAGAACCCGATCGTGGGTCAGGGATCGAGCAACCCAGAGCTCGCCGAATGGCACACGAACAACCTGGGGCGTCTCCCCGGTCTCAAGTTCATGCGGACCCTCTGGGTGTGCAATGTCTCGGGCGGCCCGTTCGAATACACACCGACCAGACCTGGGAGCACCGTGCTTGGTCTCGAAGAGGCCCACCGCCCGCTCAGGATCACACCGGCAGAGTTCGACGAGGTCGCAGCCGAACTGGCCCGCACCATGGACGCCTTCGAGATACCCACCCGGGAGAAGGAGGAAGTCCTGGCTGCCTTCGCCGCCCACAAGGAGGAGGTCACCGAGGGCTCCATGGCCACGGCCTAGTCCGTGCCCGTGGGCGGATCCGATCGGGCCCTTCCCTTCTGAGGGGGCGTTCACGTCCCGACATCGAGGGCGAACTGGGCAAGGGAAACCCCGGCTGCGGCCGCGATCTCGTCGGCGGTGGCGGTGCCGGAGGTCTCGACCACCGACGTCCAGGCGTGGACCGACTCCTTCGAGAACAACGGCGCCTCGGGCGAGTTGGCTGCGGCGACCGGGTCCGGCGTCACTTCGCCGCTCAGATAGAGGCCAAGGCCCATCAGGGCACCGTCCCAGCCCGGGCCCACATAGGGCGCCGGCCCTGCTCCCGGCCATCTCGATGGGCACCGTGTGCTCCAGCTCGAGGATCGTGCTCTCGTCACCGTCGGTGACCGCGTCCTGGCTGTGAATGTCGATCATCTGTCCTCTCCTTCGGACGGGTCGATGACTACGAGGGCTTCCCTCTCCTCGCTGGTACTGCGCTCCCGTTTGCCGCGAGCCAACTCGGTGGCCAACGCATCCAGGTGCTGACAGAACCCTCGGAAGGGCTCCAGCCACATGGCGAAGGGTGGGTGATCCCGTCTGTGTCGCGCTGGGTACGATCGGCGGGCCCACAGTTGGAGAAGGGACGGACCTGTGACTGACCGAATTCTCATTCGTGGCGGAATCGTGCTGACCCAGGATCCCGAGCTCGGGGAGATGCCGAATGCGGACGTCGTGATCGAAGGCGACCGGATCTCCGCAATCGGAAAGGACCTTTCGGCCGATGGGGCCAGGATCGTGGACGCGGAAGGCGACATCGTGATCCCGGGGTTCATCGACACCCACCGGCACACCTGGGAGACGTGTATTCGGACCTGTGCGCCCGACTTCGCCCTCATCACCTACTTCAGCGCGATCCTCGACAAGTTCGCCCCGCATTACCGGGCGGAAGACGTCTACTCGGCGACGCAATGGGGTGCCCTCGAGTGCATCAACGCCGGCATCACGACGCTGGTCGACTGGGCGCACATCATGAACACACCGGACCACGCCGATGCCTCGGTCAACGCGCTGCAGGCGACCGGCATCAGGTCTGTCTTCGCCTACGGGTTCCCCAACACCTCCTTGGTCGACTGGTGGTTCGGCCCCGACTACGCCGGCAGCGTCTTGACTTCCGACGGTGACGAGGCCCGCCGCCTCCGCTCTCAGTACTTCAGCTCGGATGAGGGCCGCATCACGATGGGGCTCGCCACCCGGGGCCCTGGCTTCTGCAAGCCCGAGGTCGTGCGTCACGACTGGGAGCTGGCCAAGGAGCTCGACGTCGATATCACGGTCCACGTCGCCATGGACCGGTTCGGCTACACGAAAGGGCAGATCACTGCACTGCGGGACATGGACCTGCTCTATCCGGACACGACCTACGTTCACGCCTCCCACTTCACCGACGAGGAGTGGGAGCTGGTCCGTGATTCCGGTGGGAACGTCAGCCTTGCTCCCCAGATCGAGATCCAGATGGGTCACGGATGGGCCCCGGCGGTCACCGCCGTCGAGTATGGGGTCCCGATCGGGCTCTCCTCGGATGTCGCCACCACCGCGTCGGCTGACCAGTTCACTCAGATGCACGCCGTCTTCGGGTCCGAGCGGGGACGCAAGCATCAGCAGGCCTGGGACGACGACCTCGACGGCCTCGAGGCCTCGCCCGGTCTGATCACCGCTCGCGACGCGCTTTTCTGGGCCACTCTTGGCGGTGCCGAGGTGGCGGGTCTCGCCGATCGCACCGGATCACTCATCCCGGGGAAGAAGGCTGACATCGTGATCCTCGATGGCTCGGCCGTGAACATGGCCCCCATCATCGACCCGGTGGGAGCCGTCGTCTGCGCGGCGGACATCTCCAACGTCAAGACCGTCCTCATCGACGGAGAGGTCCTCAAGGAGGACTTCAAGCTGAAGACATCGCTCGATGAGCCGCGGAGACAGGTGGAAGCCTCCCGGGACTACCTGCTGGACAAGTTCGGCGAACCTGAGCCGGGCTGGCTCCCGGCCACCGGCTGACTGCGGATCAGACCAACCACTTCCGCTTGTCGGGCAGGGGCACGTCACCGTACCCGTGGCATCGGGCCTCACTCAGTCGGAACTCGAACAGGACATACCGATCGGGCGGCTCGTAGCCGGCGGCGTCGGCCACGAGAGCCCACATCTGGGGATCGTCCACGGCGAGCCCGAGGCCACTGGCCGAGAACTCGCCACCGGTGCCCTCGTTGTCCGGGACGCCACTGTGCAGTGCGAACCACCCTCGCTCCAGGAGGTCCCTCCGTTTGGGCGACGTCGGCTCCATGAACAGGTAGAGCCCGTGACCGGCGAAGATCGGCGTCACCGGGTGGACCCGGGGCGCTCCCGACCGTCGGACGGTGGCCAGATATGCGGGTGCGGCGGTGAGTCTTCCCGCCCCGAATAGCGCCAGATCGGGCTCACGTCTGGAGAACTCACCCCAGCTGATCGTCTGAGGCTCGATGCCCGACATGACCCGATCCCTGGCGGCGATCCGTTCTCGCTAGCCCTGCTCGATGCGGATCATGTTGCCCGCCGGGTCACGCACCGCGGCGTCGCGGACACCCCAGAACTGGTCGGCGGGCTCGGACAGCACCTCGACCCCGGGTGCGCCCGCGGTCTTGTCGAAGGTCGTGGCGAGATCGTCGGTCCGGAAGAACGGGCCCGGCATCTCACCTTTGGCGAGAAGAGCTGCGAGGGCGTCGCCGTCCTCCTGTGAGCGGCCGGCATGCGGCTGCGACAGCACGATCTTGATCTCGGGCTGGCTCTCGGTGGCCAGGGTGATCCAGCGAAAGCCCTCGTTCTCGACCTCGTCCTGCACCGTCAGGCCCAGGATGTCCCGGTAGAAACCCAGGGCAGCATCCGGGTCATCGACGTAAATGTGCACTGTGCTCAGTGAAACGCTCATGTCACCAACCCTACGAGGGTGGTCCCGACAGTTGCTTCTCCAAAACTGCTCGCCTCCGCTGGGCGCCGATCCTTGCGTGGCCGGCTGGCCACCATCGTCTGACAGGAGGGGACACCCACCAACTCACCATGGTCACGGGCGCGATAGGCACTCGGCGTCTCGCCGACGAGCTCGGTGAACTTCGAGGAGAAGGAGCCGAGGCTCGTGCACCCGACCGCCATGCACACCTCGGTGACCGACAGATCGCCGAGACGCAACAGCCATTTCGCCCGTTCTATTCGCCGGGTCATGAGATAGGAGTAAGGGGTCTCCGAGTAGGCCTCCCGGAAACGGCGACTGAAATGCGCAGGCGACATCGCTGCGGTGCGGGCAAGGGCGGAGACGTCGAGCGGCTCGGCGTACTCCCGGTCCATCCGGTCCCTCGCCTGACGCAACAGCCGTAGCTCTTCGAGGTCGGCGCTCATTTGGCCAGCCTAGGTGGGTCCGATGCTGGATTAGACCGACCCAACGTACTCGGCCAGATGTCGGCCGGTGAGGGTGGATCGGTCGGCGACCAGCTCGGCCGGTGTTCCTTCGAACACCACCAGGCCGCCATCATGCCCGGCTCCTGGGCCCAGGTCGATGATCCAATCGGCGTGGGCCATCACCGCCTGATGGTGCTCGATCACGATGACCGACTTGCCCGACTCCACGAGCTGGTCGAGCAGACCGAGCAGATGCTCGACGTCGGCGAGATGCAGACCACTGGTCGGCTCGTCGAGCACGTAGATGCCGCCCTTCTCAGCCATGTGGATGGCGAGCTTCAGCCGTTGGCGTTCGCCGCCGGACAGTGTCGTCAGAGGCTGGCCGATGCTGAGGTAGCCCAGCCCCACTGCCGACAGACGTTCCAGGATGACGTGGGCCGCCGGTACCTCGGACTCGCCGTCGGCGAAGAACCCCTCGGATTCGGCCACCGACATGGCGAGGACCTCGCTGATGTCCCTGCCGCCCAGCTTGTAGCCCAGGACCTCGGCCTGGAACCGCTTTCCCTCGCACACCTCGCATGTGGTGGCGACGGTGTCCATGAATCCGAGCTCGGTGTAGATGACCCCGGCACCGTTGCAGTTGGGGCAAGCGCCCTCCGAGTTTGCGCTGAATAGTGCCGGCTTCACCCCGTTGGCCTTGGCGAACGCCTTGCGTATCGAGTCGAGCATCCCGGTGTAGGTAGCCGGGTTGCTCCGCCGCGACCCGCGGATGTCGGTCTGGTCGACAGTGACGACCCCATCGGCAGCAGCGATGGAGCCGAGGATCAAGGAGCTCTTGCCGGAGCCGGCCACGCCGGTGACCACGACGAGCACCCCGAGCGGAATGTCGACGTCCACGTCCTGGAGGTTGTGCAGGTTGGCATTGCGTATCTCGAGGTTCTCCGTCGAGGCGCGGACACCGGGTTTCAGCGCTGCGCGGTCGTCCAGATGCTTGCCGGTCAGGGTCCCACTCGATCGCAGCTCGGGCACAGTCCCCTCGAATACCACCTCACCGCCGGCAGTCCCGGCCCCCGGGCCGAGATCTACGACGTGATCGGCGATTTCGATCGCCTCCGGCTCGTGCTCCACCACGAGCACCGTGTTGCCCTTGTCACGCAGCTGGAGCAGAAGGTCGTTCATGCGTTGTATGTCATGAGGGTGAAGACCCGTGGTTGGCTCGTCGAAGACGTAGGTCACATCGGTCAGCGGCGAGCCGAGATGACGGATCATCTTGGTCCGCTGTGCCTCGCCCCCGGACAGCGTGCCCGTAGGGCGATCGAGCGAGATGTAGCCGAGGCCAATCTCGACGAAAGAGTCGAGGGTCTCCTGCAGTGAGGTGAGCAGGGGCGCCACCGAAGGCTCATCGAGGCCGCGCACCCATCCGGCCAGGTCGCTGATCTGCATGGCGCAGACATCGGCGATGCTGACCCCCTCTATCTTCGAGGACCGGGCCCCCTTGCTGAGACGGGTGCCACCGCACTCGGGACAGGTCGTGAAGGTGGCGGCGCGTTCCACGAACTCCCTGATGTGCGGCTGCAGCGAATCGAGGTCCTTGGAAAGGAAGGACTTCTGGATGCGGGGAACCAAACCCTCGTAGGTCATGTTGGTGCCCACGATCTTCACCTTGGTCGGTTCCTTGTACAGGAAGTCGTGGAGCTCTTTCTTGGTGTACTTGTTGATCGGCTTGTCCGGGTCGAGGATGCCCGCCTCGCTGAAGAGCCGCACGCTCCAGCCGCCCGCCTTGTAACCGGGGACGGTTATCGCGCCCTCGTTGAGAGATTTCGAGTCGTCATAGAGCTGAGTGAGGTCGATGTCGCTGACCGACCCCATGCCCTCGCAGCGCGGGCACATGCCACCCACGAGGGAATACGTCTCCACCCTCGGCCTGTCCTTGCCCTCCCCTCGCTCGACGGTGATGGTGCCCCGCCCGCTGACCGAGGGGACGTTGAAGGCGAAGGCGCTGGGCGAGCCGATGTGAGGCTTCCCGAGCCGGCTGAAGAGGATGCGCAACAAGGTGTTGGCGTCGGTGGCGGTTCCAACCGTGGAACGGACGTTGGCACCCATTCGCTCCTGATCGACGATGATCGCCGTGGTCAGACCGTCGAGCACGTCGACATCGGGACGGGCCATGGTGGGCATGAAGCCCTGCACGAACGAGCTGTAGGTCTCGTTGATCAGACGCTGCGACTCGGCGGCGATCGTGTCGAAGACGAGAGAGCTCTTCCCGGAGCCCGAGACCCCGGTGAACACCGTCAGCCTGCGCTTCGGGATCTCGACCGTGATGTCCTTGAGATTGTTCTCACGTGCCCCGATCACCCGGATGAAGTCGTGGCTATCGGCGGCATGCATTCGGTCCACGCTAAATCAACCCGTGAGTAGTGACGTCCATCCCCGGAACATAAGGAACCGGCGACCCGCTCGCTTCTCCGATACTGCTCGGTTGACTGACGAAGTAGCACCTCGGGACCATGGCAGCACTGCGAGTGCGTCGATCTCCACCAACACCTCGGGCCGGGCGAACCGGGGGCCTGATGGTGACCCACGAGCGCGAGGTGTACGACACTGACCGCGTGATGTTCATCAGGACCTTTCTCGCTCAGCCTCAGCGGGCGATGGCCGACGGCGTCCCGCTCGATGGCTGCTTCCATGGGAGTCTGATGGACACCTTCCAATGGACGGCCGGTTTGGGCCTGCGTGGCGTCGTCGAAGACATCCACCTGTTCAATTCCGTCTCGCCCGAAACCGAAGCACGCTTCCTCCCCAACAGCGGCGAACCGGGGCAGGGCCCTCTACACCTTCGATGAACACGACACATGTTCGCCACTGCTCGCTGGAAGAAGGCTCGACCCTGGCGCAGTTCCTGACGCTGCCGTACTCGCTCAACGACGAGGTGTCCGATGACATCGAAGCTCACCGCCGCAGGCCCGAGTGGATGTGGGTGGCCGAGATCGACGGGCTCGTGGTCGCCAGGCTGGCGTGGTGGTCCAACCCCGGTGACGACGCGCCGGGTCTGCTCGACATCCTCGACGTTCGTGACGCCCGTGATCCCACCCATCTCGATGCGGCCCGAAGAATGTTGAGGACCGCGATCACTCAGGTCGTGCCCCCCGAAGATCGCCCACCCGATTATCTGCGTTTCGTGCCACCCGATTGGCGTGCCGACGACGACGCACGTGTGGAGACGGAGGCGCTGATGGCGGTAGTGGCCGGCACCGGCGCCCGGCTCTTCGTGGAGAGACGGCGGCTGGAGTGGCGCGTGGGAACACAGATCCCGCCGCGCAGCGGTCGGCTGCGGTTCCGTGCGCCGCACGACGATGCCGAGATCGTCGGCCTGATGACCGAGGCCACAGCGGGAAGTCTCGACGCATACACCCGCCTCGATCTCGAGACGATGTCGGCCGCCGAGGCGGCACGGGAGCACTTCGACGGCGAGCTGGCGGCACAGGTCAGCCCTCGATCTCATTGGCGGGTGGCGATCGACCACGATGGCGATCCCGTTGGCTTCGTCACGCCAGGGCACAACTACTACCACCCGGTCATCGGCTACGTCGCCGTGCTCCCCCGATATCGAGGGCAGGGCTACATCGACGACCTCCTGAACGAAGGCGTGGCCGTGCTCGCCGCGACCGGGGTGGACCACATTCGAGCCGCGACCGACCTGGGCAACACCCCCATGGGGGACGCCTTCGATCGGAACGGTTGGATGGAGTTCGAGCGCTCGATGAACATGACCTGGCGTGCCCCGACCGATCGGTCCTGAGATCGTCGCGGAACAGGAGGCGGATCAGCCGGCCCATCCGGAGTCGTGTCTTGCTCCGGTTCACACCGGCGAATGCAAAGTCCAACGATCCGGTACGAGCAGATCGGGGCTCCCAACCGGTCGGTTGCCGTACATCCAACGCGTGGCTCAGCCTTCGTCGAGGGAGGCGTACAGCTCTTCCTCTTGGTCGAAATGAAGTCTGAGTATGGCGTGCAGGCCGTAGAGCGTCCTGCGCAGGTCAGTGATATCGGCCGGTTCCGGGCCGCTTGCCGGTAGGTCGGCGACCTGACGCTGGAAGAGCTCGACCAGGTGGAAGATCTCACGGTGAGCCCGACTCATCGTTGCCATCGGATCGTCGCCAGGGAGGATCTCGCTCATGCGTGGGTAAACCTCCGTCTCGTCGTTGGCCTCGTGGGGGATGATCTCTTTCACCAGGAACTGCTCGACCTCGTGGAGCGATCGCAGGGCGTCGGCGCGACTCTGGGTATCGAGGGCATCCGCAACCTGTCGCAGCCTGTCGAGTTGGGGGATGAGTCGCTCGTGTTCGACGCGAAGCTCATCTGACAGCTCGGCAGGGAGTCGTGGCCCCATTTGGGTCGGAGTCCTCCCCCCAAGTGCCCGCAGCGAGTTGAGGATGGCGATGACGTCGATACCCTCCTGCACCAGCGCCCCGACGATCGGTACCAGCAGGCCGAACGCGGCGACGCCCATGGCGACCAGCGAGAGTCCCATCCCGATGACCACACTCTGCACCGCGATTCGACGTGTGCGCTGGGCTATCCCGATGGCGTCGACGAGTCGTTGAAGGCGGTCGACGACGAGAACGACATCCGCTGCCTCCGAGGATGCCGTCGCGCCCCGGGCTCCCATGGCCACACCAACGTCGGCAGCCGCTAGCGCGGGGGCGTCGTTGATCCCGTCTCCCACCATCGTGGTGATCCCACCACGTTGCAGGTCCTCGAGCACGAGCACCTTTTCCTCTGGCGTTGTCTCGGCGAGGATGTCGTCGACACCGATGGCCATCCCAACCGAACGCGCCACCAATGGATTGTCCCCGGTCGCCATTACGACCTTCTCGACGCCGGTGCGGCGAAGCGCTCGAATCGTGTAGGCCGCGTCTGCTCGCACCTGGTCGTCGAAGACGAGCGCACCGGCGATCTCGCCATCGATCGAGATGTAGACGACAGTTGGTGAAACCCTGGTGACACGACTTCGGAATCCGGTGACTGCGGACGGCTCCGGGGACCCGTCCAGAATCCAGGCGAGCTTTCCCACGGCGACCTCACGTCCGTCGAGCTTTGCCGAGACGCCGGCACCATGCTCCTCGCTCACCTCTACTGGGATCGGGAACTCGAGGCCACGCTCATGGGCAGCTTCGACGATCGAGCGGGCCAGGATGTGTGACGAGACCTGATCGAGCGAGGCAGCCAGTGAGAGAATGTCGGGTTCGGACAGTGATTGGTCGAAGACTGTGATCGAGCGCAGCACCGGTCGTCCGACGGTGACCGTGCCGGTCTTGTCGATGACGACACTCTTGGTTTGAGCCAGCGCCTCGAGGGCCCCGCCACCCCTGAAGACGACTCCACGGTGCGCAGCTCGGGAGATCCCGGACACGACGGCGATCGGCACGGCGAGCAGCAGTGGACAAGGGGTGGCAACGACGAGAACTGCCAACGCCCGCATCGGATCGCCCGAGACGAGCCAGGCGACGCCGGAGGCACCCAACGCCAGCGGAACGAACCATCCCGCCCACCTGTCGGCCATTCGGACCCCCGGAGCATGCGACTCACGCGCCGCCTCGACGAGACGGATGATTCCGGCATACGTGCTCTGGGCGGCTTCCTCGGTCGCCTGGATCTCGAAGGCGTCGGCCGCGTTGACCGTGCCACTGCTGACCAGGTCGCCGTTGATCCTCTCCACCGGGAGCGGCTCGCCGGTCAGAGCCGATTCATCGACCACTGCGAGTCCACTCGTCACCACTCCGTCCACGGGGACCACCTCCCCGGACTTGACCAATAGGAGGTCGCCCCGCCGGACCTCGGCTATGTCGACCGTCTCGACGTTGTCGCCCCGAATCGAGTGAGCGGTTCGAGGAGCGCGCTGCACGAGAGCAGTCAGCTCACGCTCAGCCCTTCCAGCCGCGTATTCCTCGAGGAACTGGCCGGTAGCGAGCATCAAGCCGATGATGGCGGCAGTCAGGAGCTCTCCCATCGCCAACGACGCCAAGACCGCAACAAGGGCAATGACGTCGACACCTGGCTGGCGACGGCGCAGCTTGGCGATCATCTCCCCCACCAGTGGCAGGAGAGGGACGAGCGCCACCGCGATCAGTGCGACATCGGCGGCTCGGTCGAGATCGAGAAGAGCCAAGACCCCCGCGCTTGCCAGCCCGACGACCGTGAACGTCAGCATGAACGCGGTCGCACGCGAGGAACGCATGGTTTCAGTCAAGCCGTGCTCCGCTCGGCGATCCAGGGCAAATCGTCCCTAGCTGATGTGACCATCGCCCGAAGGACGAAAGCCCCTATCGCAAACGGCCTCACTCGATTACCACCTGAGTTGAAGGATGTGGGAGCTTGGAATCCACTCAGGTACTGATAGCTCTGTTGGTCGTCACGTGGGTAGCCGGAGGAGCGGCGATAGCCCTCGTCATGGCCCGTTCTGGCCACGACCTCGGGCTATGGCTGGCCCTGGGGGTCCTCCTCGGGCCGTTCACCGCATTCTTTGCGTTTGAACGTCACGTTCTCGATAGGGACCGCAGAGCCCCGAGGACAGCGGAGTTGCGGACCGGCCCCTTCGATGTCTTGGCCGGTATCGACGATTCCGAGGAGTCCATCGAGGCGGTGCGGGCGGCCTTGAGCCTGTTTGGCGACAGCGTTACCAGTCTGACCCTGGCCACCGCCCTGGATTACGAGGCCAGTGCCAGCTTCACGGGGATCGCACCCCAATCCCGCGCCTACTCGCGGTTGGCCGACGTGGCGTCCGGCCTCGAGTTCGATCCCATCGAGATTGTGCTGCTGTACGGCCCCCCAGGAGAGACGATCGGCAGGCTTGCACAAGAAACAGGATTCGAGCTGATAGTCCTCGGCGCCCGCGGACAGGGAATGTCCGAGGCCCTCTTCGGAAGCGTCACAGAGGAGCTGATAGGCAGCGCTCCCGTCCCGGTCTTCGTCGGCCCCCGCGTTTCGGCGTCATCGGTCTCATCGACGAGAGGCTCGACGCGCTCCGGAACTCCCTCAGCCGGGGCGAGGGGTGATACGAACCCTGACCGGCATCTCGCCGGCGGTGGAGAGCGGTCATGAGTTGGGTGAAATGGGGTCTCGCCGTCCTACTGGGCGGCTTTTTGGTGATCCAGGTCGTTCCTTATGGGAGGGATCACGACAATCCGCCGGTGGTAGCGGAGCCGTCTTGGGATTCGGCTCAGACCCGAGTGTTGGCGGCTCGCGCCTGTTTCGACTGTCACAGCAACGAGACGGTGTGGCCGTGGTATTCGAACGTGGCTCCTGTGTCCTGGCTCGTGCAGCGGGACGTCGACGAGGGCCGGGAGGAGCTCAACTATTCGGAGTGGAACCGACCCCAGGAGGGTGATGAGTCCGCCGAGACAGTGATGGAGGGCTCGATGCCGCCACGGTCCTACCTACTGACCCATGCCGATGCGCGGCTCACCGACGCCGAACTGGCAGAGCTGGTGGATGGACTGGTAGCGACGCTAGGCGGTGAAGGGGACGATGAGGGAGAGGGCGAGGACGATTGACGGGGCCAGTCGCCGGCGGCGGCATCGTTCTTGAGGGTTTGCTGAAGTTGCGTTGACGTCTCCCTGACCAGTTTCCAAAGATGCTTGGTCCATGCACCAACGCCTCGGAGCCATGAGATTCGCCCGGGTCCTCACTGTGGTCTCGGCAGGGTGCCTGCTGTTGGCCTGTAGCGCCGACCCGGCTGCCACGGCCGGGCCTTCCGAAGCCACGATCGGCCCTGTCGTAACCTCCACCACGATGTCCAGTGGCGAGACCACCGCCGTCACCTCGGCGGAGAGCAGCACCGCCCCGGTCGAAACCGTGCAGCTCCCCGGCTCCGGCAGCCCAGGTGTCGAGATCGCTCTCGGGGAGTGGGCGTTGGTCCCGTCGGCCGTGGAGGCACCCCCGGGAATGATCACATTCCGATTTCGCAATCTCGGGACCGTCCCCCACGCCCTCCGCATCCGCACCGCCGGATCGGGTGACAACCGGCTCGAGTGGCGTGCCGAGGCCGTGAGTCCCGGGGAGACCGCTCTCCTCGTCGCCGACCTGGCCCCTGGAACCTATGAGATCGACTGCCCGATCGAGGACGCGCACGGCGAACACGACCAGCTGGGGATGGAGATGATCTTCACCGTCCACGAGGGTGCCACCTCGCTGACTCCGCTGCCGGACTCTCCGGCCACGGAGGTACCAGCTTCAGACGAAGCCGCGTCGAGTACCGCGGTGACGATCGCCGAGTTCGCATTCGCACCCGCCGAGCTAGGAATCTCCGTCGGTTCCACGGTGACCTGGAGCAACAGCGACCCGACCCCTCACACCGTCACCAGCGATGACTTCGACACCGGCCCCATCGACCAGGGAGCGAGCGGCACTGTGACGTTCCCTGCAGCCGGCTCGTTCGAGTACTTCTGCGCCATCCACCCGACAATGCGAGGACGGGTTGTAGTCGAGCCGTAGCGCCGCCGCTAGTGGTCGTGGCTGTGGGTGGGAGCCGGGACCGAGACATCGAGGTGATCGGCGTGCTCGTGGGGCACGCTGAGGGCGGCGACGGTGAGGATGAGGGCGCCGACCAAAGCCACCAGCCTGATGATGCGGGTAGTGATCGGTGGGAGGGGGAGGGCCTGGTAGGACCGGCCGAGAGTGAGGGCGACGATGGTGACACCCACCACGGCGATCGAGAATGTGTTGGCCACCAGGTCGGCGACCCCAACCTCGGCTGCCTGATCGGCCCCGGGTATGAACGACAGTCCGACGGTGCGTGAGACGATCCACACCAGGCCGATGCCGGCATGGAGGACGCCGACCCAGAGGAGCACTGTGGGCGATGGGCGGACGAGGGTGAGACCGGCGACGGCCAACTGGGCGATAGCCATGGCCGCGAATCCGATGGCGATGAAGGTGAGGTCACGGTGATCGATGGAGGCCTCGAGATGGATCAGCCCACCGGCGGCTGCAAACGTGGCGATCACCCAGGCCAGGGCTCGATGCAGCGATGACCTGTTGTCGACTGCAACGACGGTCACGGTTGTCTCCGGAGTCTGGTTGAGGGTTTCGAGGATTGGTGCCACTGGTGTCTCCGCTGCGGGTCAGGGGCCGGCCGGAACCTCGGCCATGGCAGAGGCTCCGGCCGGCTTTGGTGTCATCCGCCGAACTGGTCGGGGAATTGGGCGATGATCCCGGCGGCGAGAGTGTCGGAGAGCATCAGCATGTGGTGTTTGGCCTCGTCGTAGTGCTCGATCGCGCTGGTGTAGTCACCATTGAGCAGATCAGTCGCGTAGACGATGGTCGTGTCGATGTGCCCCTCGAGCATCGGCCGAGTGGCTGACTGCGGCCAGTTCTCCGGGTTCGCTGCGGACACGAAATCGGCGATCTCCTCGGCATTGGCGTACCAGTCGGCAACGGCAGTCTCGAGCGCTGCGGTGTCCCCGGCTTGTGCGGCTGTGAGAACTGGGACGGCTTGATCGATGTGAGTAGTCAGGAGGTCGGTCAGTTGGTTTCCGGCTTCCTCACCGTAGAAGGACGCGATCGCGGCGCCGATATCGGCCTGGTTGGCGAGGAGCCGATCGAGCGTCGGCTGCAGCCCGTCCGGGTTGCGGAAGAAGGCGTCAACTGTCGCGTAAGTCCACTGCATGTGATCCGACCACAAGTCACGCATCGCGCTGTGCAGCCCGACCTGGGCTTCGAAGTCGGCCGGGTCCGTGGTCTGCAGCGCGGTGGCGGACGGGGTCGGTGGTTGTGTCGTATCGATGGCCGGCCGGGTGGTCACGGTGGTGGCTGCGGCTTGGGTCGTGGTGGGATCCGCGTCGTCGCTGGTCCCTCCGCTGCAGGCGCCCAGGGCGAGCACGCATGCGACCAGGACTCCGAGGAGCCGGTGGTGGTCGGTGGTCATGGCGGTCCTTTCTCTCGATGACCCCCGGGATGGGGTTGCATCTCTAAAATTGAGATGATTGAGATTTAGAATGCCTGACTCTCTTAAACATGTCAAGTTTATTTTTAGAAGAAGCCTCGCAGGGACCCGTCAGAGAGGACACGTGGCCCAGACGACTAACCGAACGTCGTCGACGTGCGCCCGACCGCGGCGCGGACTGGCTCAGTCCGCCACCTCTCCTCTTCTATTCGCTCACCGGGGGGCTGAGCCGGACACAGCAGTAACCTTCCTCGAAGGCGAGGACCGCATCTGTCTTGGAGCCCGAGCCCTCCACCATGCCCTCCACCAGCGCCAGGTTGAGCCCACAGGTGGTGTCCCGATCCCTTTCCCGCAGCTCGTGGAAGGGGCAGTTTCGGAACCGGGTCTCTCCTTCCTCGATCACCGGCTCGTACCCGGTGGCTACGAGGGCAGCTCCGAGGCCTGCCTGGCCCATTTCCCTACCGGTCCGTCGGGCCGAGTCGATCAAGGCCCCGGTGTCGAGATGGCCCGCCTGTGTCGCGTCGAGGAGGATGCGAGCAGCCAACTCGTAGCGCCGTGGTGGGATGGACACCTCGTGGACCCGGTCCGAACGGCGGTAGAGCTTGGACGGCCGCCCTGCCCCAGGACCGGTCCTTCCGCTCAACCGGCGATACTCCACCTCCAACAGACCGTCCTCGGACAGCCGGTTGAGGTGATAGGCAGCCACCTGCGGAGAAACATCGACAGCGTCGGCGGCCGCGTCGCGACTCACCGGCTCTGCCGAGGCGGCCACGAAAGCATAGAGGGCGCGGCGGATCGGCTCGCCGAGAGACGCCACAGCCTCCAGGGAGTCGGATCCGAAGTCGTTGTCAGTCATGATCCACCATTCTAAAACCCATTGGACTTGACTTTACACAGCCTTCCCTCTAAGTTCGATAGCGGTCGACTTTAGAAGGAGGAACTTCATGACCACCACCACTACTCCCACCGTTGCCCCCCAGACCACCCGCAGTCTCACCGCCTACCGGATCCTCCGGGTGGGATTCACCGTGGCTCCCATCCTGTTCGGGTTGGACAAGTTCACCAATCTGATGACCGACTGGACCCAGTTCCTTCCCGAGTTCGTCACCAACGTCATCAGCGGTGGCGCTGTCATGGCCGTGGTCGGGGTCGTGGAGATCATCGCCGGGATCGGCGTCTGGCTACGGCCCAAGATCTTCGCCTACGTGGTCGCTGCCTGGCTGGGAGTGATCATCATCACCCTGATCATCGTCGGCGGGTTCTGGGACATCGCCCTGCGTGACTTCGGGCTGCTGCTCGGGGCCCTCGCCCTGGGTCAGCTCGCCCAAGATCACGCCTGAGCTCATCCAAACAAGGACGTCGCCCGCCGCCCAGTCCTCGCCCTTCCCTGGGCCCGGCGGGTGGCGTCCACCGGATAGAGGAGCCCGTGACGACCGACGCCGAGCAGGAGCGCACCCTCCAACTGCTGGCCCTCCCCCGGGCGAAGGCTTGCGGGTCGCGCACCGTGACCTCTGCCCTCCCCGCTCCGACCGACGGTCCCACGCCGGGTTCTTCGCTGTAGTCGAATAGCGTCGTCCGGAGAGAAGGGAGCCTGTTGGTGGATTGGAGCGGTTGGGCAACCTTCGGGGTGGCGGCAACGGCCGTGCTCACTGCGGTGATCGTCGGCGCCCAGCTCGCCGGGCTCACCCGCCTCGACATCCCGCTCATGTTGGGCACCCTCATCACCGGAGATCCGGACCGGGCCAGATTCGTCGGGTTCTTCCTCCACCTCGTCATGGGCCAGTTCTTCGCCCTGTTCTACGCCGCCGGCTTCGCCCAGCTGGGCCGGAGCGGTTGGCTGCTGGGCGCGGGGTTCGGGCTGATCCACGCCACAATCGCCGGCGCGGTGCTGGTACCGCTCCTCCCCACCATTCATCCCCGGATGGCAACCGAGCGGGCCGGTCCCAGCTCGACCACGGTCCTCGAGCCCCCGGGCCTCCTCGCCCTCAACTACGGGTGGAGCACACCCTTGGTGACGATGGCCGCCCATGTCGTCTACGGGGCGATCCTGGGTGCGTTCCTCCAGGTCCGATGAACTCGATCCGGCGGATCCCGATCGGCGAGTACGGACTCATCGGGGACACCCGGACCGCGGCCTTGGTCGCCCCGGACGGCTCGATCGATTGGCTTTGCCTTCCCCGATTCGATTCACCACCTGTCTTCGGCAGGCTTGTCGGCGGAGAGGAGGGAGGGCACTTCGTGATCGCACCCGACGAGCCCGCCACCCTGGCTGGGCAGGGCTACCGGGGTGACACGGCAACCCTCGAGACCGAATGGGCCGTGGACGGTGGCCGACTGGTCCTCGCCGACACGATGGTGGGAGAGGTCACCGGAGTGATGCTCCCCGAAAGCCTGCTGGTGCGGCGTGTCACCAGCCAAGGACGGCCGATCCGGGTGGGAGTCGAGATCTCACCCCGCTTCGGGTACCAGCGGGAGCGGGCTCGGCGGATCCGACGTCAGAACGGCAACCTGCTGGTGGACCACGGCGACATCGCCTTCTCCCTCACCACAGGCACCGAGCATCAGCTGGAGCCGGATCGCCCCAACGTCATCGAGGTCCGGCCTGACCGCCCCGTCACAGTGGTGATGTCGGCCAGCCACCGAGGCCCCCTCTTCCTGGTCCCATCAGAGGTGGGCACCGGGGAGGCGGCGCGGGACGAGACCCGATGGCAGCTTTGGGCAGACAGCCTGGTGACCGGGCCCCACCACCGCCGGGCCATCCTGCGCAGCTTCATCACCCTTCAACTCCTCACCTATTCGCCTACCGGCGCCCCCGTGGCAGCACCCACCACGTCACTGCCCGAGGTGGTCGGCGGCAGCCGCAACTGGGACTACCGGTACGCCTGGCCACGGGATGCCTGCACGGGCATCACTGCTTTCCTCAGCGCAGGAAAGGAGCGCGAGGCACGCGGCTTCCACGCCTGGCTCCTCCACGCCAGCCGCCTCGCCCGTCCCCGCCTCCCAGCCCTGTTCAGCCTCGACGGCCGCCCCGCACCCCTGGAGCAGGAGCTCGAAGGATGGCCCGGCTACGCCGACAGCAGACCGGTGCGGGTCGGAAACGGGGCCCGAGCCCAACATCAGCTCGATGGTTATGGGTGGGTTCTCGACGCCGCCTGGCAGCTGACCAGAGCCGGTCACCGACTCGACGGCGAGACCTGGCGAACCATGCAAGCCTTTGCCGATCATGTCACCCGGAACTGGATGCTGCCCGACGCCGGGATCTGGGAGCGCCGCGACCTGCCACGCCACCATGTCCACTCCAAACTCATGGCCTGGGTGGCTCTGGACCGGGCAATCCAGATCGCTGAGCAGCGCAGTGACACTCCCCGCCGGCTGACCGAGTGGAGTGCCGCGGCCGGGATACTTGGTGATGAGATCGCCCGCCGCGCCTTCGACCCACATAATGGGTGCTACACCGCCGCTTACGAATCACAGGACCTCGACGCCGCCCTGCTGCTCCTTCCCTGGACCGGATTCGAGCCCAACGATTCACCGCGTGTCGCAGGGACCATCGACACCATCCGCCGAGAGCTCGGTGCCGGCGGCCCTCTCCTCTACCGATACCGCGACCACGACGGCCTCACTGGCCGTGAAGGCGCCTTCCTCCCCTGCTCCTTCTGGTTGGTGCACGCACTCGCCATGACAGGGCAACGCTCACAAGCGGAAACACTGTTCGAGGAGCTACTCGGTCTTGGCGGTGAACTCGGTCTATACGCCGAGGAGATGGACCCCGTCACTCACGACCACCTCGGGAACTACCCACAGGCCTTGACCCACTCCGCTCTGCTGCAGGCGGCGACAGCGCTCAACGACTGACCTGATCAGATTCTCGAGGACACCCCGTGACCCGGGGCAGCGATAGTCAGCTGGATGACCGGTGTCTCCCAATCGCGGCGGTGTATTGGATCGGGTTCCCCCTCCCTCGCGGCTCGATCCCTCCCGCGGACCCAGCTGTAATTGATGCTCAGTCGGCGAAGAACCTCAGGAGCTCCCGGTTCACGGTCTCAGGTTGGGCAAGGGCGGCGATGTGATGAGCGTCGGAAATGACTGCGACACTCACCTCGGGGATCAGGTCCCTGCCTGCCTGTATTGCCTCGTCCAGATCGCCGTAGATGACTTCTCGATCACCGAAGACCAGAAGCACCGGCGCGCTGATCTCGGCGAGCTCCTCCTTTTCGTAGATGCGAGGAAAGACCCGGTTGATCAACTTGCCGTGTTTCATCGCCTCGATGAAGAGACGGCCCCACAAGGGGTCGGGGGCAAGGCCGGCATGCATCCAATCGACGCTCGCCCTCATCACCCGCCCTGACCCTGGCAGCCAGGGCGCAGCCATGTAGAGGCCCTTGGGCACGAACATGTGGAGCATGAAGGGTCTCATCGCGTGGATCGTCGACGCCGGGCCAACCAGGACCAGCTTGCGCACCCGCTCGGGGAGCTTCATGGCGTAATACGCGGCGGTGAACCCTCCATAGGAGTTACCCACCAGGAACAAAGTGTCTATCCCGAGACCGTCGAGCAGCTCATCGAACCACTGCAGAAAGTCGTCCATCGATCTGATGGGCCGGGTGGGGGTGCTCTTGTTCGCCTCACCGATGACATCGACGCAGTACGTGCGGTGCCGGTAGGACAGCCCTTCGACGTTGCGATACCAGGAAGTCGCAGTAGCAAAGAGGGCGTGGAGGAGAACCACCGGCGGACCATCGTGTGGGCCGCCAGCAATGACATGGGTGTCTCCGAAGCTTGTGGAGACATCGAGCTCTTCGTAGTCGATCGGCCATGCGTCCATCACGCCTTGATAGGCACTCATGACCGCGGCCTCGCCACGAGAGGATGTGAAGACCGGGATCGTCGAGCCGGCGACCGCCGGGTGAGCCTTGAGTTCCATCCCCCAACTTCAACTCGGGCGAAGATCGTCTGCCAGGGTCCAACGTCACGTTGGCAAGAGACTTTTTCGGGGAGCCCGACACCATCCGCAACGACCTCTCGTCAATGATTCAGCTCGGTGTGATCAAGCCGCCGACACCGCGTAGCTGACCGCAGAGGGACCCAGACCGCAGGGAGATTGGATTGAAGCTGCTACGGGCAGCTGGCCCCTGGGTGTTTGGGCATCGCAGAGGACAACTCGGGATGACGGACGCCTTCGAAGAATCGAACGCGGCTACGCCCTCCAATTCAGGGTTGCCTGGCTGAGCGCTTCCACCTCATCAGCGGCGAGCGAGAAGGCCAGCGTCTCGGCATTGTCTTGTGCCTGTCTGCCGTTCTTGGCGCCGGGAATGGGGAGGACGGTGGGATTCTCGATCAGCCATCGCAGTGCCACCTGGCTTGGTGTTTTCGAGTAGCGACTGCCGATCTCGGCCAGCAGTCCTATGACAGGTTGAATTGCCTCGAGGGCCCTGCCTCGATACCTGGGCAAGACCCGTCTGAAGAACCCGCTCGGACGGTTCTCTGCCGAGTACTTGCCGGTCAACAAGCCCCCGGCCAAGGGGGTATAGGCGATCAGGGTCACGCCGAGCTCAGTGCAGGCGTCGAGCACACCGTTGGCCTCGGGTTGTCGGTGTAGCAGTGAGTACTCCAGCTGATTGGATGCCAGGGGGATTCCGCGTTCGGCGAGGGCGCCGTGGGCCTGGCGCATCTGCGCCGCCGAGTAGTTGCTCACGCCGACCGCCTTCACCTTCCCTGCTTCGACCGCATCCGCCAGCTGGTCCATCAGCTTCGGAATGGAGATCCGGCGGGACGGGTAGTGATGCTGGTAAAGGTCGATGCTGGGACAATTCAGCCTGGCCAGGCTCTTCTCGAGCTCGGCGGGGAAGTCCTCGGCCCGGAACCGAAAGCTACCGGGAAACTTGGTCGCGATGACGACGTCTCTGCCGACCGCCAACTCACCGAGCCGTCGTTCGGAGGCGCCGGCGCTGTACATGGCGGCAGTGTCGAACAGGTTCACTCCGGCCTCCAGACTCACCTCGAGGGCACGCCTCTCTTCCTCGTAACCGTGGGCGCCTCCATAAGCCATCTTCGCTGGGTAAAGCCGCGCCATTCCCCGCGCTGCGCCCCAGGTCATGGCGCCGACACCAAGCCGGGGAACCCCCAAATCGGATTCTCCCAGGTGCTGCGAGTGCTCCACCGGCTCAGCCTGTGCTCAGGTCGATATCGACTGCGATCGGAAGGGCAGTTTCCCGCCATCCGATGAGGTCACCTCCGTAATGGGCGGCGTACTTGTCGTGCACGGCATTCCGGGCCAACCGGTCCTCCTGCGGGTCGGTGACGATGCGACCCGCCCCCTTGTACTCCCGTCCCCCGACCCGAATCCAAACGGCCGGGATACGAGTCATATTGCGCACCCAGTCGGAGCGGTCACCGCCACCCGACAGCATGTAGAGCGTCGAGTCGACGTGGGCAAACCAGATCTCGATCGTGTGGCTTTGGCCGGTGACTCGCCCCACCGTGGTCAGGTGGATCACCGCTTGACGGTCGAGATCGGTGGTCACGGTCACGGCGGTCAGCTCCCTGGCTCGGCGAGTTGCGGCATGACCT
The DNA here is from genome assembly GCA_025928935.1 of Acidimicrobiia bacterium. Taxonomy (GTDB): domain Bacteria; phylum Actinomycetota; class Acidimicrobiia; order Spongiisociales; family ZC4RG35; genus JARDZU01. Next base: position 38,751 of record JAICNB010000012.1, read on the forward strand.
CGGTGGCCAGCAGGGCGATGGCATCGGGGTCGTGGACGTCTGCCGTGTTGATGATCACTTGTTGCACACCGGCGTCACCGAGACGGCCGAACCGGTCCACCAGTTGGTCGGCGGTCTCCGGCGTGTTCCGCCAGGCGTTGGGAGCAAACAGGCTCACCGACTGCAGGGTGGTGCGCTCGATCTCGTCGTAGGGGCGTCCCACCGCCTCACAGTGCTCGGCCAGGATCCGGTACTTGTGACGCAGCACGTCGGGGTCGCCGAACAGATTGGAGGCGTCGGCGTAGCGGGCGACGAGCCGCAGCGTCTTCTTCTCCCCGCCTCCGCCGATCATGATCGGCACCCTTGGCCGGGAGATCGACTGGGGCACGTTGAGGAGACGCTCGGCGGTGAACTGGCGGCCTTCGAAGCTCGATTCTGTGCCTCGTTCTCCCTCGAACATGCGGTGGGCGATCTCGAGGGTGTCTTCGAGCATCTCGAATCGGGTCTTGATCTCGGGGAAGGAAAAGCCCAGTCCCATCGATTCGGCCTGGTTCCAGCCGGCGCCGAGACCGAGCCACGCTCTACCACCGGACAGGACGTCGAGGGTGGTGGCCGCCTTCACCCAAAGCCCCGGGTTGCGGTAGTGGACCCCGCCGACCATGAGGCCCAGGCGGGCCCGCTGGGTATGGGCAGCCATGAATCCCAGTGCGGTCCAGCCCTCCAGCATGGGTTGGGTCTCCGAGCCCGGTGCACCGATCTGCCAGAAGTGGTCCATCACCCAGATCGAATCGAACCCGGCATCGTCGGCGGAACGCACCACCCGGGCCAGGGTGGGACCGATCGCCTGGGGACCATGGGGCCAGGTGAAGGAATAGACCTGGAGCCCAAACTTCATCGCACGCTCCCGGTCCCCACCATCACCTCATGGCGCACCTCGGCCAGCTGTGCAGGCACCGTCTGGCCCACGGGTCTGGTGCCGAACACTGCAATCTTCATGTCGAGTCCCTCCGCATGAGACAGATCTGTCTATCGATCGATTGAAATGTACAGACAAGTCTGTATCATGTCAACCTGATGACCACTACCAGAGAAGGCTCGGCGCGGGATCGGATACTGGAGACGGCGCAGCGGCTGTTCTACCGGGACGGGTTCCGGGCGGTGGGAATCGACACCATCATCGCCGAAGCTGGGGTGGCGAAGATGAGCCTCTACCGGCACTTTCCCTCCAAGGACGACCTCATCGTCGCATACCTAGAGGAGTCCAACCGCCAGTACTGGGAATGGCTCGACGGTGCCGTCGCCGAAATAGAGGATCCCCTCGAAAGACTGGTTGGCATGTTCGAAGCGATAGAGAAACTGGCCACCAGCCCGGAATGTCGTGGTTGTACCTTCCAAGGCACTGCCGCCGAGTTCCCCCACCGCGACCACCCCGGCCACCAGGTAGCGATAGCCCACAAGGACCAGGTGCGAAGCCGTTTCGCCATCCTCGCCCGGGAGGCTGGTGTCCGAGACCCCGATCAGCTCGCCGACCAGCTGCTGCTGATGATGGACGGAGCTTGGGTGGCGGCCCGCATGTACGGGCCGGACAACCCAGCGAAGGGTCTGCACGTCACCGTCAGAACCCTGATCGAGACACATCGATGACCCGAGCCGAACACTCTGCCGACCAAAGTCGGCGTCCCCGTCGCCCATTTCTGGGTCGCGTCATTTCGCGTTCTTGAAGTTCCTGTCGCACCCTCTCGCGCGACGGACGCGCGAGAGAGTTGCCAGTGTTCAATTCCCGTTGGCCCGGTAAACGCGGACCTCCACACGTTCCAGGGTGATCAATCCGTCTCCGACCATGGCGTCGAGCGCGGGGAGGACGGTTTCGATCTTGTCGTCGGTGTCGACGCATTCGATGACGATGGGTAGATCTTCTGAGAGACGGAGGATGTGGGCGGTGTGGAGCCGGCTGGACTTGCCGAAGCCCTCGATGCCTCTGAGGACGGTGGCTCCGGCCAGTCCCTGCCGGCGGAGGGTCTCGACGATCGCCTGATAGAGGGGCCGGCCGTCGTGGGTGTCGGACTCGCCGATGAAGATCCGGAGGAGACGGGCTGTGCTTTGTGGGTCCATCTTGGGCCTTTCGTCAGTTGGTCAGGCTATAGCCGGCGGCGGTGAGCGCCACGCCGGCGATGAGCGTGATGGTCAGGTTGAAGAGGGCCCTGGTGCGCAGCGGTGGGATGCCGAGGCGGATGGTCTCGATCATCCAGGTGGAGAAGGTGGTGAACCCGCCGAGGAAGCCGGCGGCGATGAGGGTGGCGCTGGATTGGAGATGGTCGATTCCGACGACGGCGCCGATGAGGAGGGCGCCGGACAGGTTCACGGCCAGGGTGCCGACTGGAAGATCGCCGTCGAGCCGCTGTTGGACTAGGCCGGAGAGCAGGTAACGGGCCAGGGTTCCGCCGGCCCCGGCCAGCGCGGCGAGAAGCATCATCGGATCACCGTCCCAAGACGCTGCCCGGCTAGTGCGAGGATCAGGCCTCCGAATATCGAGCCTGCGATGTACCCGACGGCGGTTGTGGGATGGCCCTGGTCGAGGAGGAGAAAGACCTCGATCCCGAAAGTGGAGAAGGTGGTGAAAGATCCGAACACGCCGATCCCCCAGAACTGGAGTGACAATGGGGCCGTGACGGTCTGCTCACGGCGAGCCAGGTAGAAGCCGAGCAACAGCGAGCCACTCAGGTTCACAATCAAGGTGGCGAGCGGGACCCGCCCAGGGGCCGCTGGAAGCGCGTAGCTGATTCCGATACGGGCGGCCGAACCGACGAGCCCACCGGCCAGGACTGCGGTCCACGGACGACGAAACCGGCTGAGAGTGATGGTTCGTGGCATGGCTCAGGAAATATCTCAGGAGCCATCAGCCACTCGGGCGGTTATAGGCGAGCCCCATCGCCGTGACGGCTGACCCTAGCCAGACTTGAAGGGATCGTTTTCATCGAGTGGCTTGGATCGTGATCGTCGTAGTCATACGGTGAAGACAGCGACGTCTCGTGCAGTGACCGGCAACGTTTGCCCTGCGAACCAGCTGGGTGACTGAGGGCACGCCACCGGATTGCCCGTCGTCTCGGCGTGGCGGCCGAGCCGGCTAGCGCGCCACGCGGTAGCGGAGGTAGACGACTCTGGAGCTGAAGGTGCGGGTCTCGACTAGTTCGAGATCCACCCGGCGCTCGCGCTGGGGAAAGAAGGGAATGCCGCCGCCAACCAGCACCGGGTAGACCATGGCTCGGTATTCGTCGATGAGACCCAGCGACGCCGCCTCGGCGGCGAGAGTTGCGCCACCAATCGCGATGTCGCCATCTCCAGGCTCAGCCCGCAACCGCTCGATCTCCTCCGCCAAGCCGCCCGAGGCCAGCTGGGCATTGCCCTTCACCGCCGACAACGTGGTGGAGAACACCACCTTTGGAAGCGGGTTCCAGAGCGCTGCCCACTCGAGCTCGGCGTCGTCGAGCGATCCCTCCTGGTCGGCGGTCTCCCAGTACAGCATCGTCTCGTACAGCCGCCGTCCCATCAGGTGGACGCCGACCTCTCGGATCTCGTCGATCCAGAAGCGGAAGACCTCGTCCGGCAGCGACCAGTCGAAGTTGCCGTCCGGCCCGACGATATAGCCGTCAGCTGACATGCTCATCGAATAGGTCACGCTGCGCATCAGAGGTCCTCCTTGGTAGCAGGTGCGACAGTACGACCGCCGGGCTCATCACGGACTGTGAGACAGGGCAAAGGCTGCCTTTCACGGCACTAGCGGGGGCCTGACTGATGTCACTCGTGCGATGGACGCGCGATGGAGCCCTCAGAAGCCCGACTGAGGAAGGCCTGACGAGCGGAAACCCCCGATTCCCTTCACCCGAACCCGAGCCCCGAGCCGCCCTCCGCTCCGGAGGTAGACCCATCCGCTCGGTCGCAGATCCCAAGGGAAGCCGTTCTCGGCAAAGAGCCGTCGTTGCCGTCGCCGAATGTCTGTGCGTCGAAGTCGTTCTTTGCCGCTCTTCGCTAGGCCGTTTTGGACCGGCTCAGCTCGCCGACTTCGGACTGTGCCGAACAGTGGTGTCCTGGGATGTCAGCACAGACCTGCGGTCCTGTGGCCTAACGGCCGCAGCCGTGCCTGAAACCGACCGGTGGCGGGACCGGGCTAGTTCTTGTGACCTTCACTGACGGAGCTGTGTCAATCCGCGTGCCACGATGAGCATGGCTCCTGAGATTGCGAATCCCAAGATGGGGATCGTGCTCCACCAGTGTCGGGCTATCTCGGTAATGCCACCTGCCAGGTCGTTGAGTGCGTACCCAAAGCCGACCAGTGAGACGACTGCAAGGATCGTGGCCACGATCTGAATCAGACTGATGCATCTCCTCATACTGTTCTCGATCCGTTTGGCGATCGCGTGAACCGCCACGTCGACAGAGTCTCTCATGGGGCGGTCGCTTCGGTCGAGTAGGTCCTCCACCTCCTGGCCATACCGTTGTCTCCAATCGTGGGGGTAGATGCGGATGACTGGGTGTCTCATGCTGGATTGATCCGCTCCACGATCTGTTGCATGATCTGGCCAAGCTGAACCGAGCGTTGTTGGAGTTCCCTCCGACCCTCTCGGGTGATCTTGTATGGCTTGCGCCGATCCTCCGTTTCGAGCGGGGCGATGAGCCGCTCCTCCTCGAGTCGTGAAATCGCCCCATAGAGAGTGCCCGGTCCGAGCCGGACGCCTGCGAAGTCCGCAATGTCCCGTTGCATGGCGTAGCCGTGCTTTGGGCTATCAGCCAGGCTCGTGAGAACGAGCAGGGTCACATCCGGCATTATGCCACTCAGCGTACTACGTGCGACGTACTACTACAACACGGCACCGGAAGGCGACCTTTCTGGGTAGGGAGATGATGCGAGAACCGCCTTCTCCAAAGGGCTGCATGCGGAGACCGTCGTTGACCTCAGAGGATTGTCGAGAACACTGCCACGAGCAGATAGCGCGCTTCTGCGATCCGCTTTGCGTCGACAGGGTTTACGAACGTCTGGCGCAAGGGCCGGTTCCGCGGGCGAAGACCACCCGTCGCGGCAGACCAGGTTCTGGTGCTGCTGTGGTACCGATGTGGTAGGGCGTCCGGCATGGGTTCCTCCACGGCGGACTAGACAAGCGAAAAACCCAGGCAGTGCATGGGTTTTTCGGTGAGTAGCGGGGGCGGGATTTGAACCCGCGACCTTCGGGTTATGAGCCCGACGAGCTACCAGACTGCTCCACCCCGCGTCGAGGTGAGGTTTCCATTGTAAGGACCGGGTCCCGGTATGCAACCGGACTACTCCGCCGAGAGGTCGCGGATGAGCTGATCTACTCGCTTCGCGCGCGTCTCTGGCCGCTTGGCGCTGTACACCGACCACAGATACTGCTTCTTTGCAGAATCGACCAGCTGCTCGAAGGCAGACTTAGCCGCCGGAGCGACAGCAAATGCCGCCTCGAGATCCTGAGGGATGACTAGGGCGTCGGCCTGGTCGGCTTGAGACCAGGACCCGGAGGCCATTGCCTGGTCTATCACCGCTTGACCCATCTCCGTCATACGCCCGTCCTGTTGCAGGCGCTCGATCCGTTCCTTGTTCAGGGCCGACCAGAGCCCGCCTGATCTCCGGGGCGAGAACCATTGGATCTTTCGATCATCGTCCACACGACGGGACTGGCTATCGATCCAACCGAAACAGAGAGCCTCCTCGACCAATTCGTCGTATAGCGGGCCAATGAGAGGACTCCTCTTCTTGCGGTGAACCACCCACAGACCTTCTTTCCGACCCCAGTTGGAGGCCAGCCATTCGCGCCACTCGGCCCGGCTCGGCGGCGTGATGACTTCCTTGCCGTTCGGCGAGTCGGGCTGAGCCACGTCGACGATTCGTCTCACCCATCCACGATAAGGCTCTATTGATTCGTGCCGACACCTCGGGTAGTCCGAGCACAATCCGGCTCGTGGCCTCCCGGAGTACGGAACGATCGTGGGAAGCGAGTTCCGCATGGATTCGGCGTTACCCCCCTCGGGTAAATCGAGGGCCCAACGGCCCTATGCCTCCTGACGGATGACGGGAACCATCGGAGGAGTCTGTAACAGACAGGAGGTCTGGCATGGCAACGTACGACTTCAAGGACAAGGTGGCTCTCGTCACCGGTGCAGGCTCCGGCTTGGGGGAGGCCTGCGCTATCACCTTCGCTCGAGGCGGGGCAAAGGTCGTGATCGCCGACTTCGACCTGGATGGTGGCCGGCGGGTAACAGAGGCCATCGGGGCCGACGGCGGAGAGGCCACTTTCGTCCAGGTGGACGTCTCCGCGGCCGATCAGGTCGAAAGCATGGTGTCAACCACGGTCGACACCTATGGCGCCCTTCATATTGCCGTCAACAACGCCGGCATCGGTGGCGCCCAGGCGCCGGTCGGGGAATATCCGATCGACGGTTGGCGACAAGTCATCGACGTGAATCTGAACGGGGTCTTCTACGGGATGAGATATCAGATCCCGGCCATGCTCGAAGCCGGTGGAGGGTCGATAATCAACATGGCTTCCATCCTGGGCAGCGTCGGCTTCGCCACCTCCTCGGCATATGTGGCGGCGAAGCACGGTGTGCTTGGTCTCACCAAGACCGCCGCCATCGAATACTCTGCCCAAGGAGTACGGGTCAACTCGGTGGGCCCGGGTTTCATCGACACCCCCCTGCTCTCGGCCAACCTAGATCAGGACACCTTGAAGGCAATTGCCGGGATGCACCCGATTGGCCGGCTCGGCAGGCCACAGGAGGTGGCCGACCTCGTCGCCTTCCTCGCCTCGGACGAGGCGTCGTTCTGCACCGGGGCCTACTACCTCGTCGACGGGGCCTATACCGCCAATTGACGAGACTACAGTTGAGGAAATCGGTTTAGGACCGCAGACCGCGGGGTATCCATTCGCCTTGGGCGTGACGTCCGATCCGGACGACACGTGCTCCCTGAAATGGAGGAAAACATGGACCGCAGACTGCGCAAGACGAAGACCATCGCCGCAGCCCTGACCCTGATGTTGGCCGTCGCAGCCTGCGACGACAACGACACCGACCCGACGGATCCGGTGGATGGCGGCGTGACCACGACCGTTCTCGACCTGACCACCACGACTGCTGCCGGCTAGACGCCGCCGGTAGCTGCAGGAAGGGCGCCATCCCGGTGGCGCCCTTCCTTCGCGTCCGGGGTCAGGTGGCCGTCCCCTCGACCCACCCGGTCACACTGGTCGCATGCCCGTCGGGATCTCGAAAATGGGTAGCGAGCAAGGTCCTCTGACCGTCCGAGGTCACCGGGCGTGGCTCGACCTCGAAGGGCACCCCCCGAGCCTTCATCGAAGCGTATTCGGCCGCCAGGTCCTCGACCTCCAAGACCACCTCGGTGTCAGAGGTCTGGGCATGGAAGACTTCAGGCTGGTTGAGAACGAGTTGGTTCTCGCCGACGGCGAAGAACGCAAACTCGTCACTGGCGAAACCCAGCTCGAGACCCACACGATCGCGCCAGAAGGCCACGGATCGTTCGAGATCCGAAACTCGGAGAATGACCGTGCTCAGCCTGATTCGTCGAAGCTACGCGACGCAGATCAGGTCAGGTCGTCCCACCAGAGAGCGGCGATCGCATAGCCCCCGACCAGGATCATCAAGATCGCAGCAGCCCCCGCCGCCAAATTCAGCACCAGCTCCATGGGGGCATCATGTCGCGCCACCCTGACAGATTCCATAAGGCGATCGGCCCGATCGGGCGATCGGTCAGCGATAACGCCAGACGATGCGACCCCGGGTGGGGTCGTAGGTCGACACCTCGACATCGACGGTGTCACCGGGCAGAACCCTGATGCCACGACCACGTCGCATCCTGCCCGAGGGCTTGGCCAAGAGCTCGAAGCCGCTGTCCAGCTTCACCTCGAACGTGGAGTCGGGCAGCATCTTGAGAACTGTGCCCCTCATGCGTATGTATTCGTCTTCGTCTTTCGCCATCTGCTTCCTGGAAGGAGGGGCCAGTCTAGGAGGGGCTCGGCGGCTGTCCGCAATGGCTCATGCCACCAGACGCAGACTGGAGACAGCCGCGATGCGCTCGAAGCCGGCGTCGGCGGCGAGCAGGGGGACCTGCTTGCCGATGGCCACCGCGGCGATGAGGAGGTCGTTGGTGTTGGCCGGGTTGAACCCGTCGACCCGGCACCGGGAGTTGGGCTCGGCAGCGACCTCATAGTCGAATAGGGGCCGGGCTGGCATCATGACTCAGTGGTTCTGGCCGAGGTGTCGACCAGCGTCATCAGTCCCACATCTCTGGTCCTGCTCATATCCTCAGGACACGGGCGTGCCTGCCCCCGCCTCCACCGAGTCTTCGAGGATGCCTTGTGCCTCTTCTACCAGACGTTCCGCCTCGTCGATGAGACGCTGGTATTCGGCGAGGTCGCCCTGGGTCAGCGCCTGGTCGGCAGCGGCGAATGCGGCCGCTGCCTGCTCCAACAGCTCGGCGACGGTGCCACCGTCCGGACCCGGCTGGGCGGGCTCGGCAGGCTCGGGCCCGATCCCATCGCCGAACACGAGCTCGAGGGCGCCGTCGAGCGTCTCGGCCCACTCGACCTTGTCGCCATAGACCACGATCACACGTCGGAACTCGGGGATTCCCCCGCCCTCGGCCTCGAGGAAGATGGGCTGGATGTAGACCACCGAGTCCTCGATGGGCACGACCAGCAAGTCCCCCTTGATCACCCTGGAGCCCTGGTTGTCCCACAATGTGAACTGCTCGGAGATGTCGGCGTCCTGATCGATCCTCTGTCCGATCTGCTCGGTCCCGTCGACCAGCTCACCCTGGGGCATTCTGAAGTCGACGAGCCGCCCGTACCGGCCCGGGGTGGAGTCGGCAACGAGGAAGGCCGACATGTTGCGCCGGTCTCGGGGGGTGAAAGGTTGAAGCAGCAGATAGGACAGGTCGTCTTCACCCGGCAGCTTGGTGAGGAGGTAGTAAGGCAGGATCTGGGCCCGGTACGAGTAGTTGTTGGAGGTCGGGTCGAAACGGTCGCCGAGCAGCAGGTCAGCGCCCAGCGAAGCCGGGTCACGGCTGATGGTGGCCGGGTCGGCGGGGAGTGACCATGCATCGTTGCCACTGAACAGCTCGTTGGGATCGGTGACGTGGTACTCCAGGTAGAGCTGGCCCTGAAGCCGGAAGAGGTCCTGTGGGTAGCGGAGATGGTCGACCAGGCTCTCAGGCATCTCCGACCCGTCTGTGAACAGACCCGGGTAGGCCTCGGACCACGCCTGGGCCACAGGATCGGTGGGATCGGTCAGGTACAGGGTCACATGCCCGTCATGGGCGTCAACCACGCCTTTGACTGAATTCCGCATGTAGTTGACCCCGGGCTGGAGATCGGTGGAGCGATCGAGACGCCCCATCGGGCCGTCCGGGCCGGCGGTCAGCGGCTGAGAGTAGGGATACCAGGAGCTGGTCGTGTACAGGTCGACCACCCACAGGATTCGACCGTCGTCGATCACGGGATACGGGTCCGTGTCGAGGCTGAGGAAGGGGGCCACGCGGTCGATGATGTGACTCACGTTCCGCTCCACCAGCACACGGCTGTCGGGGCGGATCTCACCGGAGATGAGCAGGTTGAGGTCCCGATAGCGGAAGGCGAAGGCGATCCGCTTCCAGATGTTGTCCAGGGTGACTCCCGCCTCCCCTGCGTACTCGTTGTACGCGGTCCCCTCGTCGGCAAGGGGGAAGTCGACCTCCTGGGGGGCGTCACCGGTCTTGACGATCACCGGCCGCCCCTCCTGATAGGTCTCGCCGAAGTAGACCCTGGGCTCCTCCAGCTCGAGAGCCGGCACCGCCGCCTCGGGCGGCACGTCACGGAGGAGGAAGTTGGGCTGACCGTCGGCGGCCACCTGGTTGGCGACGTTGACCACGGCGCCGAACCCGTGCGTGTAGAGAAGCCGCTGGTTGAGCCAGTCGTCCCGGGGGAGGTTCACCTCCTCCAGCTCACGCACGGACAGCATGACCTGGACCGGCGTCCCCTCGTTGAGGTACCGATCGGTGTCGACGACCGAGAGTGTGTAGTAATTGCGCAGCTCCTGGAAGCTCTGGTAGGTGCGGGGAAGCACGGATGGATCCCAGATACGCAGGTTGTCGATGGTGAGTCGGTTGGCGTCGATGTCCGTCGCCTCGAGGTCGTCGGATGCAGGGAAGCCCCGCACCTCCACCGTGTCGAGCCCCCACGCCGCTCGGGTGAAGGTCAGGCTGTTCTGGATGTATGGGGCCTCCCGGGCCAGGGGCTGTGGGCCGACCTGGAGTCGTTGGATGATCACCGGATAGATGCCCGCCGCAGCCACGGCCACCACCAGCCACGAGCCGACGGCTACCAGGGCAAGGGTCCAGCCCGGTCTGAAGATGTTGACGATGAAGAGGACCGCGGCCATCACTGCCACCAGGATCAGCAACCGGTAGGCAGGAAGGCGAGCGGTGATGTCGGTGAAGCCGGGGCCGAAGAACTGATCGGCCACCCGATCGGACAACAAGAGCTCATACATGTCGAGGCGATAGACCACTGCGCGCACCAGCGCGATCAGGGCGAGCATGATCGAGATGTGGGTCTTGGCCCGCCGGGTGGCGCTCAGCCTCCGCCCACTCAGTCGGAGGCCGCCGTTGAAATAGTGACCGATCACCACCACCACGGTGGTCAGGACCAGCAGGTTGAAGACCCAGTCCGTGATCGTTCCCAGCAACGGGAGCCGGAAGAGGTAGAACCCGACGTCGAGCCCGAAGATCGGGTCCGCCGTGCCGAATTCCTTGGAATTGATGAACAGGAACACCTCGTCTCGCCAAGATGCGACGCTGAGGCCGAGCAGGATCGCAAGGCCACCGGTGATCCACGCACGGATCTGGCGGATCCGGGGCTCAACCCACTCCCGGAACCGCTCGATCATCTCCTCCTCTTCCGTCAGGTCGAATGGGGCCCAGCGTGGGGACATCCGGTCTACGAGACGAAGGCTCACCCAGATCACCAGGAATGAGATGCCGATTCCCAGGGCGCCGAGCACCAGCGACATGCCCCACCGGCGCTGCCATACCTCTTCGAACCCGATCGAGCCCAGCCAGAGATAGTCCGTCCACAGCGTGCCCAAGGCGGTGAAGAAGAGGTATATCGCCGCGACGATGATCAGAATGAGCGTGATCGGCCGTCTTCGGTCCGCTCGATAGTCAGCCGGAACCCTGGTGAACATCGGCGATGAGGCTAATGCCTGCCCTGTGCTTGATTTCGAGGGCCGGCTAGCCCTGGGCCGCGACGAGGACGAGCGTGCACTCGCAGCCCGCATGGATCGGTGGCAGATGTGCCTCGGGCTCGGTGGCAGCAGTGCGACATGCGCTGCACGGGGTGCCACTTGCAACCCATTCCAGACCGTCGGTTTCGCCGACCGAGTCGGCCAGGCCACGGTGATATCCGGTCAGTGCCAGGTGACGCACCCGCCGCTCGGCCTCATCGGTCCGCCACCCACGGAACACGCGCGAGGCGGCGGTCTGCCTCGCCCGGAGCCCCTCTCCGGCATCGACCAACGCATGAGACACCGCCCCCGCCAGGTCTTCTCCGAACTCATTGGCTGCATTCGAGGTGGGCGTGTCCCCCCGCTTCAGCTTCTCCCCAATCATCTCCTCGGCGGCCGAATGCCCTGCCGAATAGCTCTCCGCCCACAGTCCCTTCAGGTCCGCCTGCATCATCTCGGCCAAGCCCTGGCTCTCCGGATGCCATGAGTCGTCGGTTCGGAGGTTGTCGAGGGCCACATTCTGGGCATCGGTCACGGCCTTCTTCACTCCCCTGAGCGCCCGGTTGGTTATGGGGAGCAGCCTGGCGTCCCTCAGTTCCAGGTGCTCGTTAGGGGCCACCGGCTGGGCCGCGGGTGCCGGAGAGACCGCCTGCTTCGCCGGCATCGTGTCTTCGGCCGGCGTCGGCGGGTGGTGGACGGTGATCGCAGGCCGTGGCGATCCGCGCAACGATGCAAACAGCACTCCCACGTCGTCGGCTCGCGGCTCTGGATCTTCTGCCACCGGCGGCTCGGCCCCAGGGTGCGACTCGGCCGCCTGTGGCTGCTCCGTCTTGCGCTCGCCCGGATCTGGCTCTGGGACGAGGTCGGGGACGGGCTCGAGATCGGGGACGGGCTCGAGATCGGGAACGGGCTCGAGGTCGGGCTCGGGGACCCGGCGGGGCTCAGGGTCGGGCTCGGGCTCGGGAACCCGGCGGGGCTCATCTATCGGCGGGCGGGCATACCTATCACGAGGGGATTCCTCCTCCGGCTCGTCGATCTCGAGCTGTGACAAGGGAGGCTCCGGGAAATCGGGACTTCGCTCGGTGGGAGCGATCACGCGCACCGTTTCCCCCAGCTCCCACTCGACTTCGCCGGGATCCACCCGGGCCGGCACCACTTTGACACTCGTCGAATCCTTGGACAGCTCCAGGTCTTCCCGGCGCTCTTCCAAAGTCCCCTCGAGACGACTGAGGGTCGACCGCACCGTCTCCAGCTCGAGCATCAGCTCTTCGCGCCGCTCTTCGAGCGCCCTCGCCCGCTCCTGTGCGCTCTCCGCCTGCCGGTAGGCCTGTTCGATCAGATCGTCATGACGCTTCTTGGCTTCCGACGCCAGCTTCTCGGCATCCATCACGGCCGATCGCAGGACATCCTCGGCTTCGCGCCGCGCCGTGGAGGTGAGACGATGCGCCTCTCTCTCCGCCTCGCCCATCACCGACAGCACATCCTGCTCGGCCTCGCCCCGGATACGGCGTGCCTCGGCCGACGCCTGATTGAGCAGCTCGGTGCCAGTGGCCCAGGCATCACCACGCAAGGCCTCGGCGTCGCTGCGTGCCTCTTTCCGCGTCTCTTCGACCTCAGTCATCGCCTCGGATCGCCATCGGGCCGCATCGAGCGCGGCGTTCTCCCTCATCGAGTCTGCGGCCTGCTTGGCGGCGGTCAGAACCGCGGCGACCTCGCGACCGAGGCTCTCGAACTCCGATTCGAGGTCTCTATCGGCGAACTCCCCGACTTTGGTGGCGAGACGCTGCCGATCCGACTCGAGCTTCTCCATGGTGGCCGCAATTCGCTGGAGGAACGCGGACACTTCGTCCGGATCCAGCCCGCGGCGAACGGTTCGGAACCCGACCGCCCTGATCTGCTCGGGGTTGAGCTCAGCAGCCATCGGCCCTAGAAGATACCGATCGGGCAGGATTCCGCCCGGGTTTGGCCCGATCGACGGTCAGGCCTCTCCAAGCCGATCGAAGAAGTCGATGGCGTCCTGCAGGGTCACCACAGGCACGATCTCGATGGACTCACGTGGTGCGGTGAGGGCCGATTCGTAGTTGCCCTCCGGCACCAGGATGTACTCGGCACCGGCAGCCTCCGCCCCCACCACCTTCTGGCGAATGCCCCCGATCGCCCCCACCGTGCCGTCGTAGGCGATGGTCCCGGTGCCGGCCACGATGTGCCCTTTCGTCATCTCGCCGGGGGTCAAGGTGTCGATTATCGCCAGGGCGTGCATCATCCCCGCCGATGGGCCACCGACGTCCCCAGCCTCGATGGAGACCGGGAACGGCGGCTCACTGAGCTCGCCCACGGTGATGCCGATCATGGCTCCTCCCGCCGGGTCATCCCTCTCCGCGAGCTCGATCTCGAGAGTTCGGGCCGTACCGTCCCTGGTGACGCCCAGGTCGACCACCTGTCCCGGCTGAAAGCCTTCGAGGGCGTCGGTCAGATCGGTGCTACGCACGATCTCGACACCATTCAGGGAGTCGACCGAGTCCCCGATGCGGAGGACTTCGGCGGCCGGCTTGTCGGGCACGAGATCTGTGATCAGGACGTCGATCGGGATCATCTCGTAGCCGAGATATTCGAGAGCGACCGTGATGGCACGGGTCTCCGAGTCGTCCATTTGCTGGAGCACCCGCTTGCGATAGTCCTCGTCGCTCTCGTCGGGCTGGCGGTAGGCCTGCTTGGGCACGAGGTCGATGGTGGGGTCGACGCCGGCGATCATCGCTTCGAATATGTTCACATCCTGGCTCACCACCGTGAGCATGAGCAGCTCGCCGTCCGGGGGATACACCTCGACCTCGCTGGCGTTGACCGCGTCGGCGGCGTCGGACACCGGACCGGACGAGAAGGCGAGATAGGGCAGCTCGAGGTTCCAAATCGCCAGGATCAGGGCGCCCAGTACGAAGAGGGCCCCCACCAGGTACAGGGGCCAATGAGATCCGTTCTTGTCCTGGGTTTCCACGATGAAAGGGTAACGGTGGCCTGCGAACGACAGTCTGAGGCCTTTAAGGTGACAGAGGCTGCGTTTCGAGGAGATAAAGGATGACATCGGCAGTTCTCTCCCAGCGGGTGATCCCGAG
>JAICNB010000101.1 GCA_025928935.1 Acidimicrobiia bacterium
CGAGGTCCTCCCCGATCGCCGGGCCATGAAGGACCTGGACGAGATCCACGAATTCATCGTCTCGGACGACGTCGGGTGGGCGGTCTCGGGTGACGTCGGTGTGCTCGGGCTCGACGTGGGCGGTCGCTTTGCCTTGATCGGCGCCGCCACCAGGTCTTGGGTCCGGTCCGTGGCCGTCGTATATGCCCCACTCACCGGTGACGATGAGCGCGAGTTTCAGGTGGCGAGCTATCTGGACAACCTCCCTGTGCCCGTGCTCGGCCTGTATGGGGCCGAGGACGATCTCATCGCCGTGGAGACGGTCGACGAGGCACAACGGAGGAACGATCACGGACAGTGGCTCGTCTACGAGGGCGCGGGCCACTCCTTCCTCGACGCCGATGCAGACAACTACGACGCGGACGCCGTCTCCGATGCCTTCCCCCGCCTGGTCGAGTTCTTCAAGGCGACGTTGCCCCCGGCCGAGGAGATCGACCTGGGCTGAGCTTGGCGGCGTAATTGGGATCCAGGAGGTCGTATACCGCACGTCCCGGTCCCAATTTCGAGTCGGTCAACCCCTCACGTGGCTGACCACACCGGAGGTGATGGTCTCCCGACGACCATCGATCTCGACGATCAGGCCTCCATCCGGGTGGATGTCTAGGGCGCGGCCGGCCCCATCGGGCTCCCAGGTGATCTCACGTCCCAACGTGTCACAGAGTGCCCGGTACTCCTCCGAGGGCCAGCCCTCGGTCTCGACCAGCTCGAACAGCTCCGCTGCCCACAGACCCGCGATCGGACCAAGCGCCTCGACGCCCGGGTCGGAATCACGGAGGGCCGATACGCCCTCGGGCGGGTCTGGCCACCACAGATTGACCCCCAGACCGACCACCACCACCCCGGAGGATCGCTCCACCAGGATCCCGCCTGCCTTGTCCCCACCCGAGATGATGTCATTCGGCCATTTCAGTCTGATCCCGCCGATCGCCTGCGCTGCCGCCACCCCAGCCATCAACGAGAACGGCCGTCGATCCTCATCCGGGCGGCGGAAAGCAGCCGACACGGCCAGCGCTCGGGGCGCGGTGTCCCAGGCGGCGCCGCTCCTGCCCCGTCCCGCAGTCTGACGCCGGGCGGCCACGACCACCGGTAGCGAGCCGAGTCGAGCCCGGGCCAGGTCCTGGGTCGATGAGACCTCTTCCTCCCAGAATTGCAAATAGGGTGTAGCCATCTCGTCTCCTGACGAGTCGGAAAACGTGAGGTTACGGAGGAGTCTTTGGGGACCGAGGCGCGGATCGAGCGACTCAGGGAGCTACGCGAGGAGGCCCTGCATGCAGGAAGCCAGCGCGCCATCGCTCGACAGCACGAGCAAGGGAAGCTCACCGCCCGGGAACGGCTCGATACCCTGCTCGACAAGGGGTCGTTCCAGGAGATCGACCAATTCGTCAGACATCAGTCGTCGGGCTTCGGGATAGAGGACAAGCGCCCGTTGGGGGACGCCGTCGTGACCGGGCACGGGACCATCGACGGTCGACCCGTCTTCGTGTTCGCCGAAGACTTCACTGTGTTCGGAGGGAGCCTGAGCAAGGTCGTCGCGGACAAGATCTGCAAGGTCATGGACATGGCGCTCGACACCGGGACGCCGCTGATCGGCCTCAAGGACTCCGGCGGGGCACGGATCCAGGAGGGCATCGCGTCACTCGACGGGTACGGGAGGATCTTCGAGCGAAATGTCCGAGCCTCGGGTGTGATCCCCCAGGTCTCGGTGATCATGGGGCCGTGTGCCGGCGGCGCGGTCTACTCACCGGCGTTGACGGACTTCGTGTTCCAGGTCGACCAGACCAGCCACATGTTCATCACCGGGCCCGACGTCATCAAGGCAGTCACCGGTGAAGAAGTGACCATGGAGGAGCTCGGTGGGGCGGCCACTCATGCCTCCAAGTCGGGTGTGACCCACTTCGTCTACCCGACCGGGATCGACGCCCTCGAAGCAGTCCGATATCTGATGTCCTATCTGCCCCGGAACAACATGGAGTTGCCCCCATACTTCGCACCTGCCGACCGGCCCGATCGGCTCGACGACTCGCTCGACTCCATCATCCCCGACTCGGCCAACCAGCCCTACGACATGGTCGAGCTCCTCGAGACGGTCCTCGACAGCGGGGAGTTCCTCGAGGTCCACGAGATCTGGGCCCAGAACATCGTGGTCGGGTTCGGGCGTCTCGACGGGCACGCGGTCGGCGTGGTGGCCAATCAGCCGTCGATCCTGGCAGGGACCCTCGACATCGAGGCGTCGGAGAAGGCGGCTCGCTTCGTGCGCTTCTGCGACGCATTCAACATCCCGATCATCACCTTCGTCGACGTGCCCGGGTTCCTCCCCGGGGTCGATCAGGAGCATCACGGGATCATCAGGCACGGGGCCAAGCTCCTCTATGCCTATTGCGAGGCGACCGTGCCAAGGATCACCGTGATCACCAGAAAGGCCTATGGAGGGGCCTATCTGGTGATGAATGCCCGGGGGATAAGGGCGGACCTGGTCTTCGCCTGGCCATCGGCGGAGATCGCCGTGATGGGCGCCCAGGGTGCGGTCAACATCATCCACCGGCGCGAGATATCCGGCACCGATGACCCGGAGAGGACTCGGACCGAGTTGATCTCCGACTACGAGGACAAGTTCAACAATCCCTACGTTGCCGCCGAGCTCGGGCTCGTGGACGAGGTCATCGAGCCCCGTGAGACCCGCTACAAGCTGATACGGGCCCTCGAGGTCCTCCGCACCAAGAGAGAGACTCTCCCCCCGAAGAAGCATGGGAACGGGCCTCAGTGATGAAGAGCCTCCTCGTCGCCAACCGCGGCGAGATCGCCGTCAGGGTGATTCGTACTGCCCGGGAGATGGGGATGCGCACCATCGCCATCTACTCGGAGCTCGATAGGGACTCCCTCCATGTCGATCTGGCCGATGAGGCATGGAACGCCGGGCCCGCTCCCGCTGCCGAGAGCTATCTCAACCAGGGCAGGATCTTGCAGATCGCGCATGACTCGGGCGCGGAGGCGGTCCACCCCGGCTACGGCTTTCTCTCCGAGAACGCCACCTTTGCCCAGGCGGTCACCGACGCCGGGATCGCCTGGGTGGGCCCGCCGGCGCAGGCCATCCGGGCCATGGGCGACAAGATCACTTCGCGCCGCAACGCAGAGAAGTTCGGCGTCCCGACGGTCCCCGGCGTCACAGATCCCGTCACGTCCGTGGACCAAGCGGGCTCGCTGGCCGACCAGTTCGGGTATCCGGTCGCGATCAAGGCGGCCCACGGGGGTGGTGGCAAGGGCCTCCGCGTCGTCCGCGGGCCGGAGGAGCTCCACGACGCCTACGAAGGGGCGAAACGTGAGGCGGATGCCTACTTCGGGAACCCGGAGGTCTATGTCGAGAAGTATCTGGAGCGTACCCGTCATGTCGAGGCTCAGGTCCTGTTCGACAAGAACGGGAAGGGAGTGTTCCTGGGCGAGCGCGATTGCTCAGTGCAGCGTCGTCATCAGAAGCTGATCGAGGAGACACCCTCGCCTGGTCTGACCCTGAAGCAACGCAGAGCCCTGGGCCGGGCCGCCCTGGCGGCCGGCAAGTCGTGTGGCTACGTCAACGCGGGGACCGTCGAGTTCCTCGTCGACCGCTCGGGGGACTTCTACTTCCTCGAGATGAACACCCGCCTTCAGGTCGAGCACACGGTCACCGAGATGGTCACCGGGCTCGACCTTGTGGAGTGGCAGCTGAAGATCGCCGCCGGCGAGGAGCTCGGCTTCGACACAGTCGACACGAAGGGGCACGCGATCGAGTTCCGGATCAACGCCGAAGACCCCTTCAACCAGTACATGCCCACCCCGGGCCAGGTGGTGGAGTGGCAGGAGCCCGCAGGGCCCGGTGTGCGGGTCGATTCCTGGATAACTCCGGGCACCAATGTGTCCCAGTACTACGACAACCTGATGGCCAAGCTCGTGGTGTGGGCGCCCGATCGTGCCCATGCGATCAGCAAGGGACGGAGAGCCCTCGAGGAGTTCCGGGTGACCGGGGTCGCCTCCACGATCCCTGCCCATCTCGCCGTGCTATCCCATCCCGACTTCATCAGTGGGACCCATCACACGAAATGGATGGAGGAGAGCGTTGACCTGGGTGGAGGGGATCCCAACGCGACTCCGTCCTTGCCCGAGGACGAGAACCTCGCCCGGCGCGACATCACAGTGGAGGTCGGGGGCAGGCGATTTGCCGTGAGCTACTGGGCGCCGGAGCCTGCCGCCGGCGCCATCCGACGTCGCCCACCCAAGCTCCAGCTCACCGGTGCCGTCGTCCAACCGGACGGTGTCGTCACTGCTCCGATGCAGGGCACGATCGTCAAGATCCATTTCGCCGCCGGCGCGAAAGTCACCGAGGGCGACCCGATCTGCGTCCTGGAGGCGATGAAGATGGAGAACGAGGTGCGCTCCCCCAGCACCGGCGAGCTGGTCGACCTCCGCGTCCAGCCCGGCGACACGGTGACCCCGGGTCAGGTCATCGCAATCGTCAAGTAGCAGGCGATGCGTGTGCAGATGGACACGCCTGACGTGTCCATCTGCACACGCTCTACCAAGTACTTACTCCGCCGCGTCGGAAATGGCTTCGGTCATGGTCGGGTGGGCCATCAGGGTCTCCACCAGTTGCTTGACCGTGACGTCGGCCTGGACTGCCAGGGTGAGCACCCCGATCAGCTCCGAAGCCCGATGACCGACGATGGTGCCACCGAGCACCACCCCGGTGGCAGGGTCGGAGGTCAGCTTGACGAAGCCCCTGGTGAAATGTTGCAGCACCGAGCGGGCGTTGGAGGCGAAGGGCACTTTCATCGTCCGAACCTTGCGTCCCTGCGCCGCGGCCTCGACGTCGACGAGCCCGACCGAGGCGATCTCGGGCTCGGTGAAGATGGCCTCGGCGACCTTCGAGTAGTCGAGCGGGGTCACCGGGAGGTCGAGGGCATGACGGGCGATCTTCCGACCCTGCATCGAAGCCACCGAAGAGAGAGGCATCTGGCCGGTGACGTCACCGGCGGCGTAGATGTGCGGGACAGAAGTCCTCTGGTACTCGTCGACCTCGATGTAGCCGTTGCTCGCCGCGATGCCGGCCTCCTCGAGCCCGAGACCATCGGTGAGCGGCACCGATCCGACCGCGAGCAAAGCGTGTGACCCAGGCAGCACCCTGCCGTCGTCGCAGAACACCGAGATCCCGGTGTCGTCGACGTCGATCTTCTCGGCCCTGGCCCCAAACGCCAGGTGCACCCCTCTCTCGATGAAGTCCTCCTCGAGCACGGCGGCCACCTCGGCATCGCGCAAGGGGAGGATCTGCCGCCGGGACACGACCAGGCTCACCTTCGACCCGAGGCTCTCGAAGATGTGGGTGAACTCCACCCCCGTCACCCCCGAACCGATGATCACGACATGCTCGGGCACCTCGGCGAGGTCGTAGCAGTGCCTGGTCGTCAGCACCCTCTCGCCGTCGACGGGCGCCCAATCCGGCACCCGGGGGGCGGACCCGGTCGACACCATGGCCCGGTCGAAGCCGATTCGGCGCTCCCCCGAGTCGTTCTCGACCCCCACCTCGTGGTCGGACACGAATCGGCCATGGCCGTAGATGACGTCGACTGCCTGCGACGCGAGCAACTCGAGCCAGTTGCGGTTGATATCGCCGGTGATGACCTGGATGCGCTCGGCCAGCACACCGGTGTCCACCCGGGTGGGCTCGGTGGAGAGGCCCAGCTTGGCCGCGTTGCGGACCGAGGTGTGGCGCAAGGCGCTGGCCGCCATGGTCTTCGAGGGGATGCAATCCCAGAGATGGGCGGCGCCGCCGACGATCTCCTTCTCGATGAGTGTCACGCGGCCGCCCTTGGAAGCGGCAGTCGTCGCTGCCTGGGTCCCGGCCGGCCCACCGCCGAGGATCACAAGATGTCGTCTCGAGTCGCTCATATCAGCCCGTTGCTCAGGTCGGACGGTAGACACCGAAAACCGACCTGAGCCGATTCGACACCTCCCCGACCGTTGCTCCCTCGCGTAGGGCATCCTTCATGGGATAGAGCAGATTGCCGGACGACCCGGCCTCCTGCTCGAGTTTGGCGAGTGCATTCTCGACGCTTGCTTCGTCACGCCCGGCCCGCCAGCCGGCCAGCCGGCGCCGTTGCTCTTCCTCGAGCGCCGGGTCCACCTCGAGGAGGGGGATGCCCGCGGTGTCGTGGCCGCCGAATCGATTCAGCCCCACGACGACGCTCGTGCCGTCCGCCTGCCGCTTCGCCTCTGCATACGCCGAGTCCTCGATCTGTGACTGCATCCAGCCCTCCTCGATGGCGACGATCGCCCCACCCATCTCCTCGATCCGGGCAAGGAGCGTCCCGACCGCCTCCTCGAGCCGATCCGTGAGGTACTCGACGAAATACGAGCCGGCCATCGGGTCCACCGTGTCGGCCACACCCGACTCATGGGCGATGACCTGCTGGGTGCGGAGGGCTACCAACGCCGACTCGTCGGTGGGTAGCCCCAACGCCTCGTCGTAGGAGTTCGTGTGAAGGGACTGCGTGCCACCGAGGACTGCGGCCATCGCCTGAATCGTGGTGCGCACCACGTTGTTGAGAGGCTGCTGCGCGGTGAGGGTAGAGCCGCCCGTCTGGGTGTGAAATCTCAGGCGGGCGCTGGCGTCGGAGCCCCCGATGCGCTCGCGGACGAGGCGAGCCCAGAGGCGGCGGGCGCTGCGGAACTTCGCGACCTCCTCGAAGAGATCGTTATGGGCGGCGAAGAAGAAGGAGAGCC
>JAICNB010000139.1 GCA_025928935.1 Acidimicrobiia bacterium
CGAGACGATGGGCATCCGCATCGACGAGATGACACCCGACCAGCGTGCCTATCAGGAAGGCTGGGAAGAAGGGACCTAGTTCCGTCTCACCCCTTCGTTAGCCTCGCCGGATGTTCTCTTCGGCGGTATCACTCGGCGCGCGGGTGCGATGCTTCGGATGTCGGGAGCCTGGGCGATGGCTCTGTTCACCGTGCAGAGACGAACTAGTGCCTCCGGCCGGTCTCCAGGCGATCCCAGGGGTCGACCGCATACACATCCCGTGGGCGTATGCAGGGGCGGCCCGCGATCTCGTACTGGCCCTGAAGCTCCGGGCGGCGAGGCCGGCGGCGGAGGTCATGGCCAGGGCGGTCGCCGAAGTCATCCAGGCGTCGGGCACCGTGGCTGAGGTGATCACCTGGGTCCCGGGCAGGAGCCGAGATATCAGGGTGCGTGGCTTCGATCATGCCGAGACGATCGCTCGAGAGCTCGGGAGCCGGGTCGGGATCCCGGTCGTCTCTCTGCTGGAACGGGCCAGGGACCGCCCCGACCAGACCACCCTTTCGGGCCACGCCAGGTGGTTAAACCTCGACGGTGCCTTCGCGGGAGCAGGTAGTGCGGGACGCGTGCTGGTGGTCGACGATCTGGTCACTACCGGTGCGACCGTTGCCACTTGCGCGGGGGTTCTTCGCCGCCTGGGGGCGTCCCACATCGAGGTAGCCGCGCCGTGCCGGGCATGAGCAAATCCGGCCCCCTCAAAGATATCTAGGCACAATTGCTTAGCGCTTTGTGAGTGGTCTACTGCATACAATCGGCCAGAAGGATGTAAACAGGCTCTATTCGGCTCCTTACGGACAGGAGATTGCGTGGCAGACAACGACGATCCGATCCGGGTGTTGGTCGTAGACGATCACGCTCCTTTCCGCCGGGGCCTCGAGATGGTTCTCGATGGTGAGCCGGATATCGACGTCGTCGGCGAAGCCTCCGACGGTCACGAGGCCATCGAGAGGGCCGAGAAGACGACCCCCGACGTGGTTCTCATGGACGTGCGGATGCCGAAGCGCTCGGGCATCGAGGCCACGAGGGCGATCAAGGACACGCTTCCGTCCACGAAGATCCTCATGCTCACGATCTCCGACGAAGAGGCGGATCTCTACGAAGCCATCAAGGCGGGTGCCTCGGGCTACCTCCTGAAGGAGATCAGCATCGAAGAGGTCGCCGATGCGGTTCGGCAGGTGCACGCAGGGCAATCGTTGATCTCGCCCTCGATGGCATCCAAGCTGCTGAACGAGTTCGCCTCGATGGTCAAGACCCGAGACGAGAGGACCCAGGTCCCCGGCCCACGGCTGACCGACCGCGAGCTCGAGGTGCTCAAGCTCGTCGCCAAGGGCATGAACAACCGGGACATCGGCACGGAGCTCTTCATCTCCGAGAACACGGTGAAGAACCACGTGCGCAACATCCTCGAGAAGCTTCATCTCCACTCCCGCATGGAGGCGGTCGTCTACGCCGTGCGCGAGAAGCTCCTAGACATCAAATAAGAGGCACCTCGTCGCGTTTGTTGCTCCAGCACCGATAATGGTCCGCTGATGGGCATCTTCCAGAAAGTCCTAACCGCAGGCGAGGGCAAGAAGCTCAAGGCTCTCGAAGCCATCGTGCCGCAGGTAGCGGCCTACGAGGACGAGATGCGCGCCCTGGACGACGACCGCCTGCGGGCGAAGACGGCCGAGTTCAAGCAGCGCTTGGAGAACGGCGCCGACCTCGACGATCTCCTTCCTGAGGCCTTCGCAGTAACCCGGGAGGGGGCCAGCCGGGCCATCGGCCAGCGGCACTTCGACGTGCAGATCATGGGTGGTGCGGCCCTCCACAACGGGTGGATCGCCGAGATGAAGACGGGTGAAGGAAAGACCCTGACGGCGACACTGGCCGTGTATCTGAACGCCCTGTGGGGGGAAGGCGTCCACCTTGTCACGGTCAACGACTACCTCGTGAAGCGAGACTCCGAATGGATGGGCCAGGTCTATCGCTTCCTGGGGATGACCACCGGGATGATCCAGGCCCAGATGTCACCCGAGTTGCGCAGGCCCGCCTACGCAGCCGACATCACCTACGGGAC
>JAICNB010000124.1 GCA_025928935.1 Acidimicrobiia bacterium
ACCAGGACCATTCCCCCGGCATTACGCCGGGCCATCCTCCACCGCGACCGACACATCTGTGTCGGAGACGGCTGTGACAGCACCCACCGACTCCAAATCCATCATGTCCTCCCCTGGAGCCAGGGCAGGAGCACAGATCCGAACAATCTGATCACCCTCTGCTGGTACCACCATCAGATAGTGGTCCACCAGCAAGGATTCACCCCCCAACCCCATCCAGGACACGGACGAATCAGATTCATCCGAACCCCCAACCGA
This sequence comes from Acidimicrobiia bacterium, assembly GCA_025928935.1. GTDB lineage: Bacteria > Actinomycetota > Acidimicrobiia > Spongiisociales > ZC4RG35 > JARDZU01. The sequence goes on from JAICNB010000124.1 coordinate 259, forward strand.
GGTCCACCTGGTTGATCGAGAAGGCGAGGACGAGCTACTGGACGACCTGGAGGAGCTTCGGGTCGAGACGACCAAAGCCGGGAAGGATCGAGTCGGTCACGCCGGCGTACTCCCAATGCCACGGCTCCTGCGTGGCCATGCCGCAGTGGGCCCAATCAGGGTGCACCCACCCGAAGCGATGGGCATTGCCCTGCATCCACCGGAAGGTGGCGTCCGAGCATCCGAGGATGCCGTTGCCATCGGTGAAGTCGACCGCGCGCCCCCAGCCGTGGTTGGAGGCTCCTGGTCTGGCCGTAGGCGGGCCGGAACACACCCGGGCCGATTGCACCCCGGTCTGCACGTTGGCACCGGTCAGCGGGTCGACGGCGAATATCGGAGTCTCGGTGATCGGGCACCTCGAGTTGTAGGCCGCGGCCTGACTCCCGTACGAGCGGTAGCAATCCTCGAATCCAAGCGGCACACCATCCTCCTCCGCCGCTTCCATGAGGAGCGCGTACATGTAGGCGGCATCACGCTCGAGGACACATCCCCGATACTCCATGAGCCGATCCGGGTCCATGGCTCCGTTGCGGTAACCATCCACCTCGAGATCGAGCGTGTATGCCTCATCGTTGGCGGGCGCGTACTCGGACGTGGGCGTGGGGGCCACGGCGGCTGAGATGGTGAGAATGAGAGCGACTATGGGCATGCGACCGCTTGTTTGGTATGCCCGAAAATCATCGGCCGAAGCGGCCAAAAGCTTTAACGGTCAGTCTTGACCGGCCATCTCCGGTTGTGGCGTTGCAGACGGGTCGGGCGGGGAGACCGCCTCGAAGGTGAGCTCGTCGTTCTCGGTGTCGAGACCGACCAGAATCGTGGCCCCCGCCTTGAACTCCCCGAGCAGGACGCGCTCGCTGAGGGTGTCCTCGAGGAGACGCTGGATGGCACGACGCAATGGCCGCGCCCCGAGCTCCGGGTCATAACCGCGGGTGCCCAGGAACTCCTTGGCGTCGTCGGTTAGGACCAAATCGAGACTCTGCGAGGACAGCTGCTCACGCACCCGATCCAGCATCAGGTCGACGATCTGCTTCAGCTCGTCCATGGAGAGCTCGTGGAAGACGATGATCTCGTCGAGCCTGTTGATGAACTCGGGCCGGAAGCTCTTCTTGAGCTCTTCGGTCACCCGCTCTTTCATGTGCTCGTAGTTCATCTCCTGGTCGCCGGCGTGGAATCCGACTGCCTTCTTGTGAAGGTCCCGAGTACCGAGGTTCGAGGTCATGATGATGACGGTGTTCTTGAAGTCGACGGTGCGGCCCTGGGCATCGGTGAGCCGGCCTTCCTCCAGGATCTGGAGCAATGTGTTGAACACGTCGGGATGGGCCTTCTCGATCTCGTCGAAGAGAACGACGGAGAAGGGCTTGCGTCTCACAGCCTCGGTGAGCTGGCCACCCTCGTCGTAGCCGACGTAGCCGGGTGGTGAGCCGACGAGACGGCTGACGGTGTGCTTCTCCATGTACTCGGACATGTCGAGCTGGATCAGGGCGTCTTCCTGACCGAACAGGAACTGGGCGAGGGCCTTGGCGGTCTCGGTCTTCCCCACACCGGAGGGGCCCAGGAAGATGAACGACCCTGAGGGGCGGCGGGGGTCCTTCAGACCTGCCCGGGTGCGACGGATCGCCTTGGACACCGCGGTGATGGCGTCGTGCTGGCCGATGATCCTCTTGTGGAGCTCGTCCTCCATGTTGACGAGACGGGCCGTCTCTTCCTCGGTGAGCCGATGAACCGGGATCCCGGTCCACTGGGCGAGGACCTCGGCGATCTCCTCTTCGTCGATCACCCAACCGTTCTCGCCCTCATTGGCCTCTTTGAGGGCCCTGTCGCTGAGCAGGATCCGCTCCTCGTCACGCAGGTTGGCCGCCCGCTCGTAGTTCTCACGGGAGACGGCATCCTGCTTGTCCTGACGCACATTCGAGAGCTTCTCGTCGATGGCCGTGATCTCGGGCTGGTCGCTGGTCCGGTGGATCCTCTGTCGGCTCCCGGCCTCGTCGATGAGGTCGATCGCCTTGTCGGGCAGGAACCGGTCGGACAGGTAGCGGTCGGCCAGATTGGCAGCCGAAACGATCGCCTGGTCGGTGAAACGAACCGAGTGATGGGCTTCGTAACGGTCCTTCAGCCCCATCAGGATCTGGATGGTCTCGCTGACCGAAGGCTCGTCGACCTGGATCGGCTGGAAGCGACGCTCAAGCGCGGAGTCCTTCTCGAGGTACTTGCGGTACTCCTCGAGGGTGGTCGCACCCACCGTCTGCAGCTCGCCACGAGCCAGCATCGGCTTGAGGATCGAGGCGGCGTCGATGGCACCCTCGGCCGCACCAGCGCCCACCAGGGTGTGGATCTCATCGATGAACAGGATGATGTCCCCCCGGCTCTTGATCTCCTTGAGCACCTTCTTGAGCCGCTCTTCGAAATCGCCTCTGTACCGGGATCCGGCGACGAGAGCGCCCAGGTCGAGCGAATAGAGGTTCTTGCCCTGGAGGTTGTCGGGGACCTCCTTGGCGATGATGCGCTGGGCGAGGCCCTCGACGATGGCGGTCTTCCCGACGCCGGGCTCGCCGATGAGGACCGGGTTGTTCTTGGTCCGCCGTGAAAGGATCTGCATCACGCGCTCGATCTCGCGGATCCGCCCGATGACCGGGTCGAGCTTGCGCTCACGGGCCAGCTGGGTGTAGTTCCGGCCGAACTGGTCGAGGACGGTGGAGCCACCGGCCGACGACTCGCGGCCACCTGAGCCCGCCGGCTCGGAGGACTGCTGCTCGCTGCCGGCCGGGCCCGAGAGGAGCTGGATGACGGTCTGGCGCACCTTCTGCAGCTCGGCGCCGAGCTGCTGGAGCACCTGGGCCGCCACGCCTTCTCCCTCGCGGATCAGGCCGAGAAGGATGTGCTCGGTGCCGATGTAGTTGTGGCCGAGCTGGAGCGCCTCACGGAGGCTGAGCTCGAGGACCTTCTTGGCCCTCGGCGTGAACGGGATGTGCCCGGAAGGTGACTGCTGGCCCTGCCCGATGATCTTGACGACCTCTTCACGGACCGAAGCGAGGTCGATGTCGAGGCTCTCCAGCGCCTGGGCAGCGATGCCCTCCCCCTCATTGAGGAGGCCGAGCAAGATGTGCTCGGTTCCGATGTAGTTGTGATTGAGCAGCCGCGCCTCTTCCTGGGCCAGAACGACCACCCGCCGAGCACGATCTGTGAAACGCTC
>JAICNB010000054.1 GCA_025928935.1 Acidimicrobiia bacterium
CTTCCCACCGTGAGCGCCGCGGGTCACGACCAGTCGAAGGTGCGGGAAGGGGCGGAGAAGATAAAGGTCATACTCGAAGAGGCCGGCTATCAGAACGCCCGCCTCCTCGAGGCCGACGGCGGGAACCCGGCCGTCTTCGCCGAGATCCCCGCGCCGGAGGGTGCGCCCACGCTGCTCCTCTATGCGCACTACGACGTGCAGCCCGTCGGACCTTCCTCCGAGTGGGCCACCGACCCGTTCGAGCCGACACAGAGTGATGGCCGGCTCTACGGCCGGGGCGCGGCCGATGACAAGGGGGGCATCGTCATGCACCTCGGCGCGGTCGCGGCACACGGTGGGAAGCCGCCCGTTGGAGTCCAGCTCTTCTTAGAAGGGGAGGAGGAGGCCGGCTCGGATAGCCTCGAAGCCATCCTCGATCGACACTCGGACCTGCTCCATCCCGACGTGATCGTGATCGGTGACGGGGGCAACTGGTCGGTGGGTGTGCCGGCCTTCGTGACGTCTCTGCGGGGAATCGTCGCCGTCTCCTTCGAGCTGCGCGCCCTGGAGAAGGCCGTGCACTCCGGCCAGTACGGCGGCGTCTTCCCTGATGCGCTCATCGCACTGGCAAGACTCCTCGCCACCCTCCACGACGACGAGGGCAACGTCACCATTCCCGGGCTGGTCAGCGAGGAGGCCGGGGGCATCGACGTTCCCGAAGCCATGGCTCGCAGGCTCGCCGGCACCGTCGATGGCCTGCACCAGATCGGTGTCGGGTCCATCCCATCCCGTCTCTGGACCCGGCCCGCGGTGTCGGTGCTGGCCGTGGACGCACCCCCGGTGTCGAGCGCCATCAACCAGCTGGTCCCCGTGGCGCGGGCGAAGGTGAGCATGCGGATCGCACCCGGGGAGGACACGATGGCGGCGTTGGAGGCGCTGAAGCAGCATCTGGTCGAGAACGCCCCCTGGGGCACCAAGGTCGAGTTCTTCCATGAGGAGCATGGCGACCCGACCGTCCTCGACATGGACACTTTCCCCGTCGAGGCCTGGACCCAAGCCTTCGTCGAAGCCTTCGGGAACGAGCCGGTGCACATGGGTGCCGGTGGGTCTATCCCGTTCATCTCGACCTTTGCCGAGCTCTACCCGGGCTCACCCATCCTGGTGATCGGGACCAGCGACCCCACCAGTGCCTATCACGCCCCCAATGAGAGCCAGGACATAGGTGACCTGGAGCGGGCCGTACTCGCCGAGGCCATCGCCTTCAGGTTGATCGCCGAAGGCTCACACTGAACCGGCGAACCCATTCTGCCTCCAGGCTTCGTACACCACCACCGACGCCGAGTTGGCCAGGTTGAGCGACCGCACGCCGCGCAGCATGGGAAGGCGCAGCCGAGCGGTGACCCAGTCGAGCCGCTTCACCTCATCGGGAAGCCCAACGGACTCGGGACCGAAGAGGAGGGTGTCGCCCGGTCGGTAGGCGACATCGGTATAGACCCGATCGGCATCCACCGTGTAGGCAAAGACCCGCTCCGGCCTTCGGCCTTCACGCCAGCTCTCCAGGTCGGCATGGACGCTCACGACGGCCTTGTCCCGATAGTCCATGCCGGCACGACGCAGCTTCGCATCGTCCATGTCGAAGCCGAGCGGCTCGATGAGGTGCAGCCGGCACCCGCTGACGGCAGCGAGCCGCATGGCGTTTCCGGTGTTGGGAGGTATCTCCGGCCGATAGAAGACTATGTCGAACACTTTGGGTCGAACGTCAGCGGAGGTCGAAGAGCCGCAGCTCCGTGTCTTCGATGTCGCGCAGGCCGTCGTAATCGACCTCGACCGCCTCGATCCGTCGTGACTCGGCGAGGACTCGTGCCTGCGGGGTGATGGCCTGGGCGACGAGCATGCCGCGTAGTGGACCGAGCCTGGGGTCCTTCCCGAGGCGGTCGAGATACCGGGTTAGTTGCTCCACCCCATCGATCTCACCACGACGCTTGACCTCGACCGCGACGATGTTGCCCTCGACGTCCTGACAGAGAAGGTCGACGGGCCCGATGTCGGTCGGGTACTCCCGACGGATCAGGGTGAGACCCTCCTCGAGGACCCAGGGCCGATGAGCGAGCAGGTCCTGAAGATGGGCCTCCACCCCGTCCTTCTGCAGACCAGGGTCGTCGCCCAGGACATGAGTCACGTCTTCGAGCACCTCCGAGATCGTGATGACGAGCCTCTCCCCCTTGTTGTTGGTGACCTCCCACCTGTCGTCGAAGCTGGAGATGACGTTGGGGGCAACCATCCAGTTGAGCGGCTTGGACGCGTTGCCGTCGGAGTGGACGGCGAGGGTGCCGTCCGCCTTGACCATGATCAGCCGGACCGCCTCGGGGAGATGGGCGGTCACCCGGCCCGTGTAGTCGATCGTGCAGCGGGCGATGACCAGTCTCAAACGTGGGCGAGGGTACCGGTGCGGTGCACCTGCCCGGCGACCAGGGCGCCGGCCAGGAAGAGGACGCCGATCACGACCCAGCCCGGGGTGTAGGCCCCGAGACGGTCGACCGACAGCCCCATCAACGGCGGTCCGAGCCCGATTCCGGTCAGGAAGCCGAGCATGGCTAGACCGGTGCCACGGCCGACCAGCTCCGGTGCGGAATAGTCCATCACCGCGAGCATCCCCACTGCGTTCCATGCAACTGCCCCCGACCCCATCAGGAGGGCTGCGGGGACCAGGACCCAGGACGCCGCCAGGTCGGCTGAGGCCAGGGCGAGCAGGCCTGCGGCCCCGGCCGACTGCAGGGCGAGGAGCCGCAAGGTGCGACCGTGGCCTAGCCAGCGCTCCGAGGCCGAGCCCCACGTGATCCGCGCTGCCACCCCGACCAGCCCCACGCCTGCGATGAGCAGCCCGGCCTGAGCGGTGGTCCAGCCTTCGCTCTCCTCGGCGAAGAGGGGGAGGAAGGTGGTGGTTGCGGAGACCCCGAGACCGGCCAAGGTGCCATACACGGCTATCCATCGCACCGCGATCGGGAGCGGCGCCTTCGTCCCGTCGCCACTCGGGTGAGGTCGTCGGATCTCCGGCCGCCGCCACATGCCGACGAGACCGGCCACGGGGAAGACCAGGAAGGAAGCGAAGGCCACTCTCCAGCTGGTAGCGGCCGCGATGGCGGGCAGGAAGAGGCCCCCCAGGAAGGAGCCCATCTGCACGCCGGACTGCTTGATACCGGTGATCACCCCCCTTGCCCCCGCCACCACGTTGTCCACGATCAGAGCGTTGGTGGACGGGTTCGCCCACCCGTTGGGCAGGCCATAGAGCAGCGCCGCCGCAAAGAGAACGGCGTAGGTAGGGGCGGTGGCTACCAACGTCATCGTCAGCATGGCGAGGGAGAGGACCCAGACGACCGACTTGACGCTTCCCATCCGATCGGTGAGCCGCCCAAAGACCGGGGAGAAGAGGGCCCCGGTGACGCCGTTGGCCGTGAGGAGGATCCCGATCTGCCATCTCTCCAGACCGAACTCGGCTATCAGATCAGAGGCGAGGACCCCGATCGCGCCTTGGGAGAAGGTGGCCACACCCATCGCGATGGCGGTGACCGCGGCCAGGGAAAAGCGGCTGAAGGGTCGAATCGGGGGCGTGCTGATCGACAAGTAGTGTCCGATTGTCTATGGAAGAAGGCTCATGATGCGAATCCTGGTCGGATCTGAGAAGGGCGCATATCTGCTCGACGAGTCGAGCCCGGGCTGGCGGGTGGAGGGGCCATTGTTCCCCGGCTGGAAGGTGACCGCGTTCGGCCGGGCCCCCGACGGGACCCATCTCGCCGGGGTCGGCAGCAATTGGTTCGGAGTTGGCGTTCATCACAGCGACAACCTGGTCGACTGGAAGCCGGCCGACTCCCCGCCCGCGTGGCCCGAGGGCTCCGGTCGGAAGATGGAGCAGATCTGGACGTTCCATGGCTCCGGCGACAGGCTGTACGCCGGTGTGGCTCAAGCAGGTTTGTTCACCTCCGCAGACGGTGGCATGACCTGGGACCCTGTGGACGGGCTCAACGAGCATCCGACTCGTGACGGGTGGTTCCCCGGTGCGGGTGGCCTCTGCACCCATCGCATCCTCGAGGGAAACGAGAGCATGTGGGTTGGCATCTCGGCCGTCGGCGTCTTCCGGTCCGACGACGATGGCTCGACCTGGATCCCGAAGAACGACGGGATACCGTCGGTCGACACTCCCGAGGACGGTGAGCGGCCGGAGATCGGCTATTGCGTCCATGGCCTGGCCCACGACCCGGCCAACCCTGAGCGGATCTGGCGTCAGGACCATCAAGGCATGTTTCGCTCGACCGACGCCGGCGACAATTGGGAACGGATCGAAGAGGGCCTCCCGGCCGGCTTCGGCTTCGTCATCTGGCGACACGCCGACAGCGGGCGGCTGTTCACGATCCCTCTCGAATCGTCTGAGAACCGGGTGCCCGTCGACGGCAACCTCAGGGTCTACGCCTCCGACGACGAAGGAGACTCGTGGTCGGTGGCGGGAGCCGGCTGGCCCGATGCGCCGCAGTTCACCGCGGTCCTGCGGCGGGCATTCGACGGGACCGCCGATGGGGCGTTCTGTTTCGGGACATCGGGTGGTGACCTGTGGCTCACACGGGACCTCGGCGAGACCTGGGAGCGGCTGGGACCCTCCTTCCCACGGATCGCCACCATTCGACTCATCGCATGAGCGTGACGGTGAAGCTGCCCCGGGTCCTCACCCAGGCGGTCACCACCGGCCCCCGCCACCAGGCCGAAGGCGAGACCCTGGGTGAGGTGCTGGAAAGCCTCTTCGCCGACGAGCCTGGTCTGAGGAACCATCTGCTCGACGAGACTGGAGCCATACGGCCCCACGTCCTCGTCTTCGTCGATGCGGCGCAGGCCGACCTGGATACCCCGGTCGGGCCCGGATCCCAGGTCCAGGTGCTTCAGGCGGTCAGCGGGGGCTGATCCGGTGGGGTCTGGGTCCTGGTGGGGCGACTGAAGACGAACCAGATGGCGAAGACTCCCACCGCGGCCAGGACGATCCTCAGCACGGTGTTGTCGGTCAGGACGAAAGCCGACAGCGAAAGACTGGCGGTGATGGCGAGGGCGGCCGCCCACTTCATACGCTTCGTGAGCCCGCCGCTCCGATAGCCCCGGATGATCTTGCCGTAGACAGGGTGATTGACCAGCCAATCGTGAAGACGATCCGATGACATGGAGAAGAAGAAGGCGGCGAGGATGACGAAGTCGAACGTCGGTATGCCGGGGAGGACGCTGAGGTAGACGAACCCGAGGCAGATGATGCCGAGAACGAAATACACACCGCGCAGGAGACGGCTCCGTGGCTTGCGGGACGCGGCCGACTGATCGACACTCTGTGTCACACCCGAAAGCTATCCCGGACCGTTTCTGACGGCGAGTCGGTATCGACGTTTTCCGTTCGACGCTCTACGTTTACGTTTCAGTCATGCCGATCGCCACACCAGAGAAGTACCGGGCCATGTTCGATGCGGCCCGCGATGGGGGCTTCGCCCTCCCCGCCATCAATGTCACGTCGTCGACCACGATCCTGGCTGCCCTCGAGGGTCTGAGCGAAGCCGGGTCGGACGGGATCCTCCAGATCTCGTACGGCGGCGGGGAGTTTGCCTCAGGTCAGTCCAACAAGAGCATGCCGATCGGGGCCACGGCGCTCGCCCAGTTCGCCGGAGTTGTCGCAGGTCAGTACCCGGTCAATGTGGCCCTCCACACCGACCACTGCCCCCCCGGTCGTGTCGACGGCTTCATCCGACCCCTGCTCGAGGAGTCGAGACGACGCAAGAGCGAGGGGAACGGCCCTCTGTTCCAGTCCCACATGCTGGACGCATCCGAGCTGCCCATGGAGGAGAACCTGGCGTTGGCGAGCGAGCTTCTCGACCTGTGTTCCGAGCTCGATGTGATCCTCGAGCTCGAGATCGGCATCGTTGGTGGCGTCGAAGACGCGACCGACAACGAAGACGTCGATCGGGCCAAGCTCTACACATCCCCCGATGACATGGTGCGCGTATCCGAGGTCTTGGGTACCTTCGACAAAGGCCGATATCTGCTCGCCGCGGTGTTCGGCAACGTGCACGGGGTGTACAAGCCAGGTGCGGTAAAGCTCGACCCGACCATTCTGCGTGACGGCCAGGCGGCGGTGACGGAGCGGTTCGGGAAGGGCGCCCGGCACTATCTCGTCTTTCACGGCGGCAGCGGCTCGAACCTCGATGAGATCCACGAGACGCTCGGCTACGGCGTCATCAAGATGAACATCGACACCGATTGCCAGTACGCCTACACCCGCCCCATCGTCGACCACATGATGAAGAGCTACGACGGAGTGCTCAAGGTCGACGGCGAGGTCGGGGACAAGAAGACCTATGACCCGCGCTCCTATATGAAGAAGGCCGAAGTCGGGATGGCGGCGCGGGTGGTGGAAGCGGCGGAGCAATTGTTGTCCGCGGGCAAGTCCATCGGTTGATGGACCAACGGCACCAGGCCGGCACCGGCTGGGCTCACCTCCTGAGTGTGGCTGCGGTGAGTGGCATCGGCTTCACGGTCGCCCTGTTCATGGCCAATCTGGCCTTCACCGAAACCATCCTCGGTGATCTGGCCATGGTCGGCATCTTCATCGGCTCCGTTGTGGCCGTGGTCACTGGCGCCCTGGCCCTCTATCGAGCCCGTCCGGCGGGAGGGCGATCATGAGCCGGCCGCCCGAGACATTCACCTGCATCGACTGTGGGGGTCTTGCCCACCTCATCTCGTTCATCCCCGAAGACTTCGATCTCGAGCCCGGCACTCCGCTCGCCTATCGGTGCACCGACTGCATGGAACGTTTCGATGTGGTGTGGGAGGACGAGAAGGAGGACGAATATCCGCCCCCCGCCCTCGGTTGACGAGCTCGCCCGGCACCGCACCATCGACCTCACGACGATCGGGCGGAGATCGGGGAGGCCAAGCCGGATCGAGATCTGGTGGTTCCGCGTCGGAGACCGATTCGTGATCACCGGGACACCGGGGCCACGGGACTGGTACGCCAACGTGCTAGCCAACCCCAGGGTGACCATTCACGTCGCAGGCAGCGACCTCCCGGCGCGGGCAGTCCCGATTCGTGACCCGGCGACACGGGCTCGCGTCTTCGACGCACCCGACACCCGCTGGTATTCGACCCAGGCTCAACGTCAGCTTCTCGTAGACGAGGCCCCGATGGTCGAGATCGCCTTTGAGTGAGCCCAACTCCAACTTCACCGGGGACCCCAGAATCCCTTTTCCCGGCTTCCCCGATACCCCCCGTCGGAGCAAGGATCGATTTGTGAGTGAGCACTCACTCACTTAGACTCTCGTCGTGAGCAAACGGAGCCGTGCCCTTCCCCTGGCGCCGGAGGATCGGCGCAGGGCCATCGTCGAGGCGGTCATACCGCTTCTGCTCTCACGCGGCGCCGCAGTGACGACCCGTGAGATGGCCGAGGCCGCGTGCATCGCCGAAGGGACCATCTTCCGGGTGTTCCCCGACAAGGCGGCGCTCGTCTTCGAGGCGGTCCGTGTGGGATTCGACCCGGAGCAGACACAGAGGGCTCTGGCCGACATCTACCCCGAGGCCCCCCTGGACATCCAGTTGGCCGAAGCCGCTCGCATCCTGCTCGAGAGGTCGGAGTTGGTCTTCGGCCTGCTCTCCGTGCTTCGCACTCTGCCCCACCCGGCGCCGAAGGGGCCGGTCGACATCCCGCCGTTCGTGGCGCTGGCCAACACCGCTCTCAACCAGTCGCTGGCGAAGATCCTCGAGCGCAATCGTGAACGTCTCCGCTTCGAGCCTCTTCGTGCTGCCTCTGCATTCCGCGGCCTCCTCCTCGCCAGTGTCCATCCCAGCGTGGCGCTCCCGGAGCGTCTCACCATCGACGAGATAGTGGGTGTGTTCCTCGACGGCGTCCTCCAACCCGAGGCGGCGGTGGTGGGCTGATGCTGCTCCGGACTCTCCGCACCTTCCTCCGCCCCTACAAGCGGGAAATGCTCATCGTCGTCGTCCTCCAACTGGTGGGGACCATCGCCTCTCTGTATCTGCCCAGCCTCAACGCCGACATCATCGACAACGGCGTTGTGAACGGGGACACCGACTACATCATCCGGGTGGGAGCGGTGATGCTCGGAATATCGCTGCTCCAGGTCGCCTGCACCATCACAGCCGTCTACTTCGGCGCCCGGACCGCCATGGCCTTCGGGCGAGACCTGCGTTCCGCCATCTTCGCCCGGGTCGGCTCCTTCTCCGCTCGTGAGATGGGGCGGTTCGGCGCACCCTCGCTCATCACCCGTAACACCAACGACGTCCAGCAGATCCAGATGCTGGTCCTCATGACCTTCACGATGCTGATCGCTGCACCGATCATGATGGTGGGTGGGATCTTCATGGCGATCAGAGAGGACGTCGGTCTCTCCTGGCTGGTGGCCGTGGCGGTGCCGGTCCTCGGCGTCGTCGTCGGCCTGATCATCTCGCGGATGATCCCCGGGTACCGGGTCATGCAGACTCGGATCGACGACGTCAACCGGGTCCTCCGGGAGCAGACCACCGGAATCCGCGTGCTCCGAGCCTTTGTCAGGGAGCCATTCGAGACCGAGCGCTTTGCCCGTGCCAACGCCGATCTGACCGATGTCGCCATCACCGTCGGCCGCTGGATGGCGGCCATGTTCCCGGTGGTGATGCTCGTCCTCAATGTCTCCAGTGTCGCAGTGCTGTGGTTCGGCGCTCAGCGAGTCGACGCCGGTGCGATGGAGATCGGCGCACTGACCGCCTTTCTCTCCTATCTCATCCAGATCCTCATGGCGGTGATGATGTCGACATTCATGCTGATCCTGGTGCCACGTGCCTCGGTCAGCGCCGACCGGGTTGGAGAGGTGCTCGACACCGACTCCACCGTCGTCCCACCCCAGCGGGGGGTCACCGATCTGCCCGGCAGGAGTGAGTTGGCCTTCGAAGGTGTCGGGTTCTCCTACCCCGGGGCCACCCATCCCGTCCTGAGCGACATCAGCTTCACCGCCGGCGCCGGTCAGACCACCGCCATCATCGGCTCGACCGGCGCCGGAAAGACAACCCTGCTCAGCCTGATCCCTCGGCTCTTCGACCCCACCACCGGGGCGGTCCTGGTGGACGGAGTAGACGTCAGGGAGATCGATCCCGACACCCTGTGGGCGAAGATCGGCCTGGTCCCACAGCAGGCATATCTGTTCTCGGGCACGGTGGCCAGCAATCTTCGTTTCGGGAAACCCGACGCGACCGATGAGGAGATGTGGGCTGCACTCGAGATCGCCCAGGCCCGCGACTTCGTGGCTGCGTTACCCGAGGGTCTCGAAACCGAGGTGGCCCAGGGTGGGACCAACTTCTCGGGCGGCCAGCGTCAGCGCCTGGCGATCGCAAGAGCCGTGATCCGCCGGCCTGAGATCTACGTGTTCGACGATTCGTTCTCGGCGTTGGACCTTGCCACCGACGCTCGTCTCCGCCGCGCCCTCAAACCGCTCACGGCCCAAGCGGCGGTGATCATCGTCGCCCAGCGGGTTTCGACCATCGCCGACGCCGATCAGATAATCGTGTTGGAGGACGGTGAGATCGTTGGACTCGGCACCCATGAGGCGTTGCTTGCCACCAGCCCCACCTACGTCGAGATCGTCGAGTCTCAGCTCCGGGCCGAGGTCGCCTCGTGAGCGATCGCACTATGAAGGCCACCGAGAGGGTCCAGGCCGGGCCCGGGCCGGGCCGCGGCCCGTTCGGCGGCGGCATGATCGGACAGAAGTCGCTCGATTTCGGGTCTTCGGCGAAGCGGCTGGCCGCCCGACTCCGCCCCGAGCGGCTCCGAGTCATATTGGTCTTCCTGACCGCGGTCGTCAGCGTCGGGCTGGCCGCGATCGGGCCGAGGGTGCTCGGCCAGGCCACCGATCTGATCTTTGCCGGGGTGATCGGGTCACGTCTGCCCGATGGCTTGACAAAAGCGGAGGCGATCGACGCTGCCCGGGCCCAGGGCCAGAGCCAGATCGCCGACCTGCTCAGCGGAGTCGATCTCATTCCCGGGCAGGGCATCGACTTCCAGGCATTGGGCCGGGTGCTCCTCGTCGTCCTCGGCCTGTATGCAGCGTCCGCTCTCCTGGGCTTCCTCCAGGGCTATCTGCTCAACGACGTCGTGCAGCGCAGCATCTTCCGGCTCAGGGCCGAGGTCGAGGACAAGCTAAACCGCCTCCCTCTCCGCTACTTCGATCGCCAGCCCCGAGGCGAGCTGCTGAGCCGGGTCACCAACGACATCGACAACGTCTCGCAAACCCTCCAACAGACGATGAGCCAGCTCCTGACGTCGGTCCTCACCGTGATCTTCGTCGTCGGGATGATGTTCTCCATCTCGCCGACCCTGGCCATCATCGCCCTGGTCACGATCCCCGTGTCGATGGTCCTCGCCGGGCTGGTCATGAAGCGGTCCCAGACCCAGTTCATCACCCAATGGCGCCGGACCGGGACCCTCAACGCCCAGATCGAGGAGACCTTCACCGGCCATTCCCTGGTCAAGGTGTACGGGCGACAGGGGGAAGCCCAGGCGGGTTTCGAAGTCGAGAACGAGGAGCTCTACAAGGCCAGCTTCGGCGCCCAGTTCCTCTCCGGGCTGATCATGCCGATCATGATGTTCATCGGGAACCTGAACTACGTGGTCATCGCGGTCCTCGGCGGGTTGCGGGTCGCCAGCGGGACGATGAGCCTCGGTGATGTCCAGGCTTTCATCCAGTACTCCCGGCAGTTCACCCAGCCGGTGACCCAGATCGCCTCGATGGTGAACTTGCTCCAATCCGGCGTGGCCTCGGCGGAGCGGGTGTTCGAGCTGCTCGACGCCGACGAGGAGTCCCCCGACGACCAGGTCCCGGAGATGGTCGGAGACCGGCACGGGCGGGTCGTGTTCGAGGATGTGTCCTTCCGCTACGAGGAGGACCGACCGCTCATCGAGGACCTGTCCCTCACCGTCGAGCCAGGCCAGCAGGTGGCGATCGTCGGCCCCACCGGCGCCGGCAAGACCACCCTGGTCAATCTGATCATGCGCTTCTACGAGCTCGACTCGGGGCGGATCACACTGGATGAAGTCGATATCGCCCACATGCGGCGGTCCGACCTCCGCTCCGAGATCGGCATGGTCCTCCAGGACACCTGGCTCTTCAAGGGGACGATCCGGGAGAACATCGCCTACGGGCGGCCCGACGCGACAGAGGAGGAGATCGTCGACGCGGCAAAGGCGACCTTCGTCGATCGTTTCGTCCACAGCCTCCCCGACGGCTATGACACGGTCATATACGACGAAGGGAGCAACGTGAGTGCTGGCGAGAAGCAGCTGATCACCATTGCCCGAGCCTTCCTCGCCGACCCGTCGCTCTTGATCCTGGACGAGGCCACCAGCTCGGTCGACACCAGGACCGAGCTCCTGCTCCAGCATGCCATGGCGGCGCTGCGCACCGATCGGACCAGCTTCGTGATCGCGCACCGTCTCTCCACCATCCGGGACGCCGATCTGATCCTGGTGATGGAGGAGGGCCGTATCGTCGAACAGGGCAGCCACGACGACCTGATCGCCCTCGACGGCGCCTACGCCGCCCTATACAACGCCCAGTTCAGCGGGGGCGAGGAAGAGCCCGAAGCCGCAGCCTGACACGCCGTATCTCCCATACGCCGCGTCGCAACCACGCGACCTGTTGGCTGAGGACTGTTCGCTGCTCGATGGGAGGCCTGTAGCTTCGACCCGGTGAATGTGACCGAGCTCCACGTCGCCGTACCAGGCGGCGAGCTCGTGGGTTACGTGAAAGGCGACGGACCACCGGTCCTGCTTCTCCATGGTGGTCCGGGTCTGCGCTCTACCTACATGGAAGATCTCGTCGACGAGCTCACGCCCGGCTACCGCATCGCTCTATATCAGCAGCGAAGCCTTGCGCCGTCTACCACGGTCGGGCCTTTCACAGTGGAGACGCATGTGGCGGACGTAGAGGCGGTGCTGGACGAACTCGGGTGGTCCAGGGCATACGTCGTTGGACACTCCTGGGGCGGCTATCTCATGCTTGCCGCGATCAGTCAGTATGGCGACCGGTTCGTCGCTGGAGTCGGCGTCGATTCGATAGGTGTCATCGGGGACGGAGGAATCGCCGAGTTCGAACGCGCCATCGACGCGCGAACTCCGCCAAACGTCAGAGAGCGAGCTGATGAGCTCGACCAGCGGGCCTTGGCCGGCGAAGCCACGGAGGCCGAGTCCCTCGAGTCGTTCCGACTCGTGTGGCCGGCCTACTTCGCCGATCCTGATTCCGCGCCCCCCATGCCCGAGCTTCAGATTTCGCTCAAGGGGTACTCCGAAACACTCGCCTCGATGGAGGATGGAAGAAGCGCCCTGGCATCAGCCCTTCAAGACGTGAAGGTTCCCATCCTCCTCATGTACGGAATCGAAAGCCCCATACCCGCCACCGCCAGCACCGATCTCGCTGTGTATATGCCCTATACGGATGCGGAAGCCATCGCGGACGTCGGCCACTATCTGTGGATGGAGGAACCTGGCGTGGTGAGAACGGCACTGGATCGCCTGGTCACATCGGTATCTCACCCCATCTAGCGCTGCTTCCCCTTGCGGTTCCCCCGTCCAGGTGGCCCCGTCTTCGGACCGTGGTCACTCCGCCCAGCGGTGAACCCGGATCGCGTCAGGGTCGAAGCCGACGGACGCACAGAAGGCCTCGAACCGAGCCCGGGGGACTCCCTTCCACTCCAGGTCGTCCAGCGTCTCCTCGATGGGGACATCCAAGCGCAGCGTGGTGAGCTCCCGGAACAGATAGACGGCCTCCTGGTTCTCACGTAACACGGTGGCCAGCTTCTCCGCACTCCGCACCGTCACCTCCCAGTCGGCAGACGTCTGCGGTATGAGCTCGAGACGTGGATATCGGGCGAGCACGGTCGAAGCCGACTGCTTCCCCCAGCCGGGCAACCCGGGCACCCCGTCGGCGGTGTCTCCCACCAGCGCCAGATAGTCGGGTATCGATTCGGGGTGGACACCGAACTTCTCCACGACCGCCTCCTCGTCGAGGAACTTCTGCTCGCGTCGGTTGTAGGTGACGATCTGGTCACCGATGACGAGCTGGTTCAAGTCCTTGTCGGGGGTGGCGATGACCACCTGGTCCACGTCCTCCACCCAGCGAATGGCGGCGGTGGCGATGGCGTCGTCGGCCTCGAACTCGACGTTGCGCCAGACCACCACTCCGAGGGCCTCCAGCGCCGTCTCCGCCACCGGGAACTGGGCGAGGAGGTCCGGGTCCATGCCCGCCGACGACTTGTAGGCGGGGAACATGACGTTGCGAAAGGACTCGATGACAGTGTCGAAGCTGGCGGCGAGGTGGGTGACTCCCGGCTCCCTGAGCAGGGCGAGGGTCGACTCCATGATCCCGAGAGTTGCCTTCAGATCCTCCCCGTCCGGCCCGGTGACTGTGTCCTTTCGGCCGTAGTGGGAGCGAAACAGCTCGTAGGTACCATCGAGGAGGTGGACACGCACCAGCCCGATCCTACGTCGAACGGCGAGATCGATCCCTGGGACGCGGTCACGGCCGAGTGGACCGCATTGAAGACCAGGTTCCAGGACACATATCAGCGCATCGCTTCCGAGGATGCCCCCACCGAGGAGGAGATCAAGATCGCCCTCGCCACTCTGGCCGGGGCCTGGGACCAGGTGGCGGCATCGTTCTCCGCTGCGATGGGCGATCCCGAGACTCGGGCCCAACTCAGGAGGGCGGCGGGCTCTCTGGCCTCTGCCCTCACAGCAACCGTGAGTGGGCTAGCCGAAGATATCAGGAGTCGTGACGATGACCAGCCCGCTGATCACCGCACGTGAGCTGAGCGAGATCATCGACGACATCGCCGTGTTCGATCTCCGCTGGTCGCTGACCGATCCCGACCACGGCTCGCATGCCTATCGGGAGGGGCACATCCCGGGTGCGATCTTCGTCGACCTCGATCGGGACCTGGCTGCAGAACCGGGTGAAGGACGTCATCCCCTCCCCGACCCGGGCGATCTGAGCGCGACCCTGGGGCGACTCGGCATCGGCCGAGATGACGACGTCGTCGTCTACGACGACGTGGGGGGCGCAGTGGCGGCCCGGCTGTGGTGGATGCTCCAATCGATCGGCCATCAGGGCTCGGTCCGGGTGCTCGATGGCGGTATCCAGGCATGGGCCGAGCGCGGGCTTCCGCTGGAGAGCGGGACAATCGAGCCGGCGTCGACCACCTACCCGGTCATCGACGGCTACCGGGGGGTGGTGCCTTTCGATCAGATCGGAGATCGGCCGCTGGCCGATGTCAGGGCGCCGGAGCGCTATAGCGGCGAGACCGAGCCGGTCGACCCCAAGGCAGGCCACATCCCGGGAGCGGTCAACTACCCCCTCGCCGGCAACCTGGAGCATGGGCGCTTTCGCAGTGCCGAAAGCCTGGCCGAGCGCTATCGCGACTTCCCGGATGGGGGGATCGTCTCCTGTGGCAGCGGGGTCAACGCCTGTCACGCCGCCCTTGCCCTGGTGGTCGCCGGACGTCCCCTTCCCGATGTCTATGTGGGGTCGTTCTCCGACTGGTCCCGCCGTGACCTCCCCGTGGCCACCGGGCCCGAGCCGTGACCTGGCAACGGGCGATCGCAGCACTCGAGTCGTCGGACACCGATGAGCTGCTGCGCGTGGTCGACGGGCTCTGCGCCGCCCGGGACTGGGGCCGGCTTCTCGAATTGAGACAGCGGTGTGCCGAGGCCGTGACCAGGGGAAAGCAGGTCTGGGGTGTGGAGGAGCACATCCGCTATCGCCTGGCGCTCGAGGCCCCGGCACCCATCGCCGGGCCGGTCGTGTCGGAAGGCGGTTCGAGATTCGGCCTCGGCCCACTTCCCGAAGTGGCGGCCAGCACCAAGACGTGGGGGGAGATGGACCAGCACCTGACACCCGGCCCCGACCGCGACACCTTCGCGGCGGAGAGGGTGGTGCGTGGCGATCGGGTTGATGAGATCCCTGACCTGCCCGGCCTCCTCGAGCCTTGGGAGCCGGCCTACGCGACGGCGACCTACAAGAGCGATGGAATCGAGGCACCGTCACCGTCACTGCCCCCCACCGAGGTCATAGACCTGCCAGAGAGCCCGACGACGATCGACGACCTCCCCACCACCGCCGCCCTCGCCGACCTGGTCGAGCCCTGGACCGACCAGTCCAACGGCCGGTGCCAGACCACGGCCGTGGAGGGGGACCATCTGGCTGCCATCTCCGCGCTGGGGATGAACCGGGCCCGGGCGACCGATCTCGACCCGGGCTCAGGCCTGGCCTGGATGGCGTGGGCTGGGGCGTCGGGTGGGGCCCACGGGCGCCGCCGAGGAGCCGCGGCGGGCCGTTACCTGGCCTGGTGGACCGTGGCCACGCTGACCGATCAGGACTGGCCGGCCGATCCAGACGTCATGGGCGAGGCCGTGTCCGCGCTGGCCTGGCACTGGTTCGACGACGGCAGCCCGGAGACCGGCTGGGTGCTTCGCCTCGCCCTCACCAGCCCGGAGCTGGGGCTGTCCTGGGCGATCTCGGCCACCGACCAGGTCTGACTGACCCAAATTGGGATCGTGAGTGCCGCATATCGCACCTCTGCCTCCCAATTTGGGCGGGATCAGCCGACGCTGACCTGGATGGTGTGCCAACCGGTGGCGCCGTCGGGAGCCGGGGGGCGCAGCTCATCGGTCTGGACGTTCCCCTCCCCGTCGGTGGCACGCACCTGGATCCGATGGGTCCCGGACGGCGCATCCCAGTCGACCACCCACTGACGCCAACAGTTGTCCGAGAGCGGCTCGGAGAGCTCTGCCTCGACCCATTCTGCCTCCTCGCCGAGCCTCACCTCGACCGTGGAGATCCCCCTGGTCGGCGCCCACGCCACCCCGGCCACCCGGTGCATCCCCGGCTCGAGGGCTGATCTGTTGGTCGGGGTGTCGATCCGGCTCTGGGTCTTGATCGGCGCCTCCTTGGCCCACCCCCGCGGCACCCAGTAGGCATCGAAGTCATCCCACCCGGTCAACTCGATGGAGGACAGCCATTTCGTGGCGGATACATACCCGTACAGGCCGGCCACCACCAGCCGGGCCGGGAATCCGTGCTCGAGCGGTAGTGGCTCCCCGTTCATCCCCACCGCCACCAGGGAGTCACGACCGTCGTAGACCGCCTCGACCGGGAATCCGACGGTGAAGTCATCAACCGAGCGGCCCACCACTTGCTCGGCGTCGCCGCGCACCCCGGCGCGGTCGAGCATGTCGGAAAGGGGGACCCCTAGCCAGCGGGCGTTGCCGACCAGGTCGCCACCGACCTTGTTGGAGACACAGGACAGGGTGACGTCTCGCTCGACCAGAGGCATGTCCAGAAGCTCTCCGTACGTGATGGAGTAGGGGCGGTCAACGCGGCCCTCGATGCTCAGGGCCCAGCCCTGTACCTCCACGCTGGGCACTCCGAGGAACGCGGTGTCGATGCGATAGAAGACGTCGTTGGGAGTGATTACAGGGCTGAGCCCTTGGAGCCCCAGCTCGGCGGTCTCGGGCACCGCCGGAAGGGGCTCGACCGGCGCAGGAACGGCAACGTCGGCGCGCCCTGAGACGGTTCGGGTCGAACGGTCCACCAGGGCCCGGCCGATTCCGCCCGAGAGCGCGGCCACACCCAGGACCGCACCCAGCCCGATCATCAATTGGCGGCGTGACGGATCCTCTGCGGCTTCATCTTCGAGCCTGACAGGCGCCCGCTCCCCGTCGGAGCTCCTGTCGTACAGCCAGCGCAGGGCGGCGAGACCGGTGATGGCGGCCAGTCCCGCGGGGATCACAGCCACACCCAGCGAAACAGAGGGGTCACGAACCGCGGCCAGGGCGGCAGCAGCGCCAAAGCCGAGAAAGGCTGCGATGGCAAGGCCGAACCGGCGTCGGGCGATCATGCCGACCAAGGCACCGACGAGAAGCGAGACGAGCACGATCCCGAGGAGGAGAACGAGCTTGTCATTGGTCCCGAATGTCGAAATCGCCCACTCCTTGACTGGTGTCGGTGAGGCATCGATCACCCAGTCGCCCACGGCTTCGATCAGCGACGGCAGACCAAGGAGCCCCGCCGCCAGCTCGGAGACGCCAAGCGAGAGTGCAACCGCAGCAGCCCCGGCCATGGCGTCCCGACCCTTCGAGCTCATGCCCACAAAGCTACGGACACCGCTTCCCTATGGCATGTGGGTCCTGCGAAACAAACGATCAAATAGCCTGCAGACGATGGAACTGGTCATCGGAGCAGACGGGATTCCCCGCTGCTGGTGGGGCTCGGGCCCGGACTATGCGCCGTATCACGACGAAGAGTGGGGCCGACCCACCACCGACGACACAAGATTGTTCGAGAAGATCTGCCTGGAGGGTTTCCAGTCCGGGCTCTCGTGGCTCACCATCCTGCGCAAGAGGGAGAACTTCAGGGCCGCCTTCGCCGGGTTCGACCCCCAGACCGTGGCCCGGTTCGACGCAGGCGACGTGGCGAGGCTATTGGACGATGCCGGCATCGTCCGTCATCAGGGCAAGATCCGCTCGACGATCAACAACGCGGGCAGGGCCCTGGAGCTGATCGAGGAGAAGGGCTCCCTCGCCGGCTACTTCTGGTCTTGGGCCGGCCCTGAGGAACCGCCCCCGGTGGAGATACCAGCCGTCACCGATCAGTCCACCGTGATCTCGAAGGACCTAAAGCGGCGTGGCTGGTCCTTCGTTGGGCCCACCACGACATATGCCTTCATGCAGGCGATGGGCCTCGTCAACGACCATCTGGAGGGCTGTCATGTGCGCGAGGAGTGTGCCTCATCCAGACGTCGCGTCCTCGGGCTCGGCCTCCAGTGATCGTCGCTAGCTTCCCATCGTGATCGACCGACCCGCTTTCTCCATAGGCATCGAGGAGGAATACCTCGTCGTGGACCGGGAAAGCAAGGAGCTGGTCAAGGATCCCCCCGCAGAGCTATGGGACTCGCTCCGCGAGGTCCTCGGGCCCCAGGTGACACCCGAGTTCCTCAAGGCCCAGATCGAAGTCGGGACCAAGGTCTGCGCCAAGCTCTCCGAAGCAAGGGACGACCTGGCCGGTCTCCGGCGCGACCTCGCCGGGGTGGTCGACGAGTTCGGAGCGGCCATCATCGCCGCCTCCACACATCCCTTCGCCAACTGGATGGAACAGGAGACCACCGAGCAGCCGAGGTATCAGCGCCTGGCAGCGGACTACCAGGTGGTAGCCCGCCAACTCGTCATCTGCGGGATGCATGTCCACGTGGGAATCGAGGACGATCACCTCCGCATCGACCTCATGAATCAGATCCGCTACATGCTCCCCCACCTCCTCGCCCTGAGCACGTCGTCACCGTTCTGGGGCGGGACCGAGACCGGGTTGCTCGCCTATCGACCGGTCATCTTCCAGAACCTGCCCCGGACCGGGACCCCCGAGGAGTTCGAGTCATGGGGCGAATACGAGCGGACGGTGAGCATCCTGGTCGAGGCCGGGATAATCGAAGACGCCACCAAGCTCTGGTGGGACATCCGGCCATCGGCGCGCTACCCGACCCTCGAGATGAGGGTGAGCGACGTCTGCACCCGGCTCGACGATGCCATCACCGTCGCCGCCCTGTATCTGTGTCTGCTCGGGTACATGTTCAGGCTGCGCCGGCGCAATCAGAAGTGGCGGGTGTACTCACCCTTCCTGATCTCGGAGAACATGTGGCGCGCCCAGCGGTACGGGACCGGGGGAAGCCTGATCGATTTCGGTCGAGGTGAGCTGGTCCCGTTCCGCGACTTGATGGAAGAGGCAATCGACATGGTGTCCCAGGATGCGCTGGAGTTCGACGTCATCGAGCAGATGCGGCACATCCGGGACATCGTCAGCGAAGGGACCAGTGCCCACCGGCAGCTCGCCGTGTATCACCGCTCCCTCGAAGACGGCGCCGGCGAGCGCGAGGCGCTGGAAGCCGTCGTCGACCATCTGATCGAAGACACGATGTTCGGGTTGTGAGCGAGCCACGGGTCGACCCCGACACCCTTACGTTGCTGATCACCGAGTTGCTTCCCCCGGATGGGTCTCATGTCCGTCAGACCCTGCTCGACGCGATCGAAACCCGTTTCCCCAGGGATCCCGAGGCACGGGTCAACGTCCAGCTGTCAGAGCTGGGCCCGGGTCGCACCGCCTCGTGGCACGTTCACAACGGGATCGTCTACTTCGTCCTCTTGCGCGGGATCGTGACCCTTCAGTACGAGGGGAGGTCGGAGCACTTCTCCGCTGGCGACGTCTACACCGA
Organism: Acidimicrobiia bacterium; assembly: GCA_025928935.1. Classification (GTDB taxonomy): domain Bacteria; phylum Actinomycetota; class Acidimicrobiia; order Spongiisociales; family ZC4RG35; genus JARDZU01. The sequence continues at coordinate 19,301 of JAICNB010000054.1, forward strand.
GCCGATCGGCGTCGTCCATCGGGCCTTCAACCCCCATCCCGATCTATCGGCCTCCCTGGTCGGCTTCTGGGTGACGGCCTCCGACCGGCCGCACATCACCGAGGTGGGCGAGCCGCCTTGGGCCCCGGCCGACGAGGCGCACCCGTCACTCGGTTGACTGAGGCGGTGGTTCGGGTCTCTGTTTGCGCAGCTCCTTCGGAGTCAGGTCGATGGGCCCTGGTGTCACCCAGCCCCGCCAGATCCCGAGACCCCTCACCGCGGCGACGAGGAACACACAGGCGATCGCGATGAGGTCAGTGCCGAGATCGGTCAGCTCGGTCAAGGCGACGAAGACGATTGCCCCCACCAGGGCCGCAGTGGCGAACGGCGCTCCCCGTCTGAAGGCCCTGGGCGGAACATCGCCGACGATCATGTCGAGCAGGATCCCACCGCCGATGCCGGTGACCAACCCGACCAGGACTGCCGAGCCCAGCGGTAGATCGAGCAGAAGAGCGCGGGAGGCCCCGACGACAGTGAAGAGACCCAGGGAGACGGTGCTGACGGTGGCGAGCAGAATGTGCATACGCTCCACCGCGGACCCGAAGAACATCCCAAAGACGGCGGCCCCCGCCACCGTGTACAGATAGACGGGATTGAGCAGGGCCAGCGGGACCGTGCCGAGCATGATGTCCCTGATCAGGCCACCACCCAGGCCTCCGACCACCGCCATCGCCCCCAAACCCACCGCGTCGAGGCCCCTGGTGGCGCCGTAAACAGCGCCGGCCAAAGCGCCGGAGACGATGGTGGTCAGCTCGATCCAGAGCGGCGGCGTTACCAGGGTGCTCTCCATCAGAGCCGTCGCGTCGCAGCGATCATCTACGCCGGGGGCACCAGGACCGTGTCGACCACATGCACGACTCCGTTGGACCCCAGCACATTGCTGATGGTGATGGTAGAGATGTCGTTCAAGACGACCTGTCCTCCGGCCACCGATATCGCCACCGCGCCACCCTGGGCGGTGGTCACCGATCCCAGGCCGATCAACTCGAAGGCGCCGAGGTTGTCGTCGACCACGTGATAGAGGAGAACCAGCTGCAACGCCTCGGGGTCGGTTGGCAGCGGGTCTGTCAGCTGGGCGAATGCCTCGTCGGTCGGGGCAAACATGGTGAACGGCCCGCCGCCCGAGAGGGTCTCGGTGAGCCCGGCAGCGTCGATCGCCGCCAGTAGCTGGGTGAACTGCCCCGCCTCCGCAAGCACGTCGAGGATCCCACCCGAAACGGGTGGCACCGTGGTGGGGGGCGGCGCGTCTGTCGTTGGCGGGGCCGGCGCGGTGGTCGTGGGCGCCGGGGGAGCGGTCGTGGCTGGAGCTGGTGCACTCGTGGCGGGAGCCGAAGTGGTGCCCGGCGAGGGTGGGGTGGTGCCGGCCGGGGTGGTCGGCTCGGGGGCCGGTGGGTTCCCCGCCTCGGCCAACGCCGCCTCGAATGCGCGCATCGTGGCGGCATCGACCACCCCCGTGGCCGGGACGCCGAGCTCGGTTTGCAGCGCCTTCAACGCCTGCTCCACTGCGTCCGACCAGACACCGTCCACCGGGCCGGTGTAGTGGCCGGTGGCGGTCAGGATCCCCTGCAGAGCCGCCACCTGGGCCGATTCACGTTGCCCCAGACGTTCGGCGAGGGCGCGTTGGGTGGCAGGGTCGGGAAGACCCGTCACCTCCAGACCCGTCTCCTCCTGCAGCCTCTCGACGGCGGCGATCGTCTGTGGCCCGTATATCCCGTCGATCCTGCCGGCATAGAGGCCAATGGCGGCGAGGTCGGTCTGAAGCCCTGACACATATCCGGACACCCATTCCGAGGCTTCGCCTTCGTCCTCGATACAGCCGGCATCGGCGAACAGGCGCACCCAGGCGACCTGGAGTCCGTATGCGGC
>JAICNB010000033.1 GCA_025928935.1 Acidimicrobiia bacterium
ACTGGAGGTGGTCGGGCTGGTGCGACATCCTCTGTCGCTCGACCTCGACACGTTCCTGTCCCGGGCCGACCGCGACCTCCTGTTCGACATCCACTGTGTCACCAGTTGGACCCGGTTCGGCGCTCGGTGGACCGGCCTTCCCCTGAGAGACGTGCTCGGGGAGGCGGAGCCCTCCGAAGAGGCCCGATTCGTTTCCTTCGAGGCCTACTCGGATCGGGGTCACCACACCTCACTGCCGCTCTCTCTGGCCCGCGACGACTGCTGGCTCGTCCATGCCTTCGAGGGAGTCCCACTCGAGATCGGGCATGGCGGCCCGGTCAGGGTGGTGACCCCGAGCCGATACTTCTACAAGTCGCTGAAATGGGTGAAGCGGATCGTCCTGCTCGCCGAGGACCGTCTTGGCTGGTGGGAGGAGGGATCCTTCTATCACAACAACGCCGATCCCTGGGCGGGAGACGAGCGGTTCACCAGCGGCTCGATTCGGCCCGACCAGGTCGAGCGGTTCGTCGCCGCTCGGAGCTACGACAAGTACCGGGGGCGGGTGATGATGGGTCTCGATCTCAGGGCGTGGGCGCCGTCGACCCTGGATCTCCGACGTCTCCACCTTAAGAACTGCGACCTGAGGGGCGTGTCGCTGCCGGGGGCGGACCTGCGTGAGTCGAACCTGTCGCTGAGCGACCTGAGAGGCGCCGATCTTCGTCGGGCCAACCTGGCGGGTTCCGATCTCGAGGGCGTCAACTTCTCCGGGTCCGATCTGACGGGGGCCGATCTGTCCGGGTCTGCGCTGTCTGCCACCCGGTTCGCCGACGACAGCGGGGAGGCACGTCTCGATGGGGCCACGTTCGATGACTCTTTCGGGCTCGTTGAGGAGCAGGAGGAGTTCGTCAGTCGCAGCATCTAGTGGTCTGTCGGGCGGTCGGCTCTCAGCTGCTCCGAGACCCATGCGGCCAGGGCCCGCCCCAGACGCCGCTGCGAGCCCGCCGAGAGGTGGATACCGTCGACCTCGCTCGATCGTGCATGGCTACCGGCGTCGAAGAAGTCGGCTCCCACGGTCATGGCCACTCGAGCGAACTGGTCGCCGAATCGAGCCGATCGCTGGTCGGCACCGGAGAAGTCGTCGCCGAACGTCCCGCTTGTCGCGTCGACACATGTCGCCGGTGGGGCGACGAGCAAGAGGCGCGGCGGCTCTCCATCGGGCCCGAACCCGGTGCCGGCGGCGAGGGCCGCGAGCTCACCCGCCCCGGCCGCGATGGTGGCTCCGGACACGGCGAACCGACTCTTCAGGTCGTTGGTCCCCAACATGATCAAGACCAGGTCGACCGGGCGGTGCGATTCGATCTGCGGACGAGGGCTCGCCGTCCGTTCTTGTCCATGCCCTCGATCGGATCGTCGAAGATGGTGGTGCGGCCGTTCAGGCCATCGGACACGACCGTGAAGCCGGGTCCCAGGGCGTTGGCCATGACGTCGGGCCATCGACCGCCCGGTCCGTACCGTTTCGGCGGCTTGGTGCGATCGACAACGGGTCGGCAGCCCCAGGTGTTGGAGTCGCCGAAGCAGAAGATGACACTCATGGAGGCGAGCAGCGTAGGGATCCTCCTGCGTTGCGGTCCGTGGCATCACGGGCGAGAATCCGCACATGGGCCCAAGACGAGTCTTCTCCGGTATCCAGCCCACGGGTGACTTCCACGTCGGGAGCTATGTGGGCGCGCTGAGGAACTGGGTGGCGCTCCAGGATCAGTTCGACGAGACGATCTACTGCGTGGTCGATCTCCATGCCATGACCGTCCCCTACGACCCCGCGGACCTGAGAGCGAGACGTCACGAGTCGGCCAGGATGCTGTTGGCGGTGGGTGTCGATCCGGATCGTTCCCTGCTCTACTACCAGTCCGAGGTGCCCCAACACGTGGAGCTGGCGTGGATCCTGGGGACACTGGCCGGGCTCGGCCAATTGGAGCGGATGACCCAGTTCAAGGAGAAGGCGGACCGGGCCAAGCAGAACCTGGGGATCTTTGCCTACCCGGTGCTGCAGGCGGCCGACATCCTCGTTCACAAGGCGCACGCCGTCCCTGTGGGCGATGACCAGTCCCAACACCTCGAGCTGACCAGGGACCTCGCCCATCGCTTCAACTCGCGCTTCGGCGAGGAGTTCCCGCTTCCTGAGACGATCACCCCTGAGATCGGGTCCCGAATCATGTCTTTGACCGACCCGACCGCGAAGATGTCGAAATCGGACCCGAGCCCGAGGTCACGGATCCTGCTCAAAGACGGGCCCGACGAGATCTCGAAGAAGGTCAAGGCGGCAGTCACCGACACCGGATCCGACGTCGTCTACGACTGGGAGGCCAAGCCGGGGGTGTCCAATCTGTTGGAGCTGTTCAGCGTGTTCACCGGGCGCCCCATCCCCGAGCTCGTGGACGAGTACTCGGTTGGCGGATACGGTGTGTTCAAGGGGGCGGTGGCCGACGCCATCGTCGAGGGGTTGGCCCCGGTCCGAGAGGCCTACGACGCGCTCGACGACGCCGAGGTGACCGAGGTCATGGCTCGCGGGGCGGGCACCGCACGGGACCGGGCCGAAACCTCTATGAAGACGGTCAGGGAGAGAGTCGGGATAGTATAGACCCCCAGTTCGAGGGTGCTAACGGATCGGCTCGAGCAGCTCGGAGGGGATGAGCAGCACCAGCGCGGCGAGCAGGTTGAATCCAGAGTGGATGAATATCGCCGGGCCCAGCCGACCGGCCCGAAGCGTTACCCAGGCCAGCACCACTCCGACGATGAAGATGGTCGGGACCACTATCGCGGCGGCCTGCAGGAACTGGTCGGCGGGGAGGCCCAACATGTGGAAGGCCGCGAAGACCAGTGACGTGACCACGATCGTGGCCCGTCGCCCCCGCTTCTCGAACACCTTGAGCAGGACACCCCGGAAGGTGAGCTCCTCGGTCACCGGGGCCACCACGACTGCGGTGAGCACTGCGATGATGCGGGCAGGTGTCGTCTCCAGCCCGGCGATCGCATTGCTCACCTCCTGAGCAGAGTTGCCATCCGGGAGGAGCAATTCGCTCAGGGGGAGGAACAGGACGGCCAGACCGAGTTGGAGCAGCAGACCCGCGCCGAGGTAGCGGGCGTCGGAGCCGAGAACGTTGAAGCCGAGGTCCGCCCGCCTCCGGCTCAGGGCCCAGAGGACGAGGAGATGCCCGATGTACTGGCCGGCGAGCGCCAGAACCAGGGTCAGCTCCTCCCCGCCCAGAAGTGTGCCCAAGCCCAGGAACAGCCCGGAGCCGAGCAATCCGCCCAGGAAGACGAGTAGGAAGTCGAAGAGCGACCATGGCCTGGGCACTGGGCGGCAGCCTAATGATGGCTGTCACCTACCACTGTTACTCTGGCCGCAGCGCTGTTCGGAGGTCATCAGGAGTGGAAATCGACATCGGGATCGGCAAGTCGGGGCGTCAGGGATACGGCTTCGACGACATAGCCATCGTTCCCTCGAGACGGACCCGCGACCCCGACGACGTCGATATTTCCTGGCAGCTCGATGCCTTCAAGTTCGCCCTGCCCATGATGGGTTCGGCCATGGATTCCGCGATCAGCCCGGCTACGGCGATCGAGATCGGGCGGCTCGGCGGGTTGGCGGTCCTCAATCTGGAAGGGTTGTGGACTCGCTACGAAGATCCCGAGCCCTACTTCGAGGAGATCGCCGAGCTCCCGGCCGACAAGGCGACGCTACGGATGCAGGAGATCTATCTCGAGCCGGTCAAGCCCGAGCTGATCGGTCGGCGTGTGGCCGAGATCAAGTCGGGAGGGGCGTTCACTGCTGCCAGCCTGACCCCGCAGCGGGTTCGGAGCTGGGCCGGTCACGCCCTCGAAGGGGGGCTCGACGTGCTGGTGATCCAGGGGACCGTGGTCTCAGCCGAGCACGTGTCCAGCCGTGAGGAGCCGCTCGACCTGAAGCAGTACATCGCCGGCTGTGAGGTACCGGTGATCGTGGGGGGTTGCGCCAGCTACTCGACGGCACTCCACTTGATGCGCACCGGGGCGGTGGGGGTCCTGGTCGGAGTCGGCCCTGGAGCTGCCTGCACCACGCGCGGCGTGCTCGGGGTCGGTGTCCCTCAGGCCACGGCCATCGCCGACGCGGCAGGGGCGAGGATCAGGTATCTCGACGAGACCGGGCGATACGTCCACGTGATCGCGGATGGGGGGATGCGGACCGGAGGCGATGTGGCCAAGGCCATCGCTTGCGGCGCCGATGCGGTGATGGTCGGCTCGCCCCTGGCATCGGCCAGCGAGGCCCCGGGACGGGGGTTCCATTGGGGGATGGCCACTTTCCATCCCACCCTGCCACGGGGGGCGCGTGTCGAGGTCGGCAACCGAGGCACGTTGGAGGAGATCCTGGTCGGCCCCGCGCACGAGAACGACGGGAAGCTCAACCTGTTCGGTGCCCTCCAGGTCTCGATGGCCACCACCGGGTTCTCCGACGTGAAGGAGTTCCAGAAGGCCGAGGTGATGATCGCCCCCAGTCTGCAGACCGAAGGAAAATCGCTGCAACGGTCCCAGAAGATAGGGATGGGGTGACCCCGGACCCAACGGTTCTCGTTCTCGACTTCGGGGCGCAGTACGCCCAATTGATCGCCCGACGGGTGAGGGAAGGCCACGTTCGGTCCGAGATCGTCCGCCGCGACGTGACACCAGAGGAGATCAGACGGCATGACCCGGTGGGTCTGATCCTTTCGGGGGGACCGGCCTCGGTGTATGCCGAGGACGCCTATCGGATGGATCCCGCCATCCTCGAGATGGGGATCCCGGTGCTGGGCATCTGCTACGGCCATCAGCTGCTCGCCGACCTGGCCGGCGGAAAAGTGGCCAACACGGGGAGCGCCGAGTACGGCAATACCGCTCTCGAGATGACTCGGAGCTCGATGCTGCTCAAGGATCTGCCCCGGGAGCAACAGGTCTGGATGTCCCACCAGGACCAGGTGGTCGAGCCCCCAGAGGGCTTCGTGGCCGTTGCCACGACACCGGGGTCCCGGGTGGCGGCGATGGAGGATCGGGAGCGGGGGCTCTACGGTGTTCAGTTCCATCCCGAGGTCGGCCACACCCCTAGAGGCGAGGAGATCCTCAGAAGGTTTCTCTACGACGTATGTGGTGCAGCGCCGACGTGGACCTCCCACTCCATCATCGAGTCCCAGATCGAGGCGATCAGGGCCCAGGTGGGTGACGGACGGGTGATCTGTGGCCTCTCCGGCGGCGTCGACTCCGCAGTCGCGGCCGCCCTCGTCCACGCCGCGGTGGGCGACCGGCTGACCTGTGTCTTCGTCGACCATGGGCTGCTCCGGGCCGGTGAGGCGGAACAGGTCGAAGCGACCTTCCGATCCCACTTCGAGGTCGATCTGGTCCATGTCAAGGCGGAGGACCGGTTCCTCGAAGGCCTGGCCGGTGTCACGGACCCCGAGAAGAAGCGGAAGGTGATAGGCGAGACCTTCATCCGAGTGTTCGAAGAGGCGGTCGACTCGATCGGAGACGCCCGTTTCCTCGTCCAGGGAACCCTGTATCCCGATGTGATCGAGTCGGGCTCGGCCAGCGCCGCCACGATCAAGACCCACCACAACGTGGGCGGCCTCCCCGAGGACATGACATTCGATCTGGTGGAGCCGCTTCGGGACCTGTTCAAGGACGAGGTGAGGGCGGTGGGTGAGGAGTTGGGGCTTCCCGAGGAGATCGTCTGGCGTCAGCCGTTCCCCGGGCCCGGCCTGGCGGTCCGGATCATCGGCGAGGTGACTCGGGAACGTCTCGAAGTGCTGCGGGCGGCCGACGAGATCGTCACCGAGGAGATCAGGCGCGCCGGTCTGTATCGGGAGATCTGGCAGGCCTTCGCCGTCCTTCCGTCGGTGAAGACGGTGGGGGTCCAGGGGGACCACCGCACCTACGCCTACCCGTTGGTGGTACGGGCGGTGACCTCCGAGGATGCCATGACCGCCGACTGGGCTCGTCTCCCCTATGAGGTCCTGGAGCGGATCTCGAGTCGTGTCATCAACGAAGTGCCCGGCATCAACCGGGTGGCGTACGACATCTCGAGCAAGCCACCAGCCACAATCGAGTGGGAATGACGCCCATCTAGTGGGCACTCCCTAGGGGAGTGCCGCCAAGCCGGAGGAATCGGGCCGGGGCCGGCGCCCGTCGTTCAGGACACATGGTGGTCTGCCGATAACCCCTGACAAGCCGGGAGTCATCCCTTTGGACTTCAACACGCCCGAGTTGACGCGGATCTTCCGCGAAGAGCTGGAAGAGCGTTCCGGCCGTCTCGTCGCGGGCGCGATCAGCCTCCGACAGAGAGGGCTGGACGATGTCCGGATCCAGGATCTGATCCGCGACGCCCACACCATCAAGGGCTCCGCCGGGCTGCTCGGCTATGAACAGATCAAGGAGGTCGCCGCCCGGCTGGAGCATCTCTGGAAGCAGATCGCCGAGGGATACAGCCCTTCCAGCGAGGTCCTGGTGGCGATGGAGGCCAGCGCCGGGCGTCTGTTGCCCTCACTGGACAGCGAGGATGCCGAGCTCGCCATCCTCGCCGACAAGCTCATCACCGTGCAGGCGACCGGCACCCCCGCCGAGGGCCCCGGCTGGTCTCCCCCCGCCGAGGTCATCCCGCTACGGCGTCCCGAGCCGGGGAGCCTGGGAGGTCTGCTCACCTCAGTATCCGATTCGCTCCTCGGTGGGTCGACCCGTGTCGACACCGGCGACCTGTATCGCCTGATCAATCGCATCGTCGAGGTCTCTCTCGACTCCGAGGCCCTGGCCGATCTCTCGCTGCTGTCGATCGAGGGCGCCGACCCCGCGCTGTTCCGGAAGTCCTGGCGACAGCAGCTGGAGAGGCTCGCCTCCTCCATAGGCGAGATCCAGGATCAGGCCGTTTCCCTGGCCAACATCGCCTTTCGGGACGCCACCGCCACGTTCCCACAGTTCGTGCGGTACCTGGGCCGGCGAATGGGCAAGGACGTCAGGTTCGAGTTGGTCGGCGAGGACGTCCAACTCGATCGTCAGATCGTCGACCTGCTGCGTGAGCCGCTCCGCCATCTACTGGTCAATGCCGTCGACCACGGTATCGAGCCGGCGGCCTCCAGGGTTGCCGCCGGCAAGCGGGCCACCGGGACTGTCAGTGTCGGGGCCGAGATAATCGACGAGAGGGTGGAGGTGTCGGTGGCCGACGACGGTGCCGGGATCGATTGGGATCGTGTGGCCGAGGTGGCGACGGAGAGATCTATCCCCTTCGTGTTCTCGGATCTGAGCCCGATCCTGTTCCAGGAGGGGTTCACGACGACGGACGTGACCACCGACTTCTCCGGGGCAGGGGACGGCTTGGCTGCCGTGCGGGACACGGTGGAGAAGGTGAACGGGGTTGTCCACATCGAGAGCCCGGAGGGCATGGGCACCCGGGTGACGATGACCCTTCCCCTTTCGATGGTCCTTCAGAATGTGGTCGTCGTGGCCACGGGCGACCAGTTCTGGGGTCTTCCCGAGGCATCGATCGAGGCGGCAATGCCGCTTTCCAGGGCCGAGATCAGCGCCACCGAGAGTGGTCGAGAGGTCCGATTCCAGAGTCGAGAGATCCCGTGTGTCTCGCTGGCCAAGGCCATGGGTGTCGGCCACGCGGGTGACGATTCGGAGCTGCTGGTGGTCAACACCAGGTTCGGGCTCGTTGCTATCACCGTCAGCGAGTTGATCGACCGCCGGCGGGTGGCGGTCAAGAACCTCGGCCCCATCCTCGAGGGGGGCGGACAGGTCACCGGAGCGGCCCTGCTCGGTGGGGGCCAGGTGCTGGTCGTGCTCGACCCCAACTTCCTCGGCTACCTGGCCAGACGACAGCCGGGGAAGGCCGGCCATCGCCCCCGCATCCTGGTGGTGGACGACTCGGCCGGGGTCCGCCAGCTCCTATCGGCGACGCTCAACGGCGCAGGGTTCGACGTGGAGGTGGCGGCCGGCGCCCGTGACGCGTTGCTCGCCATGAGCCGCGGCGACTTCGAGGCGATGGTGATCGACTTCTCCATGCCGAGGTCCAACGGCGTCGAGTTGGTCCGGGCCATGCGTGCTGCCGATATCGGCGTGCCCATCGTGATGGTCTCCGGTGTGGCAACCCAGGAAGAGAAGCAAGCGGCGTGGGAGGCGGGCGTGGACGCCTATCTGGACAAGTTCGATCTCCGGCAGGGGGTGCTGACCGCGACCCTTCGCCGGATGATCGGTCTCGAGGAGGGCGCTGATGCCGGCTGACCGTGTGTCTGCTCCGGTCGCGTTACCTTTCTGAGAAGAGCGAGAGAGACGAGTGTTGCCCCAGCTGCCTGATTCGATGGACTGGTTGTTCCTCGCAATGGCCGTGATCGGCGTGATCGGGGTGATCTGGGCGCTGGCCATCACCCGGGCCGGAAGGAGCCGTGAGCGGGAGGTGATGCGGCTCTCCGAGGAAGCCCATCGAATCAAAGACGAGTTCGTGGCGATGGTGAGCCATGAGCTGCGAACCCCGTTGACCTCGATCGCCGGGTTCGCCGACACCCTGCTCGAGTCGTGGCGAGACCTGCCACCCGACGAGGTGGATGAGTTCCTCGGGATCATCAGCCGTCAGTCTGTCTACCTGGGTGACCTGGTCGAGGACGTCCTGGTCATACCTCGACTCGAATCCGATCGTCTCCGCTTCCACCCCGAGCTGTTCGACCTCGGCGACTTGCTCGCCGACGTCTCCAGGATGGTGTTCCCGACCGGTGGGAGGAAGGGCGCGGTGGTGACCGTGCCAGACGGTGTCCGGGTCCGGGCCGACCGGCGCCGGGTCCAGCAGGTGATCCGCAACCTGATGGAGAACGCCCGCAAGTACGGTGGCGACCAGATCATGGTCGAGGGCTTCGTGCTCGGTGACCAATACCTCCTTGTCATCTCTGACAACGGGCCCGGGGTGCCCGACGAGGAGACGCAGCGTGTGTTCGAGAACTTCGAGCAGGTCTCCAAGGGGGACAGCCGTGAGTCCACCGGTTTCGGCCTCGGCCTGCCCATCGCCAGGCGACTGGCGCGGGCAATGGGAGGCGAGGTGTGGTACGAGCGGAGGTTCCCCACCGGCGCCCGATTCTGTTTCTCACTGCCACTCCGCCGCAGGACGGTCGTCGGTGAAGACGACCTGCCCGATCAGCCCGAGGCAGACGCGACCGCCGAGGTCGAGGTGAGCGAGCACATCGTCCCGGCCGGCTGATCACACACGTGTGATTCCGCGGTCATCGCCGGTACCATCCGGCACGGATGCAAGCAGAGTGGTTCATCGACGACGTTCCGGCCGAGTCACCTCTCTTCGCCGATCTCAACCCTTCACAACGTGAGGCAGTGGCCGCCACGGAGGGGCCGGTCCTCGTCGTGGCCGGAGCCGGATCCGGCAAGACGCGGGTTCTCACCTACCGGATCGCACATCTGATCCGCGACCTGAGGATCCCGCCGGACTCCATCCTGGCCATCACCTTCACCAACAAGGCCGCGGACGAGATGAAGACCAGGGTGGGTGCCCTCGTTGGTGGGGCCGTCAGGTCCATGTGGGTGTCCACCTTCCACTCGGCATGTGTTCGCATTCTGCGCCGGGAGGCTTCCCGGCTGGGGTACAAGTCGGGCTTCTCGATCTATGACGAGGCGGATTCGCTCCGTCTCATGAACCTGGTGCTCAAGGATCTCGACCTCGACCCCAAGCGTTTCCCACCCAAGGCGATGAAGGCAGTCATCTCGAAGGCGAAGAACGAGCTGATCGACTACGAGTCGTTCGCCGACCAGGGCGATGGCTTCTATCACGAACAGGTCGCCGATGTGTACCGCCTCTACCAGCAGCGTCTGTTGGGGGCTTCGGCGATGGACTTCGACGACCTGCTGATGGTCACGGTCGAGCTGTTCGGCGCCTTCCCCGACGTTCTCGCCGCCCATCAGCAGCGCTTTCGCTACGTGCTGGTCGACGAATACCAGGACACCAACCGCGCCCAGTACGTCCTGGTCAAGCAACTCACCGACGCCCATCGCAATCTGTGTGTGGTGGGGGACTCCGACCAATCGATCTACCGGTTTCGGGGGGCTGACATCCGGAACATCCGGGACTTCGAGGTGGACTACCCCGACGCCCGGATCATCATCCTCGACCAGAACTACCGGTCGACCGAGACGATCCTCGATGCGGCCAACTCGGTGATCTCCAACAACACCAAGCGAACCCCGAAGAACCTGTGGTCCGACCGGGGCCCGGGGGTCCCGATCGTTCGCTACGAGGCCGAGGACGAGCACGACGAGGCCGGCTACCTGGCCGACGAGGTCGAGCGTCTCCAGGCTGAGGGCTTCAATCTCAACGACGTGGCGGTGTTCTATCGCACCAACGCCATGTCCCGCGTCGTCGAAGACGTCCTGGTGAGGCGTGGCGTGCCGTACACGGTGGTCGGATCGGTCAAGTTCTACGACCGCAAGGAGATCAAGGACGCCATCGCCTATCTCCGGGCCGTGGTGAACCCCGAAGACGAAGTCTCGCTGAAGCGGATCATCAACGAGCCGCGCCGGGGCATCGGCGACACCACCATCGCCCATATCGACCGGTTCAGCCAGGCCCGGAAGGTCAGTTTCGCCGAAGGGCTGCGTCAGGCTCGTGACGTCCCGCAGCTCAACGCCCGAGCCCAGACTGCGATCTCCGAGTTCGTCGCCATCATGGACAGGCTGCGTGAGGCCACCGAGGACGAGGGGGTCGAGGCTGCGGTGTCCGCGGTACTCGCCGACACCGGGATGCTGGCGGCGTTGGAGGCGGAGCAGACGATCGAGGCGATGGGCAGGGTCGAGAACCTTCGCGAGCTGGTCGGGGTCGCTGCCGAGTTCGAGAGCTCGAACGAGGGGGCGGTGATCGGCGATGAGGAGTTCGACACGCTCGACAACCTGCGCCGGCTGGAGGTCTTCCTCGAGACCACGGCCCTGGTCGCCGACATCGACGAGTGGGAGGAGGGGGCCGGGGCTGTCACCCTGATGACGTTGCATACGGCAAAGGGCCTCGAGTTCCCCGCCGTGTTCATCGTCGGGATGGAGGACGGTGTTTTTCCCCACATGCGATCACTCGGTGATCCGGGCGAGCTCGAAGAGGAGCGACGCCTGGCATATGTCGGGATAACACGGGCGCAGGACCGGCTCTATCTGACCTCGGCCTGGAGTCGCATGCTGTTCGGTGGGTCCAACTACAACCCGCCCTCCCGATTCCTCACCGAGGTCCCCGACGGGCTGATGGAGAAGGCCGGGAAGCGGGCCCGGCGCAGCGCTTCGGAGCGGGCGGCCTCGGTCGGTCCTCGAACCACCGTGAGCGCCGGCCAGATCGGCCCCGGCGACCGGGTGAGGCACGACAAGTGGGGGCTCGGCACCGTGCGCGAGGTGGTCGGCACCGGTGACATGGCAGAGGCGGAGATCATGTTCGACACACAGGGCAAGAAGCGACTGTTGCTGGCCTGGGCTCCCCTCGAGCCGGCATGATCGAATTCGAGGGGAGCCTCGAGGAGGCTCCGCGGGGCGGTGCTTTCGTCTCCATCCCGCCCGAGGCGATCGAGGCGCTGGGCGGTGGCGGTCGGATCCGTGTCCTCGCCACCTTCGACGGCATCCCTTACCGGGGCAGCATCGTGCGAATGGGCGGGGTGTCGGTGATCGGCGTGCTGAAGGAGATCCGGGAGACGCTGGGGAAGGGCCCCGGCGATGGGCTGCGTGTGAGTCTGGTGCCCGATGTCGAGGAGCGGGTGGTCGAGATCCCTGCGGAGCTCGAGAGCCTGCTCGAGGCAATCCCGGAGGCACGGATGGCATTCGACGGCCTGAGCTATACCCATCGCCGGGAACATGCCGCATACGTGGCGGAGGCCAAGAAGTCCGAGACCCGGCAGCGCCGGGCCCGTGAAGACCATCGAATCTCTCGTCGGTTGATACCGGGCGGGGTGGCCGTCTCCCTCTAACTTGACGGGATGATCAGGGCCCTGTTGCGGACGTTCAGGGAAGTCTGGATCGAACCCGCCGGCCGGGGGTTGATCCTGGGGGCGGCGATCATCGTGGCGACCGGAACGGTCTTCTACACCGTCGTCGAGGATTGGTCGGTCATCGACGCCCTCTATTTCACCGTGGTGACCCTCACCACCATCGGGTACGGCGACCTCCATCCCACCACCGACCTGTCGAAGATCTTCACGGTCTTCTTCGTGTTCGCCGGGGTGTCATTCATCCTCGGCTTTCTGAACTTCATCGTCGCTCGAACGGTCCGAGAACGCGTCGAGAGGAAACGCGGGGGCGGCTAGGACTACTGGGTGTCCGAGGCCACCCGCCCCACGGATCCCACCTGGGCCAGCTCCTTGCCTGCCTTGATCCTGGCCGCTCGGTCCAGCTCCCGGCTGATCAGGGTCTCGTGCAGGGCGGCCATCTGCTTCTCGGTCGGCATGGGCAACCCGTAGGCAGCCTGGACGAATGCGGCGGTGTCGGCCCGGTAGTCATGCCCGAACGACTTGAACTGCCCGGGAACCGTGACCATTGCGTTCATGGCATCCGCGATCACCTGTATGAAGGTGAGGACCGGTGTCCACTTCATCGTCTCCGGCACTCCGCGGCCCCGGTGCCCGTCCAGCCATTGCGGCCGTTTCACTGCCATCCGGACCGACATCTGTGAGATCGGGTCGTTGTCGTGGTCGACCACCAGGGCGCGCAAGGTTTCTCTCTCTTCCGAAGTGAGAGCCTGGTATTGCTCGAAGCGATCGAAGGCGCCCACTGTCCCTCGAGGGGTGAGCGGGTTGCGTCCCTCCCTCATCCCGGTCTTCGACCAACGGGCCAGGCCGGGGAGGCCGAACCACAGGGCGCGGTGGATGCCGTAGTGATCGAATCCCGAGATGCCCTGGTGCATGACGACGTCTGAGCTCGACCAGGCTCCCAGGCTCTCGCCGAAAATCAGGACCTTGGGCCTCTGATCCTCGGGCACGGCCAGAAGCCTCTGCTTGACCCCCCAGAGCAGCTGTCTGAACTGGGCCCTTCCCAAGGAGACACCCTGGAGCTCGAGGAACGATGGCGCTTTGCCGTACTGGATGCAGGCCGTGGCGATATCGCCCCGGGTCATGATCTCGGCCGATTCGATCATGGTGTGGTCGACCCAACCGGTGCCGGTGGGCGACACCAGGAGCAAATAGCTTCGCTGGAAGGCACCCAGCCGTTCCATCTCGTCGAGAGCCAGCTCGGAACGGCCGGTGGCGTAGACCGGTTCCAGCTCGACGCCGACATAAGCCCGAATCGGGTGGGCGATGGCGGGAACGCCGAGCGTCTGTTCGATCACTTCCGGGGTGACCACCTCGGAGACGAATCGGCGACCCTGAAGCCCCAGATGGGCGTATGGCGAGATGCTGTTCGGACCGCCTGACACGTGCTGGTTGCTGGGTGGCGAGGAGAATGCCGGCTCGACGCGGGCGTTCGTCCGGGAGAGCCGCGACACCAGGCCTCGATAGAGAGCCACCGTGCCGGCACTCCAGAGCGCGAGGTTCATGGCTCTGCCGATCAAGGCGTGCCCGGCGCCCGGCCCCATGTAGCCGACCATCGAGTTCCTCGAACTGGCGAAACCCCGTGCCGCGCCCCTGCCGGCGTTGGCCACTGCGACAGCGATGCCCACGGAGGCGAAGATGTTCGCCGGCTTGTCCTCGGCGGTCCATCTCGCCACCAGACCCTGGCCGATCTCGAGCTCCCTGGACCAGCGTGTCATCGCATACCCGAATCCGCCCAAACCGGTGACGAGGGGCACGATCGGGCTGTCGATCTTCTTGCTGACGTCGGTGGCGGTCTCGTAGATGATGCCGCCGATAGCTCCGGCCTCGGCGAGCCTGCCGGCACTGCGCAGCGACGCCTTGGCGGTGGACTCGCTGTCGTGCTCCACCATCCTGCCCAATGCCGCCCCTCCGGCGGCGATGGCGGCCCGGGCGCCGATGCGCCAAGCGAGTGGAGAGCCGTCCGGTGCGACCTTTCTCGCGACCAGGTCGATCCCGTTCCCGATGGCACGTGCCGACAAAACGGCAAGACCGCCGGCGATGCCCTGATGCAGTGAAGAGCGAGGCATCAGTGAGGGGCCGAAGGAGTCGAGGGCGGCGGTGGTCTGGAGGGGAGCGGCCGGCCCCCCCGTCACCGGGTTGATCCGGTTGGCGAGCTTCAGCGCCCAGTCGAGCAGATTCGAGTCATAGGCCATTGCTACAAGGTATACGGCTCGCCAGGCAGAGGGTCGTCGATACTGACGGTGTCGTCGATGGCGCCCCCACAGATTCGCATCCATGTGGCCTTCCCGGTGTCGTTGAGGAAGAAATCATGGATGGGGATCGCCTTCTGCGGGCTCACCGCATTGGCGAAGTCGATCGTCATCGCCGCGCTGGCCCACGGGGCCACCAGGGGGAGGGCGAGCATGTCGGTCCCGGACGGGGTCACGTCGTAGGAATCGCCCGGGTGAAAGAGGGAAGGCCCTCCTCGCTCACGGAACAGATAGCCGACATTCCCGACCCCGGGAATCCGGGGGTGCAAGAGAGCGTGCTCACCCCCCAACATCTCGACCGAGACGTCGCCCAGGTCGATGGTCTCTCCGACCCTGGCCGTCACGGGGGAGAGCTCCGAGACCATCCCGGCGACGGCGGCCTCGGCCACCACCTGGGCCTGTTGATTGGCGGCGACGAGGGCGGGAAGGTTCGCGACGTCTGCGTGATCCGCATGTTGATGGGTGATCAGGATCGCATCGAGGTCGGTCAACTCCTGCCAGGAGTTGGTGAATGTCCCCGGGTCCACCAGGACCCTGCTGGATGCGGATTCGATCAGGAGACAGGCATGGCCGTGACGGGTGACGATCATGCCCGGAGTATGCCCGAAGTGAGTGCCCGCCCGGTCAGCTTCCCGAAGAACCCGTCAGCCCGGCCCGGGTTCCGGCCGCGTCCCACCGGGAATCCGGGCCACCCCGCCGATGACGACACCGAGGATGGGGAGGCTGAGCACGAGCCCGTTGAGTCCGTCGGCATCGGCGATGCCGACGGCGGCCAACAGACCGAGCCCGGCGCAGATGGCCAGGACGGCGAGGACGGGGCGCCACCACGGCGGATCGGGCCGTGCGTCCTCGTCGGGATTCTCGAATCTGCCGAAGATGGCCACCAGGCCAAGCGTCAGCAGGCCGAGCACGAGGAACCAGAGTGGGCGGGTCAGCCACCAGCCGGGAGTCAACGGTGTGATGCCAAGCCCAAAGCCATCCCCGAGTAACGACACGCCGATCACGATCACCATGGCGGTCAGATGCCAGAGGTACATGGTCATGATCCGGGCGCTGACTCCGACCACCAAGGTCCAGATCCCCCTCCGCATCGCCAATCGATGGAGGGGGCCCTCCAGCGCCAGGGCGATGCCTGCCTGGAACAGGCCCAGGAAGGCCAGGGTCACCCGGGGCGGGTAGGAATTGGTGATCTCGGTCGTGTCCAGCCCGACCATCGCCACCGGATACGGACCGAGACCGACAAGCAGCAGAGTGCCGAGCAGACCAACCCCCGCCATGAGCATGCGTTTCCAGAGCCGGTCGAGTGTCCCGTCGAGCCAGGCGAACCCGAGCTGATGGACCGTGCCCCAGACGAAGACGTAGTTGAGGAACCCAACCGGGACGATGCCGACACCGATCGACAGCCAGTCACAGAGGGCGGCGAGGGCCATGCCGGAGAGGATCGAGAGCCAACCCCATCGATCCCAGAGCCAAAGCGCCGCCGGGCCCAGCGTGACGATCACGACATAGGCGGCGAGGAACCAGGTCGGGACCAGGGCAACCTGGGAGGCGAGCTGCAGCATCTCCCAATCGAGACCGGCCCTCAGCCCCAGCCAGCCGCCAAATGTCCAAACCAGGAGCAGTGGCACCACGGGGAGGATGAGCCGGCGCAACCGCGCCCTCAGCCATCCGCCGTACTTCTCACCACGTCGTCGCGCCGATCTCCAGGAGAGCCCGTTGGCGTAACCCCCGACCAGGAAGAAGATGGGCATCACCTGAAGGACCCAGGTCAGGGGGTGCGTCCAGTCGGCGAGGATGAGGAGATGTCCGGCCGATAGCTCGCCTCCCTCGATCGTCACCGCCGCCATCAGCCAGTGGCCGAACACGACGACCAGGATCGACGCCACCCGCAGCAGGTCGACGACGCGGTTCCGATCTGACGGGGTCGAGTCGGCGGCTCGACGTACGGAGGCCACGAAACCCATGTCAGTCATTTTGGTTCTAGCGTCAGAAACATCGTGGATGACCGCCAGCTGCCCCGTGGAGCCCGCTCGTTGCTGATCGTCGGGGGTGCCTACGTGGCGGCCCAGATGATGGCTGACATCGCCAGCCTCCGCATCATCTCGATTGCGGGTCACGCAGTCGACGCCGGCACCCTTATCTACCCCTTCACCTTCACGCTGCGAGACCTGGTCCACAAGATCGGGGGCAAGGATGCGGCCCGCACCCTGATCTTCCTCGCCGCGGGGATCAACGTCGTGATGGCCGGCTTCTTCTGGCTGGTGGCCCGCTGGCCGGCCGACCCGGTCACCGGGCAACAGCCCGGATTCGGGGAGGTCCTCTCCCCGGTGTGGGGCATCGTGTTGGCATCGATCGTTGCCGAAGTCGTATCCGAGCTCATCGACACCGAGGCCTACCAGCGCTGGATCGTGTGGTTCGGGGAGCGGAGGCAATGGGGACGGGTCCTGTTCAGCAACGCCATCGCCATACCTGTGGATTCGGCCATTTTCGTGGGCCTCGCCACCTCGTTCGGCATATTCCCCGCCGACGTCGCCTGGTCGATCTTCTGGGTCAACGTGGTCATCAAGGCGCTGGTGACGGTGATCTCCATCCCCTGGATCTACTGGGTCCGGCCCGAGCCACTGGCGGCGACTTCCATTCGAAATGCCCGTTAATGTGGCCCGCGGGCAAGGGGTTTCCCTGTCCGACTCAGCAAATTGGAGGAAATCCAGCGTGAAACGCAATCTGCGGTATCTCGCCCTTTTTGCCGTGCTGACACTGGTGCTTGCGGCCTGTGGCGACGGTGAGGGCGGGGATACCACCACAACAGCGGGTGGTGACACCACCACCTCGGCTGCCGCCGAGCCCACCACCACGGCGGGTGGCGACACCACCACCTCGGCCGCTGGTGAGACGAGCACGACGGCTGCCGCCGCCCCGGACGGCACCGGTCGCACCGTGGGCATGGCCTTCGACGTCGGGGGGCGTGGCGACCTGTCGTTCAACGACCTCGCCGCCGCCGCCTGGGACAACGCCATCGCCGAGTATGGGATAACGGGCAACGAGCTCGCCCCGGACGCCGGTGGTGAGAACCGCGAAGAGAACCTTCGGCTCCTGGCCGAGGCAGGGATGGAGATGATCGTCGCCAATGGCTTCGCGTTCGCTCAGAACGTGTGGCGGGTGGGGACCGAGTTCCCGGACACCTTGTTCGCCATCACCGACGACTGCCCGCAGGACGACACCTTCACGGTGGTGGAGATGCCCAACGTGCGATGCATGTTGTTCTCTGAGGAGCAGGGCTCGTTCCTGATGGGTGTCGCCGCTGCGCTGAAGAGCACCAGCGGGACTGTTGGCTTCATCGGGGGCGTCGAGACTCCGCTCATCCTGAAGTTCCAGGCCGGATTCGAGGCAGGTGTGGCGGCGGCCAACCCCGACATCACCATCCTTCCTGCGGTCTACCTGACCCAGGTTCCGGACTTCACCGGATTCAACGACCCGGTCAAGGGCAAAGAGGCCGCCCTCGCCCTGTTCGGCCAGGGGGCCGATGTGATCTTCCACGCCGCCGGAGGCTCCGGTCTGGGTCTGTTCCAGGCCGCAGACGAGCAGTCGACCGACGACACGCACCTGTGGGCCATCGGAGTGGATGCCGACCAGTACAACTCGGTGCCGGATGACGCTCTCAAGGAGCACATCCTGACCTCGATGCTGAAGCGGGTCGATGTCGCCGTCGACAAGGCGATCGTCGACTTCCTCAACGATGCCTTCACCCCCGGCGAGACCCGTCTCGGCCTGGCCGAAGGCGGAATCGGTTACGCGACCAGCGGTGGCTTCATCGACGACATAACCGGGGATCTGGACGGATACGCCCAACAGATCATCGACGGCGAGATCGAAGTCCCCACCGAGCCAGGAGCCTGACCGAAGGCCACCTGCTAACTTGCGCCGGGCCCGGGATCCTGGGCCCGGCGTTCAATTTGGACTGCGGCTAATGGATTGGGGAGATGGGCGAGGCACCCGCACTACAGCTGGAGGGCGTCACCAAGCGGTATCCGGGGGTTGTGGCCAACAAAGACGTCGAGCTCACCGTCGTCGACAGTGAGATCCACGCAGTCGTCGGGGAGAACGGGGCCGGCAAGTCGACTCTGATGAAGATCATCTACGGGATGGTCCGCCCCGACGAGGGAACGATCAGGATCGACGGTGAGCAGGTGAGCTTCCGAACGCCCAAGGAGGCCATCGACGCCGGCATCGGCATGGTCCACCAGCATTTCATGCTGGCTGACAACCTCACCGTCCTGGAGAACGTCATCCTCGGCTCGGAGCCTCGATCGGGGGTGATGATCGACTTCGATTCGGCCGCGGAGAGGATCAGGCACCTCGGCAACGCCTACGGACTCCGGCTCGACCCGGATCAGAAGGTGGAGAGTCTCTCGGTCGGAGAGCGGCAGCGGGTGGAGATAATCAAGGTGCTCTACCGGGGGGCACGCATACTCATCCTCGACGAGCCCACTGCGGTTCTCGTGCCCCAGGAGGTGACCGATCTGTTCAGATCGTGCCTGAACCTGAAGGGTGAAGGTCACACCATCATCTTCATCTCCCACAAGCTCGACGAGGTGCTGGCGATCGCCGATCACATAACCGTGATGCGTGACGGGCAGACGGTTGGGACCACCACCCCGTCCGAAGTCGACGCCCGTCAACTGGCCGAGATGATGATCGGATCGGAGCTGCCTTCTCCGGAAACCCGGGAATCGACGGTCCAGGAGAAGGTTCTTCTTCGGGTCGCGGACCTGAGCCTGCAATCGGAGACGGGCCGGTCGGAGCTCGACGGAATCGGCTTCGAGGTCCATGCCGGGGAGATCGTCGGTGTGGCCGGTGTCGACGGCAACGGTCAGACGCAGCTCGTGGATTCGATCATCGGGCTCAGACCTGAGTCGACCGGTGAGATAACTCTCGATGGCGCCTCGCTCAAAGACATCCCGACCCGGGAGCGCCGCGAGGCCGGCATAGGCCTGATACCCGAGGATCGCCATCGACAGGGGCTGCTTCTCCCATCGCCCCTCTGGGAGAACGCCGCCCTCGGCCATCAGGCGAAGGAGCCCTACGCCAACGGGATCTGGATCGACAAGAGGGGCGCGCGGGAACAGACCGAGGAGATCGTCCGCCGCTTCGATGTGATGACGCCCAACGTCGACGTGCCGGCTGCAGCCCTCTCCGGTGGGAACCAGCAGAAGCTGGTGGTCGGTCGTGAGATCATGGCGGGGCCGGTGGTGCTCATTGCCGCCCAACCCACCCGAGGCATCGACATCGGGGCGCAGGCGGCGGTGTGGGAGGAATTGAAGACGGCGCGTGCCGCCGGGATGGGGATCTTGCTCATCTCGGCGGATCTCGACGAGCTGATCGGTCTCTCCGACACCATCCATGTCCTCTTCGAGGGCCGCTTCGTGGCCAGGCTGGATCCGGCCGAGATCACCCCCGAGATACTCGGCTCGTACATGACCGGGGCAGGCGAGAAGAAGGCCTCGTGAAGAGCGGGCGTCTCCTCACCACGGTCGTAGCCCCGCTCATCGCTCTGGTGATCGCATTCGGGATCGCCGCCCTGGCCCTGCTCCTGGTCGACATCAACCCGATCACCGCCTACCAGGAGATGTTGTCCTTCGGGACGAGCACGGAGTCGCTGATCATCACGGTCAACAATGCCCTTCCCCTCTTCGTCTCGGCGCTGGCGGTGGGGATCGGCTTCAAGATGGGTCTGTTCAACATAGGGGTCGAGGGGGCTTACCTGATCGCCGCCCTGTTCGCGGCCTACGTCGGGGCCCAGTTCTCGATCACACCGATCCTCCACGTCTCGGCGATCCTGCTGGTGGCGGCGGGGGTGGGCGCCTTCTGGGCATGGATGCCCGCCATGCTCAAGGTGAAGCGAGGCGTCCATGAGGTGATCTCGACGATCATGCTCAACTACATCGCCCTCGCTCTCAGCGCCTATCTCTTCCTCAACGTGTTCCGGGCGGAGACAGCCGGCCTCACCATCGCCACCGACCTCATCCCGGAGACGGGCTGGATCCCGTCGCTCAACCCGATCCTGGGGTGGTTCGGCATCGAGGCCAGGGCGGGGGCCAACCTCCACGGGTTCCTCCTCATCGCCATCGTCCTCGGCATCGCCTACCACTACCTGGTCAACAAGAGCCGGTTCGGATACGACCTGCGCTCGAGCGGGGTCAACCCGACCGCCGCCAGCGCAAGCGGGGTCGACCCCAAGAGGATGGTCATCAGGACGATGCTGATCTCGGGCGCCCTGGCCGGCCTGGTCGGCATCGCCCCTTTGCTCGGCTTCTATCACCAGTATCCGCAGGACTTTCCTCGCAACTTCGGCTTCAACGGCATCGCCGTCGCCCTGCTGGGCCGTAACCACCCGGTGGGGATGGCCTTCGGGGCGTTGCTGTTCGGCTTCATGCAGCGCTCGTCGCTGATCCTCGACCTGGTGAGCGTTCCGAAAGAGATCGTCACCATCATCCAGGGCATCGTCGTCCTGGCCGTGGTCATCGTCTACGAGGTGATCTCGCGGTACGTCAACCGTCGGGTCATCGCCGCCGCCGCGGCAGCCACCGATACGGCACCCGACGCCCCGGCGGTGGCGGCATGACCGCGCTCGCCGACCGTTACCGACAGGCCGGGCGGCGCACCCGAATCGTGGTGATCGCTCTGGTCGCCATCCTGGTGATGACCATCGCCGAGGTGATCACCGGGACCTCGGACCTCACCTCGCGAAGCACCGCCAGCGCCGCACTCCGACTCGCCATTCCCATCCTGCTCGCCGGCTTGGGGGGTCTCTACTCGGAGCGCTCCGGCGTGGTGAACATCGGCCTCGAGGGCATGATGATCGCCGGCACCTGGTTCGCGGCATGGGGGGCCTGGATGTTCGGCCCCTGGGAGGGGGTGCTGCTGGGCATCGCCGGGGGTGCGATTTTCGGCCTACTCCACGCCCTGGCCACTGTCACCTTCAACGTCGACCACATCGTCTCCGGTGTCGCCATCAACATCCTCGGCCTCGGTGCGATGCGCTTCCTGTCCTCGATCGTGTACACCGGCGAGACCGGTGGCTCTGTGATCCAGTCACCGCCGGTCGGCGGCATCTCCAACGTCGACCTCCCAATCCTGGCCGGTGGCAACCTGTTCGGCTGGGACACCCCCGATTTCTTCGGGTGGTTGGAGAACCTCGAGTTGTTCTTCATCTCCGACGTGGCCGGGATCATCCGGGGCTTCACCGGCGGGGTGAACTGGCTGACCTTGATCGGCCTGGCCCTCGTGCCGCTGACTGCCTGGCTCCTTTGGCGGACCCCGTGGGGACTGAGGCTCCGCTCCTGTGGTGAGGATCCCTGGGCGGCGGAATCACTGGGTGTGCGCGTGCTGCGGATGAAGTACTACGGAGTCGTCATCTCGGGTGTCCTCTCCGGGCTGGCCGGTGCATTCCTGGTTCTCGTCCAGGCCGGGATCTATCGGGAGGGCATGACCGGGGGCCGTGGTTTCATCGGATTGGGTGCTCTCATCTTCGGCAACTGGCTGCCGGCGGGAGTTCTCGGTGGCTCGCTCGTCTTCGGATTCGGTGACTCGCTGCGGTTCCGTGGCCCGGAGGTCGTCCGTTCTTTCATCCTGGCGGTCGCCATCGGTCTCATCGTCTACGGCATCTACTCGTTCACCCGGACCAAGATCCGGGCGGCGACGATCCAGACCGTGATCGGCGCCGCATTCCTGCTCTACTACCTGCAGGTCGAGGAGGTCTCCAACCAACTGCTCGCCGCCCTGCCCTACGTGATCACCCTGCTCGTCCTGGCGGCTGCTTCCCAACACCTGCGCATGCCCGCAGCCGATGGCGCTCGATACGCCAAGGGCGAGGCCCGATAAGGGCTTCGCCCGTTCTAGGTTCCAGGTTCTAGGTGAGGTTCGATCCGTACGATCCCGGGTTTCTGGAGGACCCGTACCCGACGTATGCGGACCTGCGAAAGGGCTCCCCAGTGTTCTACGACCCTGCATGGGGGCTCACTTTCTTCACCCGTCACGCCGACGTGTCGGCCATCTTGAGAGACCGCGAGCACTTCGGGCGTGACTTCCGCCACCGTCTCGACTCGGCCGAGGTCGATCAAGGCCTGTACCGGCGCATCTACCCCCCGGAGTGGCCCACCTGGTCTCGATACATCCGCGAATCGTTCATCGATCTCGAGCCACCCCGGCACACCCGACTGCGACGTCTGGTGTCTCAAGCCTTCACGAGGCGGTCATCGGAAGCCTTCCGCCCACGGCTGGAGCGGGCGGCCGACCAGATCCTGGACCGGGTGTTGGAGGAGGGGAAGCTCGAAGTCATCGACGACTTCGCCACGCCGATCCCGGTGGCGATGATCGCCGAGTTGATGGGGATCCCAGGCGAGGACCATGCGCAGGTGTTGCGATGGAGCCACGCCATCGTGAAGGTCTTCGACAAGAACGTGAGCTCGGTGGATGGGGATGCCGCCGAGCAGGCGACGATCGACTTCGTCGCGTATCTGACCGGTGTCCTCCAACAGCGCCGGAGGAAGAAAGGGGAGGACCTGATCTCATCGATGCTGGAAGTGGAGGACGGCGGCGACACGTTGACCGATGAAGAGATCGTCGGGACCTCGATCCTCACCCTCAATGCCGGCCATGAGGCGACCGTGCACGCCATAGGCAACGGTCTGTTGGCACTCGCCGGGAACCGGGATCAATACCAGCGGTTGCGAGGAGGAGAGACCGGGGTCGAGCAGGCTGTCGACGAGCTGCTCCGGTTCGACTCGCCGTTGCAGATGTTCGAGCGGTGGGTGCTCGCCGACACCGAGCTCTCCGGTACCCGTCTGGAGAAGGGGTCGAAGGTCGGATTGCTGTTTGGTTCGGCCAATCGCGATCCGGATGTCTTCGGGCCGGATCACGAGGAGCTCGACCTGGGTCGCGATCCCAACCCACACGTCTCCTTCGGGGCGGGTTTGCACTACTGCGTCGGCGCTCCCCTGGCCAGGGTCGAGCTGGAGGCGGCCTTCGGCCGTTTCACTGCCCGCGTCGCCGACCTGGAGCTGCGTGAGACCTCGGGCCGCATCCAATCGCTGGTCTTCCGTGGGCTGCAACGTCTCGAGATCGGCGTCGCCGCCGCCTGAGAGCGGCGGGTCAGGAAGCTGCGGTGGTGGTCGGAGCGACGGTCGTGGAGCCGGGAACCGTGGTCTGCGTGGTGCCGGTCGTCCCGTTGGTCCCGTTGGTGACGCCGCCGGGGCGACCGATCACCCTGATCTCCTGGATCGCCATCTCGGTGAAGACTTCCTCGTCGACTACCTCGGCCGGGTAGTCGCTCTCGATGGTGATCTGGATCGAAGTCGCGTCCAGCGCGGCGAAGGCCACAGGCTGACTCCCGGCGACGTCCTCCAGCTGGACGAGCACCGGCTGTAGCGAGTTGTCCGCTGCGATCACGATGCCCTGTGCCCGGTAGTTCCGCCTGAGCCGGGTGGCGTCCTCGAGGTTGATCCAGTCGATGCGCTGCACGACCGTGGGCCGGTCGAAGATGAGCCTGATGGTGATGGCTTCGCCTTCGGGCACCGCCTCGTAGTCGAACTGGTACTCGGCCTCGCTGCCGTCGATCAAGTTCTCACAAACGAATGAGCCCAGCCCCTCCTGACTGCACTCGGCGTCGAGCACGTCGATGGGAGCAAGCTCGGCGATGGTGGTGCTGATGTCCGCCGGTGTCGTGGTCGATGAGGCCGAGGCGGTCGCGTCGCCGTTGAACACGTTGAAGAGGAGGGCGATCACCACCACCCCGAAGAGCAGGGCGCTGATGGCTAGGGCGGCCCTAACCCCGGCCGTTGCCTGCACCGCGGGCCGGGGAGCGGTGGGTAGGGGCCCCTGGCTGAGCCTCGCCCCGCACTCCTGGCAATGACGGTTGTTGGCCGGGTTCACCGCCCCGCAAGAGGGGCAGGTGGCTTCACCGACCCCCCCGCTGGAACCGGAGCGCTCGGATTCGGGGGGCGGGGAGCTGAGCTCGAACTCCTCGTAGTTCCCGTCGGAGTTGACCGAAATGACATTTTCCCGTGATCGGGTGGGCGTTGGCTCCAATGGATCGAGGAATGAGCCGCACGTCGGGCAGAACTGCTCGTCAGCCGCGACAGTCGCGCCGCACTGTTCACATTTACGTGAGGCCACATCCCTCCTTCAGAGTTATTGTGCCACGGGATGTTTTTGTGGGCGATCAGAACCCATGAGCCCTGGACGATCGCCACGGTCCTGACCACCACGATCCTGTGCGCGGCACTGGTGGGGGCCTTGATATTCGTCGTTCAGCGGCGCAATCGTTAACTGGAGAAGGTATTCGGAATTGGCGTTCAGATGTGAGAGCTGTGGCCATCGCTCGGCCAAGTGGATGGGTTTCTGCCCTCAATGCGGGTCTTCCGAGCCCCTCGTCGAGATGGGGGGGAAACACGGGGCGTCGATCGTGGCGGCCGAGGTGGTGGGGCTGGGGTCGGCGGCTGAGTGGCCCGATCACCGCTCGGCCACCGGATGGGGCGAGATCGACCGCGTGCTCGGGGGTGGGGTGGTAGCCGGATCCGTGTTGCTCCTCGGGGGCGAACCCGGCGTCGGGAAGTCGACTCTCCTGCTCCAGCTCGCCGGTGCCATGGCCAACCGCGGCTCCCCGGTGATCGTCGCCAGCGCCGAGGAGTCCGCCGATCAGGTGGCGATGCGGGCCGGCCGCCTCGGGATCGGGCACGATGCGATCGGCCTGGTGACCGACGACGACGTCGATGCGATCGTCGCGCGAGCAGACCGGGATCGACCGGGTCTGCTGATCGTCGACTCGATCCAGACGGTAGGAGTGCCCGAGATCGCCGCCGCCCCGGGCGGGGTCGCCCAGGTTCGGGAGAGCGCGGCCAGGCTGGTCCGGCTGGCCAAGACGACCGGCGTGGCCGTGGTTCTCGTCGGACACGTGACCAAGGAGGGGGGGCTGGCCGGCCCGAAGATGCTGGAGCACATGGTGGATGTCGTCATGTATCTCGAGGGAGATCCCGACCGGGGGTTCCGTGTCCTTCGCAGCATCAAGAACCGTTTCGGGGCCACCCACGTCTCGGGCATGTTCGACATGAGGAGCGAGGGTCTCGCCGAGGTCGACGATCCATCGAAGCTGTTCCTCGACGGCTGGGAGGCGGATGTCCCGGGCACCGTCATCTATCCAGCTGTGGAAGGGCGACGTTCGATCCTGGTCGAGATCCAGGCGCTCGTATCTCCCACCAGGCAAGCCCAGCCCCGCAGATCGATCAGGGGTCTCGATCCGACCCGGGTGAACCAGGTGCTGGCCGTGCTCGATCGACACAGCTCCTTGCGTCTCCACGACATGGAGGTCTATGTGAACGTGGTCGGGGGCTGGCGCATAGACGAGCCCGGCTGTGACTTGCCGGTGGCCCTGGCCGTTGCCTCGTCCTACACGGATCGGCCGCTGGGCCGGATGGCGGCCTGGGGCGAGATCGGGCTGGCTGGCGAGATCCGCTCGATACCGATGGAGACCCGCCGCATCGAGGAGCTGGATCGGATGGGCCTCGAGCGCCGCATCGCCCCAATCGGAGGCAAGCAGCTGAGGCTTCGTGACGCGCTGGCGTCTGCCGGCATCGAATGACCCCGGCGAATCAAAAAATGACTGCGACTCCCCCTGATGGCCAGGGCGAGAATCAACTACCCTTGACGTCCGTGGGTGGACCGTCGATAACCGAGACGCTCGAACGTCTGGCACCTGGCACCCCGATGCGAAGGGCACTCGAGCGCATCATCCAACAGGGCAAGGGAGGTCTCGTCGTCCTGGGTGACGGGGCGGAGGTCAGCGAGGCATCCTCGGGTGGGTTCTCATTGCGATCTGCGGTGTTCAGCCCAGCCCGTCTCGCCGAGCTCTCCAAGATGGATGGGGGAATCGTTCTCGACGACTCCTGGTCGAACATCCTCGAGGCGGGTGTCCACTTCATCCCCAATGGCACGATCCCCACCGACGAGACCGGCGCCCGTCACCGCACCGCCGAGCGGATGGCGGTGCAGACCGGGAAACCGGTGGTGGCGGTCAGCGAGGGGCGCAAGGTGGCGACCCTGTTTTACGGGGGTCAGAAGATCGAGCTCGCCTCCCCGACGGAGGTGGCGGCCCATGTCAATCAGGAGCTGCAGAGCCTCGATCGCCTCCGCAGCCGGCTCGACGACGCCGAGCTCAAGCTGACCCGACTCGAGGCGGCGGGGCTGGCCACTTATCGGTCGGCTATCACCGTCCTCCAGCGTGCGGAGCTGTTGGAGCGGCTGGGCCGGGTGGTAGAGGCTCGCGCCCTCACCTTGGGGGAAGACGGGCGCATCGTCTACCTGCAGCTCAACGATCTGATGGCCGGGGTCGACTTCACCAAGAGAGCTGTCCTGAGGGACTACATCAAGCCACTCCGCAACAGCACGATCCGCCAGGCGATGGAAGACCTGAGCGGCATGACCTCCAACGACCTGGAAGACCCCAGCCGGGTGGGCAAGGAGATGGGGTTTCCCGATATCGACGACCCCGCCGATCCCCGTGGCTACCGCCTCCTCTCCCAGGTGGGTCGTCTCCCCGACCCGGTGAGGGACGACATCATCCGCCACTTCGGCACTGCCTCCTCCCTTCTCGACGCCAGGGTCGACGAGTTGCTGTCGGTGGAAGGTGTGGGGGAGACCCGGGCCGGGCAGTTGCGCGCCTTCTTCGACCGTTTGCAGGACACGGCGGACGAGTGGGAGCCCGTCCTCGATTGAGGTTTGGCACCGGTAACATCCGCCCCCGCACATGGCTGCAGCATCAACCAAATACGCGGTAGGGGACAAGGTGGTGCACCCTCAACACGGGGCCGCCACCATCCAGAAAAAGGTCAGACAGGAGTTCGGGGGCAAGAAACAGGACTATTTCGTCCTCGATATCGCCACCGAGCAGCTGACGGTCATGGTCCCGCTCGACAGGGTCGAGGACCTGATCCGTCCCGTCATCTCGAAAACCAAGTCCCGCGACGTGCTCAAGTCGCTCAAGGGCGAGCCCGAGGAGGCTGGGGCCAACTGGAGCCGCTGGTACAAGGTGCTCAACGAGAAGATGACCTCCGGTGACATCTTCCAGGTCGCCGAGGTTGTCCGTGACCTGTCTTTTGCCCAGCAGACGAAGGGGATCAGCCCGGCTCTGAAGCGGATGCTGTCCAAGGCCCGTCTCACCCTGAGCTCGGAGCTGGCCTTCAGCCTGGAGATCGACGAAGAAGAGGCGGTAAAGCGTCTCGACCGGGCCCTGCCCAAGGTCGACGCGGACGAGGAATGACCCGGGTCGGCTGGGGGTTCGACGCCCATCCCCTCGATGGTGAGCCACCGCTGATTCTGGGCGGGGTCGAGGTCTCGGACCGTATAGGGGTGAGCGCCACCTCGGACGGGGACGTCCTGGCCCACGCCGTGACCGATGCGGTGCTGGGGGCTTGCGCCCTCTCCGATATCGGGGAGCACTTTCCCTCCGACGATCCCTCGATGGCCGGCGCCGTTTCACTGGACCTGCTCGCCCGGGCCGCCGCCATGGCGGTCGGGGCCGGATGGCAG
The DNA here is from genome assembly GCA_025928935.1 of Acidimicrobiia bacterium. Taxonomy (GTDB): domain Bacteria; phylum Actinomycetota; class Acidimicrobiia; order Spongiisociales; family ZC4RG35; genus JARDZU01. The sequence goes on from JAICNB010000033.1 coordinate 27,854, forward strand.
GTGACCCACCTCGATGCCACCGTGATCGCCGAGGACGTCCGGATCGCCCCACATCGCCCGTTGATGAGGGCCAATCTGGCCCGGGCTCTGGGGGTCGTGGTCGAACTGGTCTCTGTCAAGGCGACCACCACCGACGGTCTCGGGTTCATCGGTCGTGGGGAGGGTCTGGCCGCAGTCGCCGTGGTCACGGTGACCGCCCTGCCGTAGGATCTCGCCGATGGTCCGCCTCAACAGCACGATCCATCGCGCCGTTGTCCCCTTCGAGCCGCGGGATGAGGGCAGGGTGGGGATCTACGTGTGCGGGCCCACCGTGCAGAGCGAGCCACATGTCGGCCACGGCCGCTCCGCCGTTGCCTTCGATGTGATCCGCCGATACCTGGCCTGGAGGGGGTATGAGGTCACGTACGTCCGCAACGTGACCGATATCGAGGACAAGATCATCGCCGCGGCCGAAGAGAGCGGTGAGAGCGTCGAGTTGCTGGCAGTCCGGATGGCAGAGCGGTTTGCGGCCGGATACGACGCGTTGGGCGTGCTCGGGCCTGACATCGAACCGAAGGCCACCGAGCACATCCCCGAGATAATCGAGCTGATCGAGAGACTGGCCGAACGCGGTCTCGCTTATGCGGCCGGGGGTGACGTCTATTTCTCGGTACGGGCGGACGAGCAGTACGGGCGTCTCTCCGGCCGCAAACCGGACGAGCTGCGCGCCGGGTACCGGATCGAGGTCGGCGAGGCGAAGCACGACCCCCTCGATTTCGCTCTGTGGAAGGGGGCCAAGCCCGGTGAGCCCTGGTGGGACTCGCCGTGGGGCCCGGGGCGGCCCGGATGGCACATCGAGTGCTCGGCCATGGCCACCAAGTATCTGGGCGACGGTTTCGACATCCACGGCGGAGGCACCGACCTGATCTTCCCCCACCACGAGAACGAGATCGCCCAGAGCGAGGGGGCGACCGGCGGCACGTTCGCCCGCTACTGGCTCCACAACGGGATGGTGAACCTCGGAGGGGAGAAGATGGCCAAGTCGACAGGCATCGTGGTCGACCTGGCCTCGATCGCCGAGAAACACGGGGGGCGCGCCCTTCGTCTCCTCTTCCTCCGCGCCCACTACCGATCTCCGATCGAGTACTCCGACGAGCTCCTCGCCGAGGCCGAAGACGCCCTCGACCGTCTCCAACGCTTCCGTGACCGGGCCACGCCCGGAGCTCCCGACCCTGGGGCGCTGGACAGGTTCCGCGAGGTGATGGATGAGGACTTCGCCACCCCGGAGGCGGTGTCGTTGCTGTTCGACCTGGTCCGAGACGGCAATCGCGCCCTCGACGAGGGTAAGGACGCCTCGGCTGTAGCCGGGGCCGTGGAGGAGATCGTGGGGGTGTTCGGGCTCGATGACGCGGCGTTGCCGGCCGAGACGACGCTCGATCTGGGCGATCTTCCTGCCCGATTCGGCCTCGACGGTGCGGGGCCCGAGGCGATCGACCAGCTGGTCGAGCTCAGGGCCAGGGCCCGTGAGGAGCGAAGGTTCGAGGATGCCGACGCCATTCGCCTCGGGCTGGAGGATGCAGGAATCGTCCTCGAGGATGGCCCCGATGGCACCCGCTGGCTACGGAAATAGGGTCGAGGGCCTGCACCCGGTGGCCGCCGCCGCCGCGGCGGGCCGGGTTCGCCGCCTATTGGTCGAGGAGCGGCGTCGGGACAGGTCTGAGATAGCATCCATCGTCGAGGTCGTCGGACCGGATCGGGTCCGAATCGTGCCAGATCTGCGGGCGATGGCCGAGACCGAGGCCCCCCAGGGTGTGATCGCCGAATGCGAGCCGATCATGCCCGCCAATCTCGACGACCTGGCCGGGCCCGATGCGGCGCTGATCGTGCTCGACCATGTCGAAGATCCCCACAACGTCGGAGCGATCGCTCGCAGCGCTCTTGCTGCGGGGGTGACCGGGATGGTGGTCTCATCGAGACGGGCGGCTCCCTTGTCCCCGACGGCGTTCAAGTCGGCAGCGGGGGCCTTGGAGACCCTTTCGGTGGCGATGGTGGGCTCGATCCCCGAGGCTCTGAGCCGGCTCAAGGGCCGCGGGGTCTGGATTCTCGGTCTCCAGGCGGGCGCGGGGCACTCTCTGTTCGGGTTGGCCCTGCTCACAGAGCCGGTGGCGGTGGTCGTGGGCGCGGAGGGCTCGGGTCTCAGCTCTCTCGTCGAGAAGAGATGCGACGTGCTGGCCTCCATCCCGATGGCGTCGGAGGCCGAAAGTCTCAACGCCTCGGTGGCAGCTGCGCTGGCCTGCTTCGAGGTGATGCGGGTGAGGAGCGATGCTTCGGGCTCTCCCTAGAATCCGATGCACGCCGGGTTAGCTCAGTCGGTAGAGCAGCTGTCTTGTAAACAGCAGGTCATCGGTTCGATTCCGGTACCCGGCTCCAGGGATGATCCCGGCGGCGAGGACGTCTGACCACCCAAATCCTCGGGTAAACAGGGGTCCAGAAATACGCTCATCGCCATGTTGAGCGCAGAGGATCGTTCCATCCTCGAATTCGAGAGCCGCTGGTGGCACGAGATCGGTCCCAAGGACCAGGCCATCGAGCATCGACTCGGCCTGACCACGGCCATCTACTACGAGCGACTGATCGGGATTGTCTCCACTCCCGAAGCGAGACGTCTCGACCCGCTCACCGTGGCCCGGGTCAGGGCCCTGATCGAGCCACGCGACGAGGAGGCAGCCTCGTGAACAAAGGCCGTCACGCCGCCGAGACCTCGAATTCCTTCTATCGCGACCTCACCATGATGTTGTTGGGGATCGTGCTTGTCGGGGGTGCGGTGTTCCTCCTCCTCTACCTGATCGCCGGTAACCCTGACGCCGAGGCGGGCGCGAGCACGACGGGGTCGACCACCAGCAGCGTGGCTGACACCAGTGAGCCCACCGTCACCACCAGCACCACCCCCGCCACGACCACCCCTGCCACCACCGCTGCCCCGGCCACGACTGCGGTGCCGGTTCGCCCACCCCAGGAGATCCGTGTCATCGTGCTCAACTCGATCGGGTTGGCCGGTGCCGCCGGGCGGAAGACGCAGGAACTGGCCGACGCCGGCTACCAGACCCAGCAGGCGGACGACATCGAACCGCAACAAGATCAGTCCCGGGTGTGGTATCACGAAGGCTTCGCAGCCGAGGCCAACGCGCTCCTCCCGTTCCTGCCCGGGGCGATCGTCGAGCCGATCCCCGACCCCGAGTTACAGACAGGGACCGACGTGATCCTGGTCCTGGGCGCCGGATACACCGAATGACTAACCGCGCCGCGGGGCCACGCCGCGGCGTGCCCAGGGCCTGGATCCTGCCGGTTCTCGCTCTCCTTCTGATCCTCATCGCCATCTCTATTGGCTTGCTGAGCCGCTCCGTGTTGGTGGACCTCCTGTCCTGGTGGCCGGCATGGCTGCTGCTGATCGGCCTCGCCTTGCTCTCCAGGGGGCGACGCTGGGGAAGGGTGCGACTCTCCGCCCTCGTCGCCATCATCTCGGTCATGGCCCTGGCAGCATTTCTCACAGGTCATGTCCGCGCCTGGACGATCATGCCGTCTGCGTCGGTCGGGCTCAACGGGCCACAGGCGGGGTCGGTCATCACCGCGGCCCTGTCGGCCCGGATCGATGGCGCGCTGGACGTCGGATCCGGCCAGTCCGGGTTTCTCTACGCCGTCGAGCCGATTCGCAGCGGGGGGAACGTCGGCCCACCGATGGCCGTCGAGCAGCTACAAGGGCCCAACATCTCGGTAGCCCTCGAGCCCTCGCCCGACCCCGGCCTGTACACCTTCGCGGGCTGGTCTCTCGATCTCGATGAGGCGCCAACCTGGAGCTTGTCCCTGGCCGGCGAGGTCGACGCAGACCTGACCCGTGTCAGGCTCTCCTCATTGCAGATCGACGGGGGAGGATCGGTCTCGCTGGGAGTGGCGACCGTAAACGCGGTGGTCACGGTGTCGGGCACGTTCGAGATCGCGCTGCCCGCGAGCGCTCCGGCTCGGGTCGTCGGCGATGCCATCGTGCCATCGGGCTGGACGACGAGTGACGATGGGTTTCAGAGCCCCACACCTGGTGAGGGGTGGGTCATCTCGGTGGGCGAGGGTTCTTCCCTCACGGTCAGCGGGGGTTAGCGACCCTCCATAGACCACTAGTTACACTCCCAAACCGTGCCCTCTGAGCGGCTGAAGCGCGTCGCACTGACCATCTGGATCGTGGTGGGGGCGGTCGCACTCGCCTATGTCCTGCTGATCGTGGCCGGATCGATTCGTGTCATCTGGCTGCCCATCGCGTTCGGCGCCGGGATCGTCTTCCTGCTCGAGCCTTTCGTCCGTTTCCTCGAGCGCTTCATGCCACGCCCGGTGGCAGCCGTTCTCGCTCTTTTGGTTCTGGTCGGCGTGGTGATTGCCATTGGCGCCCTGGTTTTTCCGACCATCAGAGAGCAGGCGGCCGAGTTCGGTCAGAGGCTTCCCGATCTCTACCTGGCCGGGATCAACTGGGTGAGGGAGGTCGGCGCCAGCCTGGGCCTGGATGTGGACGAGTTGCTGAGCCAGGATGCGATCGAGGCCTGGCTGAACGATCCGGCCAATCAGGAGACCGTGCAGAACCTGCTTCTCGGGTTCGGGGCCGGGGCGGGCCAGGTGATCCGGGGAGTGGCCGAGGCGATTGCCGTACTCGGGCTGGCGCCGATTCTCGCCATGTACATCCTGATCGACCTGGAGAACTTCAAGGCCAACACCCTCGATATGACGCCGCCGAAACACCGTGAGGAGTTCGCCTTCGTGTCGGGGCAGGTAGGGACGGCGCTCAGCTCGTTCGTCCGGGGACAGCTCCTGGTGGCGATCATCGTCGGGGCAGCCTCCAGCCTGGGCATGTGGCTGATCGACCTGCCCTTCTGGCTGCTGATCGGGATCATCGCCGGATTCCTCAATCTGATCCCTTTCATGGGCCCGGTGGTCGGTGGCGCCCTGGCCGTTCTGGTCGCGCTGCTCAACGGCAGCGTGAGCCAGGCGATCTGGGCGGTGCTGATCATGATCGCCATCCAGCAGGTCGACAATCACGTCATCACGCCCCTGGTGCAACGGACGCGGGTCAACCTGTCGCCGCTGGTCATCGTGCTCGCCTTGATCATCGGCGGGACGGTGGCCGGGCTGCTCGGCGTCCTGGTTGCGGTCCCGATGACTGCGGCCATCAGGATCATCGTTGGTCACCTGTGGCGGACCAGGATCCTCGGCGAGACATGGGGCGAGGCCAGTCAGCACATGATCGAGTACACCGATCCACCCGATCGCATCGCCGGGATCAGACGTCGTCAACCCAATCAGACCAGGCTTTTCGACACCCAGGAGTTGCCCTCACTCGTCGAGGATGACCCGGCGACTCTCGACCCGTCAGATCAGACGTCACCCAGATAGGCAGCCCGCATCTGCGGGTTGGCCATCAGAGCCTGTGAGGTGTCACTGAGCACGATCTTGCCCGTCTGGAGCACGTAACCGCGGTCGGCGATGGAGAGCGCCATGTTGGCGTTCTGCTCGACGACGAAGACGGTCACCCCCGCGTCGTTGATCTGCTTGATGATCTCGAAGTTCTGGGCCACCAGCACCGGGGCAAGTCCCATCGAGGGCTCGTCCATGAGCAGGACCTTGGGCTGGGCCATCAGGGCCCGTCCCATCGCCACCATCTGCTGCTCGCCTCCGGATAGCGTTCCCGCCTTCTGGGTGAGACGCTCCTTGACTCTGGGGAACATCTCGAAAACCCTCTCGTAGTCGTCGTCCAGAGTCTGTCCCTCACGAAGGTACGCCCCGATCTCGAGGTTCTCCCTCACCGTCATTCGCTTGAAGAGACGCCGGTTCTCGGGGACCATCGTCAGCCCATGTCCCACCCGTTGGGCCGTGCTCCACCCATTCACGTTCTCGCCGTCCATGTAGACCGCTCCCGCAGACGGCTTCAGGTAGCCGAGCATCGTCTTCAAAGTGGTGGTCTTCCCAGATGCATTGCCCCCGAGCAGACAGACCATCTCCCCCGAGTAGATGTCGATGTCGACATCTTTGAGGATGTGGGCGGCGCCGTAGTGGGTGTTGACGCCTTTCAGGGAGAGGATCGGGGTGGCTCCGTTACCGGTCATGCGCCCAGTTCCGCGGGTCGGCCCAGATAGGCCTCGATGACTTTTTCGTTGGTCGACACCTCGTCGTATGAGCCCTCGGTGAGCTTGACCCCGTGGTCGAGCACCACCACCCGATCCGACACGTTGCGCACCACCTGCATGTCGTGCTCGATGAGCACGATGGTGTAGGCCCGCTCACTGCGAAGCCTTCCGATGAGCTCGGTGAGCTCGATCGTCTCTCTTGGGTTCATCCCC